>JAOUNA010000131.1 GCA_029881215.1 Myxococcales bacterium | reverse complement strand
TTGCTCTCCAGGACGACCACGCGGTCGGCGCTGAATCCTCCCGAACGTCCCAGCACCGCGCGGAGTACGTTCGGCATGGGTCCGGGCCGGTCGTCGCCCGCGCCGTGGCCGATGGCATCGATGATCATCGCGGGAAGCGATCGGAACTCGTCGACGACGCAGCGCAGGATCGCGGCGCCCGTGGGCGTCACCGTCTCCCAATCGACATGGGCGGGTACCGTGGGAACGCCGCGCAGCAGCTCGAGCGTCGCGGGAGCGGGCAGCGGCAATCTGCCGTGCTGGGTGTCGACGACGCCCTGACCGAGCGCCACCGGGCTGGCCGTGACGCGCGCCACACCGAGCTTCGCCAGACCGATTGCGGCGGCCGCCACGTCGACGATCGCGTCCACCGCGCCGACCTCGTGAAAATGCACCTTCTCGAGCGGGATGCCGTGCACACGCGCCTCGGCCCGACCGAGCACCTCGAAGATCTCGAGCGCGCGCGCGCGAACGGAAGCATCGAGCCGCGCCCGCCCCAGAATGCGCGCGATTTCTGCGTAGCTGCGCCCGTGTTCGTGCCGCGCAGCGCTCTTTCCGGGACGCACCCGGACGTAGCGCGCGGCGAGCGCGCCGCGGCGCACGCGACGCACCACGAGCGCGTGTTCGAGACCCAGCCCCCCGAGATCCTCCTCGAGGCTGCGCCGAGAAAGGCCGAGATCGAGCAGCGCCGCCGTGAACATGTTTCCGGCGATCCCCGCGAAGCAATCCAGATGCAGCACGGGCGCACCGCCGCGCGGCGCGGCGCCGCGCCGACCCTTCTCCGCGCGCGCACCGGACGCAGCGCCGCGTCCGCGCCGTTCAGAGCCGGTTGATGAGCGTCGCGACATAGGCGGCTCCGAAGCCGTTGTCGATGTTGACCACCGTGACATTGGACGCGCAGCTCGTGAGCATCCCGAGCAGGGCAGCGACACCGCCAAACGATGCGCCGTAGCCCACGCTCGTGGGCACGCCGATCACCGGCTTGTCCACCAGCCCGCCCACCACGGAGGGCAGCGCCCCTTCCATGCCGGCCACCACGATCAGCACGCGTGCCGTGCGCAGCGTGTCGTGCGACGCCAGCAGCCGGTGGATCCCGGCGACGCCGACGTCCACCAGCAGCTCCACCTCATTGCCGAAGCAGCGGGCCACGCGCACGGCCTCGGCCGCGACCGGCGCGTCCGCCGTTCCGGCCGACACCACGGCGATCGCGCCCTTTCCCTGCATCGCGATCTCGGCCGGCCCGAACCAGAGCGTTCGCGCGGTGGCGTCGTATTCGCCTGGCCCGGTCGCCTCGCAGACGCGCTCGGCGAGATCCGCCTCCACGCGCGTGACGAGCACGTCCTGCTCCGCGGACCGCAACGTGCGCACGATGTCCGAGATCTGCGTCGCGGTCTTCCCGGGCGCGAAGATGACCTCGGGCAAGCCGGCGCGCAGCGCGCGGTGCGTATCCACTCGCGCGTCGGGAACATCGACGAAAGGCAGTCGGGCGAGCCGCTCGAGCGCAGATTCGGCATCCGTCTCCCCGCGCTGCACTTCCGAGAGCAATGCCCGAAGCTGCTCGCGATTCACCGCCGCACCTCCACGCGCGGCACGGTATCGCAGCCCCGTGCGCGGGTCGAAGGCTCGCTGCGGCGCGCGAACTCAGCGGATGCGCGTGGCAGCCTTCGGGACCTGGGGGAGTACGACGTGCAGCGCCCGGAAGTCTCCCTGCCGGTCGAAGAGTTCGCTCTCGATGTAGAGCGGCGGCGGCGGGCGATGCCGCGGAGACATGCGCGCCTGGAGGGCGGTCTCCGCGTTCTCGAGCACGAGCTCCGGAACCCCGGGCAGGATGCGCCCGCCGATGGTGTCCGCGATCGCCGACACCGTCTGGGAGGTCAGGATGCTGCCGAACTCGGTGAGCGCGGACGCGGCCATCTCCTTGGGTGGAGACTGGCGCTTGCACAGCAGCTCGAGCACGGCGTCGCGCGGAGCCTTGGGAAGAAATACCGCGACCACACCGTCCAGAGCCCCTTCGATCACACAGAAGATTCCGGTCTCCCACTCTCCGCGCTTCCGGAAACGGTCCGGCCCGTGCACCAGGGGAACACGCGTGAGAATCGTGCGACCCACGAGTCGCGCGAACGCAGTTGCCGCCCAGCTCGCACCGATGTGCGCGAGCTCTCGGAGCCGATCGATCTCGGCCTCGGAGATCTGGTCCAGGGCGGAGCTCATGCCAGCTGGTTCAGGTCGAGGAGGAACATGGGGCGACCATCTCCGAGAATCGTGAGTCCCGCGAGCGCTCGAGCGCTTGCCAAGAGCTCGGGGATCGGCTTGACATAGATCTGCTGTTGCCCTGCGACGTGATCGGCGGTGAGCGCCACGCGTTCGCCGCGCACCTCGGTCAGCACCAGATTCACAATCTCTCGAGGCGCGTCGGCGTCGACTGCCATGCGTTCGGCGAGATCCAGCACCGGAACCAGGTCGTCTTCGATCAGCACGAAGGCCTCGCGTCCGCTGCGCTCGACACTCGCGCTCGGCAGCTCGAGAATGCGCTCCACCTTCGCGATGGGCAGCGCAACCGTCTCGCCGGCGATGTTCAGCAGCAGAACCCGCTGCACGGCGGCGGTGATGGGAACGATCAAGGTGGTCGAGGTTCCCATGCCGCGCTCCGAGGCGATCTCGACCGCGCCGCCGAGCGACTCGACGGTGGCGCGCACGGCATCCATGCCCACGCCCCGGCCCGAGATCTCCGAAACGGTTCGCGCGGTGGAGAGGCCCGGATGGAAGACCAGGGCCGCCAGCTCGTTCGCAGGCAGGTCGGCCGCGAGATCGGGGTGCAGCACGCCCGCCTGGACGGCGCGGGCGCGCACGGCGTCGAGATCGATGCCGGCCCCGTCATCCCGGATTGCGATGCGGATCGAGTCCTTCTCGCGCTGGGCGTCGATCACGATCTTTCCCGTTTCCGGCTTTCCCGCCGCCACGCGGACGTCGGGGGTCTCGATACCGTGGTCCACCGCGTTGCGCAGCAGGTGCACCAACGGATCACCGAGGCGATCGAGAATCGAACGATCGAGCTCGAGCTCCGCGCCGGAAATCTCGACATCCACCTTCTTGCCGGCGCGCTGGGCGATTTCGCGCGCGGTGCGGGGAAGCGGCTCGACGATGCGCAGCAGGCGCGTCGTGCGCAGCTCGAGGGCGCGGCGCTGGAGCTCGCCGACCACCCGATCCATTCGGTCGAGCCCCTCCGTGAGCGCGGGGCCCTTGGCGGATACGGTCACCTCGGCCGAGGTGCGCACCTGGCTGGCGTTCAGGATGACCTCGCCCACGGTGTTGAGGAATCGATCGAGCGTCTGGGTGTTGACGCGAACCGTCGGCGGTGGCCTCGGGTTGACGGCGCGTCGACTCGGCTCCTGAGTCGGTCGGGAGGGCGCGGATTGCACGGGCTGCGCGACCGCACTGGCCTCGCTGCGCGCCGCGCCCGCGGCTTCGGCCGGCGCTGCCGGCACCTCGGCGGCGGGGGTGGCCGCCGCACCACCGAGTGCCTCTCCCACGTCGGCCGGGGCCTCCACGCAGGGTGTCGCGGTCGCAGCTGCCAGGGCGACGATCAGCTCGGGATCGGCGGCGGGCGCTTCGCCAGACTCCTTCACCGCCTCGAGCATGGTCTCGAGCGCGCTGAGCCCGCGGAAGAGCAGGCTCAACTCGTCGCCGGCGGCGACGCAGCCCGCGCTCCGAATGACCTGCATCCGATCCTCCATCCGATGCGCAAGCTCGGTGATCGAGTCGTATCCCAGCGACCCCGCCATGCCCTTGATCGAATGCGCCATGCGGAAGACGACATCGATCGACTCGGCTGCGGTGGGATCCTTCTCGAGAGCGATGAGCGCACTGCTCATCTCGGCGAAGTGCTCCGTCGATTCCTCGATGAAGATCGTGCGATACTTCGCCAGATCCACGGCTACTCCGGCTTCTCGATAACCTTCGCAATCGTGGTCACGACCGACTCGGGCTTGAAGGGCTTCACGATGAAGTCCCTGGCCCCTGCCTGCAACGCCTCCTGCACCAGGGATTCCTGACCCAGTGCACTGCACATCACGACGCAGGCTTTCGGATCGAGCTGCATGATTCCCTTCACGGCGTCGATTCCGGAACGCCGCGGCATCACGATGTCCATCGTGACCACGTCCGGATGGAGCCTCTTGAACTCCTCGACTGCCTCATCGCCGTCGGATGCTTCGCCGACGACCTCGTGTCCCTCGGCTTCGACGATCTCTCGGATCATCTGCCGCATGAAGGACGCATCATCGGCCACCAAGACTCGCGCCATCTTCATTCCCCTCGTGGTTTCACACGCTCCTCGTGAGCGAGGTTTCGATTACTTCCCGCGCCCTCGCGATCAGACGCGCCGGATCCAGAACGTGGGCAAGGCGTCCGCCGATGGGCCGCCGTTCGGCAATCGGGTCGGGCCCCCGAGACGTCGCGCCTTCCCCGTCGATCAGGCCGAGCACCCGATCGACCTCCAGCCCCAGCCGCGCCGCGTGGGTGGGGCCGTCGGAGATGACCAGGATGTGCTCCGGCTCCGAGGCCTCCATCCCGTCGAGTTCGAGCAGCTGGCCGCGCCGAATCACCGGGAGCGCGTCGCCGCGGTAGTTGATCACGCTCGCCACGCGCGCGGGCACCGTCGGCACGCAGGCCTCGACGCCGCGCTCGGTCACCTCGAGCACCCCGGCAATCGGCATCGCGAAGAGCGAGCGACCGATCTCGAAGGTGAGCAGGCGTGCCTCGTCGCTCGTCGTCATGACCCGCCTCGCATTTCGCTCCGGCCGGTGTCAAAGCGCCGCAACAGCTCGCGCATCTCCTCCGCCAGGCCGTTCAGATCGCGGGATGCTTCGACCATCCCGCTCATGGATTCGACCTGGCCGTGCGCCGTGGAAGTCGTGCCCTCGATGGCGCGCGCGTTGCGCGCGGCCACCTTGTAGATCTCGTCCATGGATTCGACCATGCGCTGCGCGTCCATGGCCTGCGTATCCGCGCCCTCGAAGATCTCCTCGGCGCGTCGCGCCGCCTCGCCCACGGCGGACCGGATCTGCTCGAGCGAAGCCGCGATCGTATCCACGTCCTCGCGTCCTTCGCCGATCACCATGCTCGACTCGCGCATGCCCTCGGCCACCTCGCTCGTGTCCGACTCGATCTCGTGGATGAGCTTGGCGATCTCCTCGGCGCTGCGACCGGCGCTCTCGGCGAGCTTGCGAATCTCGTCCGCCACGACCGAGAATCCGCGACCGGCCTCACCCGCGCGCGCGGCCTCGATGGAGGCGTTCAGCGAGAGCAGGTTGGTGCGATGCGCGACGCTGGTGATGATGCCCGTGATCTGGTGCACGTGCCGCGTCTTCTCCTCCAGCTCGAACACGCGCGCGACGGCGTTTTCCACGCGCTCGAAGACCGTGCGCATCTTCTCGATGGCAAGCCGCGAGATGTCCACACCCGAGCCGGCCTTCTGATTCGCCTCGGCGGCGAAGCCGAACGCTTCGCGCGCCCGGGACGCGTTCACCTCGATGGCCGCGGCGATCTCGTGCACCAGGCGGCTGGTGCCCTCGAGCAGCTTCTGCTGCTCGGCGACACCGTCGGCGAGGCTCGCCATCCCGGACGAGATCTCCTCGTTGCCCGCGCTGGCGTGCTGCACGGATTCCTTCATCTCCCGCGCTGCCGTCGTGAGCTGCACCGCCGTGCCCTGCACGCCGTCGACCAGCCGGCGCAGGTTCTCCACCATGCGCTGGATGCTGCAGGTCAGATCCCAGGTTTCGTCCGGAAAACGCGGGCGCTGGTCGATCTCGAGGAGCGCGGTGAGGTTGCCCCGGCTGATGTGCTCGGTGGTGTTGCGCAGGGACGCGAAGGTGTGGGTGAGCCTGCGCGACAGGAAGTAGCCGATCACGCCACCCACGCCGAGCGCGATGAAGGGATAGACCCAGGGCGCGACGTCGACACCGCCGCGCACCAGCAGGGTCGGCAGCCCGACCACCGCCGTGCCCACGATCAGCGAGCCCAGGACGAACTTGTGCGTCAGCGCAACTCTCACGCAGTGCGTATCGGTTCGGGGGCAGTCCGCCTTGACGCTCCCCGAGCAGCAAAAGACTCCGGGAACCGGCAACTTGCGGGAGATGGGAGGGCGCGGACCAGCCGCCCGGCGCTCAGAAGTGTCGCCAGCCTCCAGCCGTTCTCCCCGTGGGGGCGCCGCGAACCACGCGGCCGACCTCCGTGAGCCGCAGACCGAGCCTGCGGGCGAGAAGCGCCGTGCGCGGGCCGCTCGGCCGCAGCGTGAACAGCAGCTCGTAGTCCTCGCCCCCGGCGCGCACCAGGCGCCGCGCATCGAGGCCGAGCCGCGCACAGGCCCGCTCGAAGCCCGCCGCTTGCGGCAGTCGCCGCTCGTCGACCACGGCGTGGAGCTGCTCACCCAGCAGCTGGCGCAGGTCCGCATCGAATCCGTCGGAGATGTCGATGCAGGCGCTCACCGCGGGAATGCGCGCCAGGCATGCACCGGCGCTCAGGCGCGGGGTCGCCACGTGGCGCACGCGGCCCCCGGCGCGCTCGGCGCGGGCGCGTTCGAGCGCCGCGCCGCCGAGCGTGCCCGTGACGAGCAGGCGATCGCCGGGACGCGCCGTCCCGCGCCGGAGTGCGCGCCCGCGCACCACGCAGCCGATCGCGGTGATCGCCAGATGGGTCTCGCGCGCCCGGGTCACGTTGCCGCCCACGAGCGGGCAGCCGTGGGCGCGCGCCTCGTGCAGCATTCCGGCGACCAGGGCATCCGCACGGCGCACCGGGAGCGCCGCGGGAGCCGCCAGCGCCAGGGTGAAGCCGAGCGGCCGCGCGCCCATGGCGGCGAGATCCGAGAGATTCGCGACGAGCGCCCGGCGACCCACGCTGCGCGGGCTGTCGCTGCGCCAGCGGAAGTGGACGTTCTCCACGTAGGTGTCCGCCGAAATCGCGACGTCCTCGCCGGCCCGCGGCCGCAGCAGCGCAGCGTCGTCACCGATGCCGAGGATCACGCCGCTGCGCGGGGGCGGTCGCCCGGCCGCGCGCGCGATGCGCGCGATCAGCTCGAATTCACCCAGATCGCGCAAACACCGCACGGCTCGCACGCGCCGTCGACTGCGTCGCATCGCCACCTCGCCTCGGCGTCCGCCGGGAACGTACGAGTCCGGATACGGTTCGCGCCAGCCAGCGTCGAGCGCGGCGCGCAGCGGCGGCGCTCAGCGCGGATTGGCAGAGGCAATGGGCAGGGCCGAGCGGCGCCGCGTGCGCCGGCCCGCGGGACGACGGCGCGTGCTGGGCCGCTCGAGCGCGGCGGCGAGCACCTCATCCATGTCCTCGACCGGGATGAACGTGATGCGCCGCTTCAGATCCTTCGGGATGTCGACGAGATCCTGCAGATTCTTGCGCGGCAGGATGATGCGCCGGATTCCCGCGCGCAGCGCGGCGAGTGCCTTCTCGCGAACGCCTCCCACCGGGAGCACGCGGCCTCGCAGCGTCACCTCACCGGTCATCGCCACATCGGCGCGCACGGCGGTGCGGGTCGCCAGCGAGAGGATCGCGGTGGCGATCGCGATGCCGGCGGAGGGTCCGTCCTTCGGGATCGCGCCGGCCGGAACGTGCACGTGCACTTCGTGGCGCGAGAACATCGCCTCGTCGAAGCCCATTTCGCTGCCGCGCCCCCGCGCCCAGGTGAGCGCGGCATGGCCCGATTCCTTCATCACCTCGCCGAGCTGACCCGTGAGCACGAGGCCCGTGCCCGAGGTCATGGTGGCTTCGAGCGTCAGGACTTCCCCGCCGCTCTCGGTCCAGGCAAGTCCGTTGGCGACGCCCACTTCCCCGGCGCGCGACGGCACGTCGTTCAGGTACGGCGGCGGTCCCAGCAGCTTGGCGAGCGTGCGTCGGTTCACCGTGACCGAGCGGCGATTGCCCTCGGCGGCGCGGCGCGCGGTCTTGCGGCAGATGCTCGCGATCTGGCGCTCGAGATTCCGCACGCCCGCCTCGCGCGTGTAGTCCGTCACGATGTCGAGGATGCAGCCCTTCGACCAGCGCACGTCCTTCTCGGTGAGACCGTGCAGCTTCACCTGGTTCGGAATCAGGTAGCAGCGCGCGATCTCGACCTTCTCCTCCGGCGTGTAGCCCGGAATGCGGATCACCTCCATGCGATCGCGCAACGGCCCGGGGATGGGGTCGATGAGATTCGCCGTGGCGATGAAGAGCACCTTCGACAAGTCGAAGCACACGTTCAGGTAGTGATCGCTGAAGCGGTGATTCTGCTCCGGATCGAGCACCTCGAGCAGCGCCGCCGAGGGATCGCCCCGGTAGTCGGCGCCGAGCTTGTCGATCTCGTCGAGCATGAAGACGGGATTGTGGGTGCCCGCCTGCTTGAGTCCCTGAATGATGCGTCCGGGCAGCGCGCCGACGTAGGTGCGCCGGTGACCGCGAATCTCCGCCTCGTCGCGCATGCCGCCCAGGGAGATGCGCACGAACTCGCGGCCCATCGCCCGCGCGATGGAGCGGCCGAGCGATGTCTTTCCCACGCCCGGCGGCCCGACGAAGCACAGGATCGACCCGCGCGAGTCGCCGCGCA
>JAOUNA010000130.1 GCA_029881215.1 Myxococcales bacterium | reverse complement strand
CCGGCCGCGTGCAGCGTGGCGATCAGCTCCGAGACCTCGCGCCGCGGTGCGACGGCGGCGATCACCTCTGCGCGGGAGCGGTCGCCTCCCACCACGGACCAGTCCAGGTAGACGTCGTCGAGGTCGAAGGGCAGCTGGTCTTCGATCTCGAAGGGCACCGCCTGGGCGAGGCGGCGGCGCTCTCCGAACGGGAAGCTGAGCCGGCGCACCGAGACCCGATCGCCGCGCATCGCGGTGACGACGTGTTCGGTGGAGAGCCGATGGATCTGCAGGAAGCGGGCGAGCAGCTCGTCGATGCCGAGCTGCGAGTCGGCTCGGGAGACGGCCTGGACCTGGACCGCGGCGAGGCGCCGCAGGCCCTGCTGCAGCTCGACCGCCTTGATGGCGTGGCTGCCCACATCCAGTCCCAGAACGTTCTTCAGGATGGACAAGCCCGCCCCCCGCTCACAAGACGCGCCAGGATAGCAAGCGGGGCTCGCCCTCCGGGCTGCGATGCACCACGGCCTCGATGCTGCGCGTCACATCCCCCACCCGCGCCTCTGCGACGATCGTGAAGACACTGCCGTTGACTTCCGGCGGCGGGTAGATCGCATTCGTCACGATCTCCCGTATCGGCGTGCAGCTGCCGTCACTTTGCTCCTCGGCGCAGATCGCGCCGCCCTCCTGGCGGATCTTCAAGATCTCCCGCACCGTGTCCTCGGGTGCCAGTCGCAGATCCACGCCGTCGTCGAAGAAGAGCAGGGCGAGCACGTGGGGGGGCGCCGTATTGGGGTTGATGCCACCCGTTCCCGCGTAGGGGAAGACCGTTAGGTAGGGTACGAGCGCTCCCACGAGCACACCGTCGAACCCCTCCACCTGCCGCAGCTCGTCCAGGCTCAGCAGCGGGCGATTGGCCGCGCGATAGGGCGGCGATTGCATCTGGTAGTAATCGTCCTCGCCACCGCCCGTGAGACTCACGTCGTCCGCATCCACGAAGTCGATCAGATGCTCCGCCAGCGTGGAAATGTCGTACTGCTTCTCTGCCGGCGCGAGCGGCATCTCCCCGATCACCTTGTCCAGGACGGCCTCGAGCAGGGGCCGTGCCTGGCTCGCGAGTTCGCCGTCCTCGTCGGCATGCAGCAGCGCATTGAGGTTGAGCTTCGCCCCCGCGTCCTCGACGTGAATGCGCAGCGTCGCGCCACCTTCCAACGCGAGATCCCAGTCCGACAGGCGCGCCCAGGCGGAGCGGACGCTGTTGATCGCGGGGCCCGCTGCCTGCGCGTCGGATCCTTCCGAGGCCGCGACCGCGTCGGCCAGGATCAGGCCCGTCGCCACGCGGATGCCGCCGTGCGCCAGGGCATCGGCGCGCGCCCGCGCGTCTCGATTGCGGACGATCAGCGTGTCCAGGGTCGACTTGCGCAGGAAGGTGGCGACCGTGCTCGTCAACAGCAGGGCGAAGACGAGCACCACGACCAGGATCACGCCTCGCTCGTCGCGCCGCCTCATCGGCATTCCTCGCGAACCGCGGGGTTGCCGGCGAGATACTCGCGGTACGGCTCGAAGGCCGTGACATCGGCGTTGTCCCGCTTGCGCTGCAGATACGCGAGCACCTCGGGTGACAGGTTCGCGGCGAGTCCCTGGGTGCTGGCTTCGAGCGCCTGGAAATCGACGCAATCCGCGAGGGTCAGCTCCCCCTCTTCGGCTTCGTCGTCCTCTGCCTGCCCGGCGCCGCCGGTCGCGTCGTACGTGGCGGGATCGAGCAGCTGTTCCAGATCCAGCGCGCGCATGGGCAGCAGAACCAGCCGGCTAACCAGCCGCGGCGCTTCCTCTTCGAGAGGGTCGTCGGGCACGTGCATGGCCACGCGGATCTCCACCGCGACGGGAAGCTCGCCGGATTGCACCATCTGGGAGGAATCCCAGGCGTCGATCCACGCGCCATCCTCGCCCTGGAAGCGCACGCCGAACTGCGACAGGCCGTCGGCGAGCAGCACCGAGGCGGGATTGTCGTCGGCGGGGAACTCGCGGTCGAGGCTCTCCGGCAGCCCCGTGGTCGACCAGCGGTAGAGCGCGTAGCTGTCGTCCTCCTCGCTCGGGCGCAGCACGTACGCGACGGTCTCGAGATCCGAAACCGGTCCTTCGCTGCGCCGGGTTGCGCTTCGCCGCGTCACGAACTTCAGGCGGTCGGCGCCGATCTCGGACCGGTACGACTCGCCCAGGAAGATCCAGGGGTGGGCGAGCGGATCCGTCTCCTCCGGCTTGCGCACGAGCAGGGTGTTCTCGAAGTCGGCGGCGACCCGGTCGAGCAGGCTGGCCGCGCGCCGCAGGACGCGCGTGCTCTCGCTGGCGCGGGTGCTCGCGTTGGAGAGATCCACGTAGAAATCGAGCGCCACGCCGAGCACGAGCCCCATGAGGAGCATGACCGCCAGGACCTCGATCAAGGTGAAGCCGCGCGCCGTGCGCGCGCTGCTGCGACGCGCCGCCGGGCACCGGCTCATCGGAAGTTCCTCCTGCTGGGATCCCGGCGCTCCTGGCGTTCGAGCATCTGCTCGAGGCTGCCGGCCTTCCCCCCGGCGCCGCGGCCCGTGGTCGCTGCGGTGCCGGCAGCGTCCAGCTCCCCGGCAGTGTCCGGACTGCTCGCCAGGCTGGTCGCCAGATCGGCCGTGTCGAAGGCGAAGGTGGTGCGCACCACGCTCAGCTGCACGTCGCCCTCGGGCCACGTGACCGCGATGCGGATCTCGCGCAGGCGGGGTTCATTGGCTTCGTTGTTGAGGATCCAGCTCTCGAAGCTCCCGCCAGCGAGCGCCGCGGGCGGCAGCAGCGAGTTCACGTCGAGGCCGCGCACGTCGGTCTCCACGACGTAGAGGTCGCGCTCCTCTTCGCGATGCCCGATCGGCGGCGCGCCCTCGGTCGTGAAGCCGCTCTCCATCTCTGCCATCCGCTGGTCGGCCAGCAGAGACGCTTCGAGGCGTCGGCGGTTCTGCCCCTCGGCGCGCAAGCCCTCGATCGCCACGCCTGCGAGCACGGTGTAGAGCATGCCGAGGATCAACACGGCGGCCAGCACCTCGAGGAGCGTGAAGCCGCTGCGAACATGCCCGGTGCGCACGCACATCTCAGAGCTCGACATCGCGGACCCTCACGGCGTCGGCGAGCGGAAGCACGTCGAGCGCGATGCGCCGGCCCGACGTGTCCTCGATCGAGATCTCCGTGTAGGAGGCGGTGCCATCGCGATCGAAGCCGATGAAGGAATCGCCCCGCTCGATCCAGCCCTCGGGCGTCTGCATGCCCGCGAAGCCGAGCTCGGCGCTGAGGTAGTGGAAGTCGCCCAGATTGCCCGGCACCGGCTGATAGTCGAGGCGGGTCGCCTGTGGCGCGGCGAGCGGAAGCGGCGTCCCGCCGCGCACGTCGTATTCGGGCGGGCCGTCGATCCGGGTGGCGCTCTGCTCGCTGTCCTGCGCGAGCCACTCGAGGCGGTAGCCGCCGCTCTCGAGATCGATCAGCAGCCGGTGCGGAATGCCCGTGACGACCGCGCGCTGGCGCGCGAGCTCGAGCTGGGCGGCCAACGCTCCAGCCTCGTTGCGCAGCGCACGCTCGCGCATGGCGCCGACGTTGGGCAGCACGAAGGTCGTCATCAGCGCGAGGATCGCCACGACGGCCAGGATCTCGATCAGCGTGAACGCGGCGGCGCTTCGCTGCCCGCGCTGCCCGTTGCCGCGCGCCATGTGGAATCAGCCTTCGTCCGCGCCGTCGACCCAATTGCCGATGTCGGCGTCGACGCCTTCGCCGCCCGCGGTGCCGTCGGCTCCGTAGGACCACAGATCGTACGAGTGCTTGTTGTGCTGCCCCGGCGACTCGTAGTGATAGGCATTGCCCCAGGGATCATCGGGGATCCGCCGCTCCCGCAGGTAGCCCCCCGGCTGATAGTTGCGGGCTTCGCTCGGCGGATTGATCAGCGCCTCCAGGCCCTGCTCCGAGTTCGGAAACTTCGCGTTGTCCATCCGGTACGTCTCGAGGGCGGCGTCCAGCATCTTGATCTGAGCGCGCGCCGTGTTGACCCGGCTCTTGTCGATCTGTGGAAAGATCGCGAGGCCGACGAGAGTGCTCAGCAGGCCGATGATCAGCACCACCGCCATGATCTCGATCAGGGTGAAGCCCGCGTCGCGGGTTGCTGCGAGGTGCATCGTCGTATCCCTCCTCCTGGTTAGCCGAGCGAGCTGGTGATCTGCAGAAGCGGCACGAGCGTTGCCAGGATGATGACCATCACGATCCCCACCATGATCAAGATGAGAAGGGGTTCGAGCAGCGCGGTCACGCGCGTCACCGTGGTCTCCACCTGTTCGTCGTAGGTATCCGCCACCTTCGCGAGCATCGCCTCGAGCTCGCCGCTCTGCTCGCCCACCTCGATCATGTGTGTGACCAGCGGAGGAAATTCTCCGCTGGCGCGCAGCGGCTGCGCGACGCTCGCTCCCTCGGTGATGCTGAGCCGCGACGCATCGATGGCCCGGGAAAGCACGCGGTTCGCCGCGACCTGGCCGGCCGTCTCCAGCGCCCGCGTGATCGGCAGACCGCCCGCGAGCAGCGTCGAGAGCGTACGCGAGAAGCGCGCGATCGCCAGCAGCCGCACCATGCGGCCGACCAGCGGCAGGTGGAGCTTGATGCGGTCGTAGCGCGCCCGGCCCGCTTCGGTCTGGATCAGGGCGCGCGTGATCGCCGCGAGGCCCGCGGCGAGCAGCAGCACGGCCCACCACCAAGCGCGGGCGAAGTGGGAGAGGCCGATGATCCAGCGCGTGTAGAAGGGCAGCGGCTGGTTCAGGCTCACCAGCAGCTCGGTGATCTGGGGCAGCACCACCGTGACGAGCGCGCCCACCACCACGCAGGCGAACAGGAACATCACCGTCGGATAGATCAGGATCGAGCCGACCTTGTTGCGCATGCGCACCTGGTTCTCGAGGTAGTCGGCGAGTCGCTCGAGCACCTGCTCGAGCGCACCGCCCGCCTCGCCGGCGCGCACCATGCTGACGTAGAGGTCCGAGAAGGCGCCCGTGCCCGCGAGCGCGTCGGCCAGCGACGCGCCCTCGTTCACGCGGTCGCGCACCTGGGCCAGCACCGACTTGAGCCGCGGATTCTCGACCTGCTCCGTGAGCGCGCGCAGCGCCGAGACGAGGGGGATGCCCGCCCCCAGCAGCGTCGACGCCTGCCGCGTGGCCAGCGCCAGATCCAGCGCCGAGATGCGCTGCAGGCGGGGCAGGCGCAGCGCGGCGCGCGGTGCGGCGGCGCTGTGCGCGCCCGGATCGCGCGCGCCTTCGACGAGCTCGGTCAGGAAGATGCCGTCCCGTCGCAGCCGCGTGCGAGCGCCCCGCAGGCTCTCCGCGTCGATGTGGCCGCGTGTGCTGCGGCCCTGGGCCGTGACGCCTTTGTACGCATAGACCGGCACGTGCCCGATGCCTCAGATCTGCGCGACGGCGGCTTCCTCTTCCGTCGCCCGCAGTACCTCCGCGACGGAGGTGATTCCCGTCAGCACCTTCCGCGCGCCGTCCGAGCGCAGCGCGTGCATGCCCTTGCTCACCGCCTTGTTCTTGATGGTCTTGGAATCGACGTTCTGGGAGACCAGGCCGCGGATGTCGTCGTCCACCTGCATCAGCTCGAAGATGCCGATGCGCCCGCGGTAGCCGGTGTAGTTGCAGGCCGCGCAGCTCTCCGCGCGGAACAGGCGCACCGGGCGGTCCGGCGGGCGCACGCCGATCTGGCGCAGCTCCTCGGGCGTCGCCTCGTAGGCGACACGGCACTCGCGGCACAGCACGCGCACCAGACGCTGGGCCAGCACCGCCACCAGCGAGGATCCCACCAGGAACGGCTCGACGCCCATGTCGACCAACCGGGTGATGGCGCTCGGCGCGTCGTTGGTGTGCAGCGTCGAGAACACCAGGTGGCCGGTCAGGGAGGCCTGGATCGCGATCTCGGCCGTCTCCAGGTCGCGGATCTCGCCCACCAGGATGACGTTCGGATCCTGGCGCAGCACCGAGCGCAGGCCGTTCGCGAAGGTGAGTCCCACCTTCGCGTTCACCTCGATCTGGCCGATGCCGGGCAGCTGGATCTCGACGGGATCCTCGATGGTGATGATGTTCTTGTCGGTCGAGTTGATGCGCGCCAGCGCGCCGTAGAGCGTGGTCGTCTTGCCGCTGCCCGTCGGGCCGGTCACCAGGATGATGCCGTTGGGGCGCGCGATCAGCCGGCTCATCGTGCCGAGCTGGTTCTGGTCGAAGCCGAGCTTCTCGAGGTCGAGGAAGTCCTGGGTGCGCGGCAGCAGGCGCATCACGACCCGCTCGCCGTAGGCGACCGGCAGCGTGGACAGGCGCACGTCGTAGTCGCGGCCCGCGATCTTGAGGCGGATGCGCCCGTCCTGGGGGAGGCGCTTCTCCGCGATATTGAGCTGTCCCATGATCTTGATGCGCGACACGATGCTCGCCTGGAGCGACTTCGCGAGCGGCTTGATCGGCTCGTAGAGCACGTCGTCGATGCGGAAGCGCACGCGCAGCTCGCGCTCGAAGGGCTCGATGTGCACGTCGCTCGCGCGCTCCTTGACCGCGTTGTGAAGCAGGGAGTTCACCAGCTTGACGATCGGCGCGTCATCGTCCGCGGCGTCGATCAGGTCCTGCGGCTCGTGGCTCAGCTCGGAGGCCAGCGAGTTCAGGTCTTCCGCCGCGTCTTCCGCCAGCGCGTCGGTGGAGCCGGGCCCGCGATCGTAGGACTCGTTGATTGCACCGAGCACGGTGCGCTGATTGGCGAGCTCGAGCTGCAGCTCGGCGCCGTCGAAGAGCAGGCGCAGATCGTCGAGCGGCGCGGTGTCGAGCGGATCCACGACGGCCACGCGGATGGCGCCGCTCGCCTCGCGCGCGAGTGGCAGCACGCCGTGCTCCTTGGCGAAGGTGATGGGGACGCGTTCGATGAGCGACTCGTCCACGTCGCCGATGCCGATCTGTGCGCGGATGGGGATGTCGAGCTGCTCGCTCAGGGCCTGCATGATCTGATCGGAGGAGACGTGCCCGTCGTGGACGAGATGGTCGATGAGGCGGCCGCCGCGCTCGGCCTGCGCGCGGCGCGCCTCTTCGAGCTGCGCCTCCGTGAGATTCGTGGTGCGCAGCAGCAGCGCGCCGAGATCGGAGCGCTGGCTGCGCGACCGCTCGAGCGTCGCGTGCGCCCCGCTCATCACGGCGTCTCCGTGTCTTCGGGCGCTGCGCTCACCAGGACGACGGGGGAGAGATCGTGGGAGCGGCGCAGCCCGTCACCGATCTCTCTCGCTTGGTTCTCGCTCGCATACGGGCCGAGCTGGATTTCGTAGAGGACGCCATCTCCGGATTGTGTCGAGACGAGCGTGCCGTCGTGCCCCGAGTCGACGAGGTCGGTGAGCAGCGCCGCGGCCGCGTCGGCGTTGGTCAGGATCGCCGCCAGCAGGTAGTAGACGGGCGGCTGCACCGCGGCGGCGCTCTCGGCCTGCGCCTTGGCCTCGGCGCGCAGGCGCTCGATCTCGCTCATGCGCTCCAGCGGATAGCGCCCCGCGTGTCCCGCCATGCGCTGGCGCACCGGGTTGCCGTAGTGATCGGGCGCGTAGGGCAGGCCGCTCGCCTCGGCCTCGGCCAGGCGCTGCGCCTCCTGCTCGAGCTGGCGTTCGGTGAGATCGAGCGCCTGCCCCGAGGCGTCGCGGAACTCCTCGCGCTTGCGGATCGTCTCGCGCTCGAGGTCCATGCCGGTGCGCACGATGCGCGGCGTCAGGAAGACGAGCAGGTTGCGCTTGACCACGCGCCGCGAGGTGGTCTTGAAGCCCCAGCCCAGGATCGGAATGTCGCCGAGCCAGGGCACCTTGCTGACCGTGTCCTGGTAGGCGTCGCCGATCAGGCCACCGATCACCACCGTCTCGCCGTCGGCCACCACCACCGTGTTCTCGATCTGCCGCTTCGAGAGCGCCACGCCCACGTTCTCCGCGGAGCCGGTGGTCTCGGAGAGCGTCTCGTTCACGTCGGTGATCTCCTGGAAGATCTCGAGGCGCAGCGTGTCGCCCTCGGTGATCTGGGGCGTCACGCGCAGCGTGACACCGATGTCCTGGCGCTCGACGTTCACCGAGCTCGAGAGACCCACCGTCTGGCCGGCCGCGGACTGCACCCGGGAGCTGATGATCGGGATGTTGTCGCCCACCCGGATTTCGGCCTGCTCGTTGTCCGAGGTGAGGATGTGGGGCGCCGAGAGGATGTTGGCGTCGCCGTTGCTCGCCGAGGCGCGAATGATGCCCTCGATGACGGTGCCGTCGTCGGTCGGGTTGCCGTCCGAGTCGGGATTCGTCGTATCCTTGATGATGCGCCCGAGCAGCGCCTGCGTGGGGAACGCGGGCAGGGCGCCGCCGACCAGGCCGCCGGTGGCGGCGATGGTGGCCGCGTCGCTGGCGCCGCGGATCAGGTAGTCGCTGTCGCCGTTGATGGAGCGGAGCAGCGCGTTCACGCCCAGATCGCGGCTGTCGGTGACGTCCACCTCCATGATGAGCGCCTCGACCAGCACCTGCGGGCGCACGATGTCGAGCTTCTCGATCACGCCGACCAGCGTGTTGAAGCCCTCCTGGCTGGCCTGGATGATCAGCGCGTTCGTGGCG
>JAOUNA010000129.1 GCA_029881215.1 Myxococcales bacterium | reverse complement strand
TGGCGTCGGGCTTTCCGTCCGCGTTCCTGTCATCGAGCTGAATGCTCGGCCGACCCGCGCGGAAGGTGACCCAGCGGTCCTTCTGGCCGTCTGCGTCGACGTCCTGATCCTGACGCGCGGGGGTCTTTCCGTCTGCCTCGAAGAAGAGCCAGACGTCGATGCGGCCGTCGTGGTCCGTGTCGCGCTCGGCGCGTTCGGCAACCCCTGCGCTGTAGTGGACGAACTCGTCGTGGCGACAGTCCTGGTTGGTGTCGGTCCGGCGCTCGGCGATCTGCTCGTTGTCGTCGTAGAGCAACTCGACGGGCGGACAGCTGCTGCGCGCGAACGCGGCGTCGGCGAGCGCGAGCAGGAGCGCAGCGGCGAGTGTGTTTGTGGCGACTCGGCTCATCCCGCTGACGGATTCTTGAACGTCGCGATCAGGGACACGTCACTCAGACAGCGCGCGGATTCAGGCATGGGCGGAAACGGCGAGGCGGCGCGCAGGGCGTCGACGGCGCTGGCGCCGAGTGCGTTGTCGTCCGCCTCGACCACGGAGACCTTGCGGGCCGAGCCGGCGGTGTCCAGGCGGAAGCGCAGCCGGACCTCGTGGTTCGCGTCGACGCCCGGCGGGAGGACCCAGCGGGCGATGGTGCGCGACTTGACCTCCGACATGTAGGCGACCACCTCCGGGCGGTGCATGCAGGCCTGCTCCGACGGCGAGCCTCCTCCCGCCGGCGCGAGGCCCGTTCCGGTGCCGCCGCTGCCGCGCAGGTGGCTGTTCCCGATCGCCGTATCCACGGACACGATCATGGGACCATCCGGAGAGCCGATCACGTCGCGGCTCGAGAGCAGCCCTTCGCGCACGGAGGATCCGTCACCGCTGCCGATCGCGAGCGGTGCGATCCCCATGGTGGGAACCGCGTCGGCGGCCTCGATCTTGCGCGGTCCGACGGAGGGCCCCGCCGGCGCGTCGACCTGCGTGGGGCCGCGCACCACCGGAGCCGCCACACGGCTCACGTCCACGTCGGCGGCGCGCGCGTGTGCGACCGAGTTCACCGCGGAGAGCCGCTCCACGACCGTGGTCGAGCGCTCGATGGCGGTGGGCGCCGCCACGGAGCTCACCGCATCCATCTGCACGGCTTCCGCGCGCACGGCCGGCGAGGCGGCGGCGATGACGCGCGGGTTCA
This sequence comes from Myxococcales bacterium, assembly GCA_029881215.1. Classification (GTDB taxonomy): domain Bacteria; phylum Myxococcota_A; class UBA9160; order UBA9160; family SMWR01; genus JAOUNA01. The sequence goes on along the minus strand of JAOUNA010000129.1, from coordinate 7,451 downwards.
CGATCTGCGGGGCCACCGTCTGCGCGGCCGGGGCGTAGCGGAGGGAGCGACGCTCGGCGAGGGCTTTGGGAGCCGGCGCCGGCTCGTCGAGCGCGGGGTCGTTGCGCAGCAGCTGCACGGGGATCAGCGTGTCGTCGAGCGAGGGCGCCAGGCTCGCGAGCAGCACCAGGAAGCCGAAAGCCGCCAGATGCAGCAGCGCCGAGATCGATCCCGTGATCAGCGTGCGGCGCGAATCCTCGCCGTCGTCCGTGCCGGACCACGGATAGGCGAGGCGGACGCCCGCGACGCCGGGCGCCGGCGTGAAGACGGCGCGCAGCGGGATCCGCCGCGCGAGCTTTCCGCGCGCCTTCCGGCGTCCTTTGACGATGAGTTGCGTGCTCATGAAGCGGTGCCACCCGCCGCGGATGCCGCGGCGTCCCCTCGTATCGTCCAATCGCGCGATCTCTCCAGCGCGCGACGGGCGTGTCCCTCGAAGAGGCAGACCGGGGGGATGTTCGACGCGCGGCCGATCGACGCCTGCTTCATCGGCAGAAACCCGCTGGGATCAACAGCCAAGCTGCCCGCGCTGCCTCGCCCTACGGCCTCGGAGGTGCTCTGTACGCGGAGGGGATCGGGTCGACGAATGAATTGGAAAGGCATTCGGCCGCTTGGCCGATGATCCTACGAGAGCACCAGCAGCGTGTCAAACGCCGCTCGCTTGGCTGGTGTCCTCGGATCGATCGGATAACCTAGCGTGGCCGAAAGTAAAACGCGCTGAACGGGAGAACCGGTCAGCGGCCGCGGGTGGCGCGCCGATGCGCGCGCCGGCGCAGGGGGGGAAGCGTTGGATTCATCGGAATTTCTCGCGCTCATTCACCAGGGTTGGATGACCAACTACCCGTTGATTGCGGGTTCCTTCCTGGTGCTGACGATCTTCTTGGAGCGGCTCTGGCGCTTCCGTGGGCTCGCGGCGGGAACGCGGGCCCTCACACGGCGCACCATCGAGGCGCTGATCCAACGCGACGTGGAGAGGGCGCGCGGCTTCTGTGATGCGTCCGATCAGCCGATCGCCCGCGTCTTTCTCGAGGCCATGCGCTGGCGAAACGTGCCTCTCGAGGATCTCGAGCGCGTGCTCTCGACCTCGCGACAGGAGGCGACCTTCCACCTGAAGCGCGGTCTCTGGATCGTCGGCACGATCGGCTCGCTCGCGCCCTACGTCGGCCTCTTCGGTACGGTGATCGGCATCATCCGTGCCTTCCGAGACATGGCCGAGCACGGCGCGGGCGGCTTCGAAGTGGTGGCCTCCGGCATCTCCGAGGCGCTGATCGCCACGGCCGCCGGGCTCGCCGTGGCGATCGTCGCGCTCCTCATGTTCAACTATCTCCAGACGCGCGCGGCCGCGATCGCCGGCACCTACGCGCGTTCCTGCGAGCGCTTCGTGCAGGCGCTGCTCTATGTGGAGGCGTCGAGCGAAGACGAAGAGGTATCGAATGGCAGCCTCGTACCGGCCCGCTGACGACGAGAATCTCGACGACGGAGTCGTCGCCGAGATCAACATCACGCCGCTGACCGACGTCTTCCTGGTGCTGTTGATCATCTTCATGGTCACCACCTCGGTGGTGGCCAACCAGAGCAAGAACGTCGACCTGCCGGGCGCGGAGGTCAGCGACACCACACCCCAGGGCGTCACCGTCACCGTGACGCCCGACGGACGGATCCTGGTCGGCGAGACGCCCGCGACGTCGGAGACGCTCTACGCCGTGCTCGAGGAGGCGCTCGGCAATTCGCGCGAGAAGCTCGTGATCCTGCGCGGCGACAAGCGCGTGCTGCTGGGCCAGGCGGTGAACATCCTGGACGTGGCGCAGCAGGCCGGCGCTCGGGGGATCGCCCTCGCGACCCAGCCCAATCCGAAGTCCGGCTAGCGCGGCACGCCCGCCGCCGCGCTACAGCTGCTCGAGCATCGAGAAGTAGTCGGGCCAGGTCTTCGAGACGCAGCCCGGATCGCGAATCACGACCCCCGGGACGCGCAGGCCCGCGAGCGCGAAGGCCATGGCCATGCGGTGGTCGTCGTAGGTGTCGATTGCGGCGCCGCGCAGCGGGCCGGGCTCGATCACGAGCGAATCCGCGTCGGCGTGGGCGTTCGCGCCGAGCTTGCGCAGCTCGGTCTCGAGCGCGGCGAGGCGGTCGGTCTCCTTGATCCGCAGGTTCGCCACGTTGCGGATGTGGGTGCGGCCCTCGGCAAAGAGCGCCACGACGGCCAGCGCGAGCGTGGCGTCGGGCAGATCGTTCATGTCGATGTCCACGCCGCGCAGCGCACCGCTCGGTCCCGTCACCTCGGCGGCGTTGGCTTCGCGGTGTACCTGGCAGCCCATCAGCCGCAGGATGTCCAGCAGCAGGAAGTCCGCCTGCAGCGAATGGCGCGGCACGTTCTCCACGCGCACGCGGCCGCCGGCGATGGCGGCGGCGCAGAACGGGTAGGCGGCGGAGGAGGCGTCGGGCTCGACGCGGTAGGTGCGGCCGCGGTACGGGTGGCCGGTGAAGACGCGCAGCTGCGCGGGATCGCGCCACTCCGTGTGAGCGCCGAAGTCCTCCATCACCTTGAGGGTCAGCTCGACGTAGGGTCGCGACACCAGCGCGCCGCCGGCGAGCGCGAGGGTGACGTCGCGCCGGGCGAAGGGCGCCGCGAGCAGCACCGCGGACACGTACTGACTCGAACGGCGGGCGTCGATCGTGGCCCTGCCCCCGGGCAGTCCGCCGCCCGGTACCCGGACCGGCGGGCAGCCGTTCCGGCCCAGGATCTCGCAGTGCACGCCGAGACCGGCCAGCGCGTCGACCAGATCGTCGATCGGCCGTTCGCGCATGCGGGCGTTGCCGTCGATCACGACGGGGCCGTCCGCCAGCGCCGCGGCGGCCGTGAGAAAGCGCGCCGTCGTGCCCGAGTTTCCGGTGTCGAGCGGCCGCGCCGGAGCGCGCAGCCGGCCGCCGCGCCCCGGCACGTTCCAGGCCTCGCCGTCGATTTGCACGCTGCAGCCCAGCGCGCGCAGCGACTCGATCATGACACGGGTATCGTCGCTGGTGAGCCCGCCGTGGAGGGTGCTCTCACCCTGGGCCAACGCGGCGGCGACGAGCGCGCGATTCGTGATGCTCTTCGAGCCGGGCACCTGGACGCGCGCGTCGAGTGGGCCGCGGGGCTCGATCGACACGGCGTCGGGCGCTTGCGACATGGCCGCAGGCTAGCGAAGGCCCCGCGCTGCGCCCCATGCGGGCCGCGCGGGCGTTGACACTCCCCCAGGCCTCGGGCACACTCGGGCTCCGCGCCTGATTTTCCTGCCATCGCAAGGAGTTAGCGTGCCCGGCACGCGCTGAAGCGAGGCGCTACGCCCCCGGAATTCGCGGCTGGTTCGAGAGCTTCCCGAGGCAGCCCGAGTGCGGGGAGCAGGGATCAACCGATGCTCAAGACACGCCTCTTCACGCCGGGGCCCGTTCCGGTTCCGGACCGGGTGCGCCTCGCCATGGCGCAGCCCATCCTGCACCACCGCGCGGCCGACTTCATTCCGCTGTTCCGCGCCTGCCGCGAGGGGTTGCAGCGCATCTACCAGACGCAGGGCCCCGTGTTGCTCTTCGCCGCGTCCGGGACGGGTGCGATGGACGCAGCCGTCTCCAACCTGCTCTCGCCGGGCGACCACGCGCTCGTCGTGCGCGGAGGGAAGTTCGGCGAGCGCTGGGACGAGATCTGCCGGGCCTACGGCGTGCGCACGACCTGCCTCGACGTGGAGTGGGGCACCGCGGTGGATCCCGCCCGTGTCGCGGACGCGCTGGCCCAGGCCCCCGACATCAAGGCTGTCTACGTGCAGGCTTCCGAGACCAGCACCGCAGCGTGTCATCCGGTGCGGGAGATCGCCGAGATCGTGCGCGAGAGCGACGAGCGCCTGCTGGTGGTCGACGCCATCACCGCGATCGGCGTGTACGACCTCCCGATGGACGCGTGGGGGCTCGACGCCGTCGTCTCCGGCTCGCAGAAGGCCTTCATGATGCCGCCCGGCCTGGCCTTCCTCGGGCTCTCGGAGCGCGCGCAGCGCTTCGTCGAGCGCTCGACCTGCCCGCACTACTACTTCAACCTGAAGAAGGAGCTGAAGGCGCTGCCCACGGATCAGACCTCGTGGACGCCGGCGGTGAGCCTGCTCTTCGGTCTCGTCGAGACGCTTCGCATCATTCTCGACGAGGTGGGTCTCGAAGAGACCTGGCGACGCACCGAGAAGCTCGCGCAGGCGACGCGCGAAGCCATGCGCGCCATCGGACTCGAGCTGCTCGCCCCGGACGCACCGAGCCCCGCCTGCACGGCGGTGCGCGTGCCGGAGGGTGTCGATGGGCCGGCGCTGCGCACCCATCTGCGCGATCAACTCGGCTTCACCCTCGCGGACGGTCAGGGCAAGCTCAAGGGCAAGATCCTCCGCCTCGCGCATCTCGGCTACTACGATCGCTTCGATACCATCGCCTGCATCGCCGCCATCGAGATGGCGCTCGCCGCTGTGGGGTACGTTCACAAGCTCGGAGAGGGTGCGCGCACGGCGACGGAGCTGTTGCGGGACTGAGCCGCGCTGGATTGCGGGTGGCGCCCGCGAGACATGGGAGAGAATGCTGTGACCAAAGTGCTCGTTACGGATCCTCTCGCGCCGCAGGGCCTGGAGATCCTGCGCGCTGCAAAGGGCATCGACGTGGTGGAAGCGCCGGATCTGTCGCCGGGGGCTCTGCTCGCGGCGATCGCAGATGCGGACGCGTTGATCATTCGCAGCGGCACGAAGGTGACCGCCGACGTGATCGAGGCGGGCAAGCATCTCAAGGTGATCGGGCGCGCCGGCATCGGCGTCGACAACGTGGATGTCGCCGCGGCCACGGCGCACGGTGTGGTCGTGATGAACACGCCGGGTGGCAACACCGTGACCACGGCCGAGCACGCCCTCGCACTGCTCATCTCCCTGGCGCGACACATTCCGCAGGCGACTGCGTCCATGAAGGCGGGCAAGTGGGAGAAAAAGCGCTTCATCGGCGTGGAGCTCTTCAACCGCACGCTCGGCGTGGTCGGGCTCGGCAACATCGGCCGCATCGTGGCGCAGCGGGCGCGCGGCCTCGGCATGAAGGTGATCGCGCACGATCCCTTCCTGTCGCAGTCGGCCGCGGACAAGCTCGACGTGGAGCTGGTTTCCTTCGAGGCGCTGCTCGAGCGCGCCGACGCGATCACCGTGCACGTGCCGCGCACCAAGGACACGATCGGACTGCTCGGCGCAGCGGCCTTCGCCAAGATGAAGCCCGGCGTGCTGGTGGTGAACGCGGCGCGCGGCGGCATCGTGGACGAGGACGCGCTGCTCGAGGCGCTCGAATCGGGTCGGGTGGGCGGCGCGGGCCTCGACGTGTTCGTCGACGAGCCCGTGCCGCCCGACCACCCGCTCGTGAAGCACGAGCGCGTGGTATGCACGCCGCATCTGGGCGCCGCGACGGAGCAGGCCCAGCTCAACGTGGCGATCGCCATCGCCGAGCAGGTGCGCGACTTCCTGCTGCACGGCGTGGTGCACAACGCCGTCAACATGCCGTCCATCTCGAAGGAGCTCGCGGCGCGCATCCGCCCCTACCTGGTGCTCGGCGAGAAGCTCGGGCGCTTCCACGGGCAGCTCTGCACCGGGTCGATCGAAAGCGTCGAGATCGAGTACTCGGGCGACGCCGCGGCGCTGCCCACCGAGCCCATCACTACCGCCGTGCTCAAGGGGCTGCTCGAGTCGGTGTGCGACGAGGTCAACATGGTGAACGCGCCCGTGCTCGCCAAGGAGCACGGCATTCACGTGGTGGAATCGAAGACGAGCCGCTCCGCCGACTTTACCAGCGCCATCGCCACGCGTGTGACCGGCGCCGAGAATCGCCTGATCGTGGGCGCCGTGTTCCACGGCGGTCAGCCGCGCATCGTGCGGATCGACGACTTCATGCTGGAGGCGATTCCCGAGGGCCCGACGCTCTTCATCCGCAATCGGGATCATCCGGGTGTCGTGGGCGGCGTCGGCACCGTGCTCGGCGAGGAGGGCATCAACATCTCGCGCATGCAGCTCGCACTGCATCTCGAACGCGCGGAGGCGGCCATGCTCGTGAACGTGGATCAGACGCCCTCGGATCGGGTCTTGCGGCGTCTCGAGGATCATCCGCACATCATTTCCGCGCGACTGGTGGAGCTCGGATCGTGACGACTTTGATCGCGATGGGCGCCCAATGGGGCGACGAAGGCAAGGGCAAGCTCGTGGACTGGCTCGCGCCGCGCGCCGACTACGTGGTGCGCTTCCACGGCGGGAACAACGCGGGCCACACCCTGGTGGTGGACGGCGAGCAGACGGTGCTGCACGTGGTGCCGGCCGGCATCCTCGATCCGGATACGATCAATCTGATCGGGCCGGGCGTGGTGGTGGATCCGGAAATCCTTCTGGGGGAGCTCGACGCGCTCACCAAGCGCGGCGTGCTGCGCGATCCGTCGCGCGTGCGCGTCTCGGGCCGTGCCCACGTCATCCTCGAGTGGCACCGCGCGCTGGATCGCGCCCGCGAGGAGCGCGCGCGCGGGCGCGCCATTGGCACCACGGGCCGCGGCATCGGTCCGGCCTACGAGGACAAGGTGGCGCGGCGCGGCATCCGCATCGCCGACCTGCTGGATGCGAAGTCGCTGCGCGAGACGATCGAGCGGCTCGCGGAGCAGAAGAACTTCGAGCTCGTGGAGTTCTACGGCGGTGAGCCGGTGGACGTGGAGGCGGTGACGGAGCGCGCCGTGGAGTGGGGGCGGCGCCTCGCGCCCTTCGTGGATCACACGGAGCGCACCCTCGAGCACGCGCTGCGCGACGGCAAGAACGTGCTCTTCGAGGGCGCGCAGGGGACCTTCCTCGACATCGACCACGGCACCTATCCGTACGTCACCTCGTCGAATTGCGTGGCGGGGGCGGCGTGCACGGGCGCGGGCATCGGGCCGACGCGCATCGACCGCGTGCTCGGCATCACCAAGGCGTACACGACACGCGTGGGCGGTGGACCCTTCCCGACGGAGGAGACCGGCGCGCGCGGCGAGGAGCTGAGAAAGCGCGGCGCCGAGTTCGGCGCCACCACCGGCCGGCCGCGCCGCTGCGGCTGGCTCGACGCCGTGATGCTGCGCGAGGCCGCGACCGTGAACGGCTTCACGGCGCTCGCGGTCAACAAGCTCGACGTCCTCTCGGGCCTCGACGAGATCAGCATCGCGATCGCGTATCGCGTGGACGGCAAGCGGGTGGACGAGTTTCCGATGACGCTCGGCGAGATCGAGCGGGCCGAGCCGGTGTACGAGAGCCACGGCGGCTGGACCGAGAAGATCAGCGACTGCCGTCACTTCGAGGAGCTGCCCGCGGCGGCGCAGGCCTACGTGAACCGTGTGGAGGCGCTGGCCGGCGTGCCGGTGGAGCTCATCTCGGTGGGCC
>JAOUNA010000015.1 GCA_029881215.1 Myxococcales bacterium | reverse complement strand
ACCATGGGGGGCGGCATCACCGCGGGGCTCACCAAGTTCCTGCCGCACGTGGTCGCCGGAGGCAACTACGCCATGGGCTTCGCGACCCTGCTGGTGCTCACCTTGGTCGCGATGCCGCTGCTGGCCTGGCTTCCGCCGCGACCGCGATTCGCTCATGCGGGGTCCGCGGCTTCCCCGGAGTCTGCCCAGAGCGCCGCGTCCGCCGCACCCGATCGGGTCCCGGTCGAGCCCTCCAGATCCTTCGGCTGGATGGCGTTCGGGGTGCTCGCCGCGGTCTTCATCTACTCGGTCACGGAGCAGGCGCTCTGGCAGTTCTCGATCGAGATTGCCGTGTCGCGCGGCTTCGACGAGGACGTCGCGTCGTCGATCATCGCCTCGACGGTGATCATGGGGCTGGTCGGTGGGGCGATCGCCGCGTGGCTGGGCCAACGGCTGGGTCGCGTGTTCCCGATCGTGGTGGGCTCGCTGTGCAGCCTCGCCGGGCGCTGGGCCTACATCAGCGCCGCGACGCCCGAGACGCTGTGGATGGGCGGGCTCATCTGGGGACTCGGCTTCTACTTCGTCTCGCCCTATCAGATCGGACTGGCCGCGGCGATCGATCGCCGCGGTCGCGTGGCGGTGGCCACCGCGAGCGTCACCAATCTCGGTTACGGCCTCGGGCCCGGCATCTGCGGCCGCATCCGCCAGTACCAGATCGACCACGGACTCGATTACTCCCTGCTGATCGCCGTGATCGTCGGCGGCACGCTGCTGTCCCTGCTGCTGCTGCTGCCCGTCGCCCTGCGCGTGGACCGCGCCTCGCGCGCGCAGCACACCGCCTAGCTGCGGCGCACTGCGCGCCCGCTTCCGAGGCAGCGAGTGCCCGGCTGCGGCGAAATCAAGCGCGGGTCGAGATCAGCGCGGCGGCGTCGTGACGCTCGGAGCTGGTACCTTGTCCGAGCTCGGCGCCGCGTCGCGCGCGGGCGCCGACGTGCGTGCGGCCGGCTGCTTGTGCGCGGCCGCTCCCTCCTCGGCACCGATCACGATGCGTCCCTCGAGCTTCGCGCCCTCTTCGATCACGATGCCGGGGGTGGAGAGATCGCCGATCACGCGCCCGCTGCTCTCGAGCGTGACCTTGCGCTTGGCGATGATGTCTCCCTTCACCTCGCCGCCGATCACGACCGCGTCCGCCTGGATCGTCGCCTCGACGCTTGCGCCTTGCCCGACGATGACGGTCTTGTCGCAGCGAATCTCGCCCTTCATGCGTCCGTCGATGCGAAGGGTCTCGCCGCAGCGGAGCTTGCCTGAAATCTCCGTCGTGGCGTCGATCGACGTGGACGGAGCCACGGTCCGGATCGCCGGGAGCGCCGTTTTCGGGGTGGTTTCAACCCGTTCCAACTCTGTCTTCTCCGCCGTTCTCTCCGCCATCCCCATGAAATCCTTGAGCGCCATCCCTCTCCCCTCCCATTCCGTTTCTTCGCGCGAGGTTTCTTTCGCGTGAGTTCGCATGAGTTCGCGGCTGCGCGTCAGCCAAGCCGCTCGGCGTTGCCGGCGAGCCCAACGCCGCGCCAGCCGAATACTCATGCTATCGCTGCGCCGCCCTTCGACTCGGTGATCCCGCTCACAACTTCGCGCTGCGACGATCGGCGCAGCCAGAGATGTGGGGCTCGGCTGCCGCGAGCGAGGGGTTCTCCCCCTTGCGCGGATCAGATCTTCATGACGAGAGCCGAGGCGCGATGCGGAGCGGAGGGGAACTCACCCCGCAGTCGCTCCGCGGCAGGGATCGCCGCGCCGTTACGATTCTTCGTGCCGCGAGAGCGACATCACTTCGGGTCGCACCAGCCGCTCGTAATCGGCGTAGCTCATGCGCACGGCATCGCGGTGCGTTCCGGCGTTGAAGGTGATGTGTTCGTCGCGCGCCAGGATCGGACTCGCGTAGGTCGGAAGCCCGTACAGATTTCCGAAGGGCGGCGCGGCGCCCACCTCGCAATCGGGACACAGATCCTGCATCTCGAACTCCGAGGCGAGCCGCACCTTCTCCGCGCCCAGCTGGCTCTCGAGCTTGCTCTCGGCGACGAAATGACTGGCCGGAAGAACCGCGATGGCGTAGCTCCCGTCGACCCAGATGAAGACGGTCTTCGCGAACTCCTGAAGGGGGGTGTCCGTGTCCAGCGCCGTGGTCTTCGCCCGGAAGTCGTCGCGGTGACGGATGGTCGTGTACTCGACGCCGCTGCTGTCGAGCAATTCTTGCAGCCGCTTCGTGATTCCAGACATGGTCGTGAACCTCCAGGGAGCAAGGAAGCAGCTTGCATGCCAAGACGGGCGATCGCGCGCGCCCGCCGGCCGTGCGTGGACCAGCGGGTGTCCCAATGCGCGCCAGACGCACCCGGAGGCGCGGCAGATCTCCCCTGCCCAGGGCGAGCGGAGCGAATTTTGGCGCGGAGCGCGTGCCGTTGCGGGATCGCGGGGCCGTCGGGGGGCTGCGTCTTGCGTCGGCTCGGCAGGCGCGCACGGCGCAGCACGTCTCCGAGGACCGCTCTTGCCCCACGCCTTGCGACAGTCAGCCGTGTCTGCAGTTCGGCTGGGGCGTTCCGATCTGCGTCATGACCAGCTGGACGAGCTGGTTGTAACGCGCGCGGAAGGTCGCCGCGCAGCTCAGCAGGTAGTAGGTCCACATGCGCCGGAATCGCTCGTCGTAGCGGGAGCCGAGGCGCGACCAGACGCCGCGCAGGTTGCCGTACCAGGCCATCAGCGTGCGGTCGTAGTCGGGGCCGAAGTTGTGCACGTCCTCCAGCACGAAGCGGCCGCGCATCGCCCGCTCGAGCTGCTCGAGCGCGGGCAGGACACCGTTCGGGAAGATGTAGCGATTCATCCAGGCGTCCAAGTAGCAGGAGATCTGATTGCTGCAGATGGTCTGGATCAGCGCGACGCCGTGGGGCGCCAGGCAGCGATCGGTGACCTGCATGTAGGTCCGGTAGTTCTTCGGGCCGACGTGCTCCAGCATGCCGATCGAGACGACCGCGTCGTAGCTCCCCGAGACCTCGCGGTAGTCTCCGAGGCGGATCTCCACGGGCAGGCCCCGGCAGCGCTCCGCGGCCCAGGCGGCCTGCGCGCGGGAGACGGTGACGCCGGTGACCTCGGCGCCGTAGACCTCGGCGGCATAACGCGCGAAGGAGCCCCAGCCGCAGCCGAGATCGAGAGCCCTGCGGCCCGGCTTGAGGCCGATCTTGCGACACACCAGGTCGAGCTTGGCGCACTGCGCCTCGTCGAGCGTGCGGACGTTTCTCCAGTAGCCGCAGGAGTAGGTCATGCGCGCGTCGAGCATGGCCTCGAAGAGATCGTTGCCCACGTCGTAGTGCCGCTCGCCGACCTCGAAGGCGCGGCGCAGGCTCTGGAGATTGAAGAGGCGCGCGCGCAGCAGCAGCAGCCGCCCGCGAGCGCCGACGCGGGCGCGGTCGTAGAGGCCACTGCGAATCAGCCGGAAGAGCATCTCGTCGACGGCCGGCGAGTCCCACAGGCCATCCATGTAGGTCTCGCCCATGCCGAGGTTGCCTTCGGCCAGGACGCGCGCGTAGAAGCGCCGATCGTACACCTGGAGATCGTGCCGGGCGGTGCCGCCAACCCGGACTCCCGCGCTCTCGAACACCGCGCGGACGAAAGTCTCGGCGGATCGTCTCTCCACGCCGTCCCCAATGCTAGACCCAACGCGGTGTCTGGTTCAACCGGACTCTCTCTGCGCGGCTGTGCAGTGCGGGTGGGGCTGGCGGGGTGGGGAGGTTTGGGTCCGCGAGGGCCCCGGGACGCGAAAAAATCTCCGCCGGCCTGCCACCTCGTCCGCCGATCACCCACTTCCCCGTCATGACGCACATCTGCTCCTGGTGCGAACGCGTGATCGGAATCCTGCCCGGACGGCTGTCCGGAGAGCCCTCCCAGAACTACGGGATCTGCGCCGCGTGCCTGCGCGCCTGTCTGGCGGACCTGGCCGCGCGTCACGCAGCGAGCCGCGCGGCCAGCAAGGCGGCGCCGCGCCCCGAGCGCGCCGCCGCCTGAGCTGGAGCGCGGTCGTCGCCGCGGGAAGCGCCGCGCGTCAAGCCTCCGCCAGCAGGCGCTCAACCACCTGCCGGATGCGCCGCGTGTGCGAGCCTTCCCAGTAGACGCGCCCGCATCCCGCGCATTCCCAGAAGTGCTCGCGCGTGGCCAGGATGTGGGGCGGCGCGCGCCCCGCGAGATCCGCGCGGTGTGCGCTCGCCAGGTCGCGGTTGCACTGGCTGCAGCGGCTGAACAGCTGGACCGAGGGCGCCAGGGCGAAGCGCCGCAGCACCTCACCCAGCTGCTCGAAGGGCGCCTCGGCCCGCACGACGCAGATGCCGGACAGCCACCACTCGTGCGGGAGCGCGCGGTCGCGCGTGAGGATGACGCGCTGCTGCTCCACGCCGCGCCGGATCAGCTCTGCATCGGCAATGCGGTCCTCGTATGCGCAGTCGAAGCCGAGCAGCCGCAGCCAGCGCGCGAGCTTGCCGAGCATGGCGTCCGCGAGGAAGCGGTTCTCCGCCGCTGCGCCCAGGCTGAGCTCGCGCGACGCGACGCCGACGCGGGCACCACAGGTGCACCAGAGCGTGCGCCCGAACTCGAACAGGGTCACATCGTACTCGCGCCCGCAGCGCGGGCACACCACGGCCATGGGATGGGCTCCGTGCGGTCGCAGGAGAGGGTAGGCGAGGGCGGCGCGCACACCAGGAGTCGCGTGCGCGGCGTGCCAGACGCTCGGGCGTGTCGTGCGCGCAGATTGGGCGGCGCGGAGTTGCACGCGTGTTGCCGGCTCTCATGGGCCGGCGCGTGCCTGCCGATACCGGGAGCCATCCTCGATGGACCTGGGAGGTCTTGCCATGCTTCGCCGTTCCACGCTCCTCCTCGTCGGCCTTTTCCTGCTGGCGCCCGCGCTCGCCTGGGCCGATCCGCCGGCGCACGCCCCGGCCTACGGCTACCGGAGCAAGGGCAAGAGCCATCACGAACAGAGCGGCGGCTTCGAGGTGATCTTCGATTCGGAGCGAGGCGTTCAAGTCGCCGTAGGATTCCCGAACGTCTTCTTCCACGAGGGCCAGTTCTTTCGCTATTTCGACGGCAGCTGGCAGGTGAGCGTCAGGGCCGACGGCGGCTGGAGCGTGGCGGCCGCGGCGAGCGTGCCGGTCGCGATCCACAAGGCGCACAAGCACCCTCCGGGCCCCGCGAAGATCAAGGACAAGGGCAAGCACAAGAAGTAGGCGCGGCGGAATCCGCCCGCAGCGCTGGGTCGCGCGCGGCGCACGTCGCGGCCCCCTCGCTGGCTGCGGCATGCTCGGTCCTCCCGCACCGCGCCGGCGCGGGCTTGCTGCGAGCCAGGATGACGCGCGTTCCCGATCTCGAAGGCATCGTCAGCCACGGCCTGTGCACGGGATGCGGCCTGTGCGCGAGCCTGGTCGGCGAGGATCGTCTCGGCATGGCCGTGACCTCGTACGGCCAGATGCGCCCCCAGCGGAAGCAGGCGCTCGACGCCGCGACGCTGGATCGCATCCGCGCCGTGTGTCCCGGTATTCGCGTGCGCGGGCCCGATCTCGAGCAGGTCGGCGCGGGCGGTGTATTCCATCCGGTGTGGGGACCGGTGCGTTCCATCCAGCGCGGCTTTGCGGCCGACGCGTCCGTGCGCTTCCGTGCCGCGGCGGGCGGCGCCCTCACGGCCCTCGGTGTCTTCCTGCTGGAGAGCGGCGCGGTCGACGCGGTGCTGCACGTGCGCGCCTCCGAGAGCGCGCCGCTGCTGAGCGATGCACAGGTCAGCACCAGCGCCGCGCAGGTGAAGTCGGGCGCGCAGTCGCGCTACGGCCCCGCGGCTCCGCTGCTGCCCGTGCACCGGTTGCTCGACGCGGGCCAGCGCTTCGCCGTGATCGGCAAGCCCTGCGACGTGGCGGCGATCCGGAACCTCGCGCGCATCGATCCGCGCGTCGAGGCGCAGATCCCGTACTGCCTGACCATCTTCTGCGGCGGTGTTCCGACGTGGCACACGGCGCGCAAGATCGCCGCCCATCACGGTGTCGAGGAGTCCGAGATTGCGGTGTTCCGTTGGCGGGGCCACGGCTGGCCCGGCCCCACCCACATCGAGACCCGGGATGGGCGCAGCTATGACCTGAGCTACGAGCAGGTGTGGTTCGCGCCCGGCAGCGCCTGGCACTACGACATCCAGTTCCGCTGCAAGATCTGTCCGGATGCCATCGGGGAGCTCGGCGACGTGACCTGTCCGGACGGCTGGATCCTGCAGGACGGCAGGCCCATCCACGAGGAGGCGCCCGGGGTGAACCTGCTGATCGGCAGAACCGAGCGCGGCGAGCGCCTGATTGCCCAAGCCGCCGCCGCCGGCGCCATCGTGCTGCAGCCCTGCGCCCTGGCGGAGCTCGACGCCATGCACGCCGACCACCTGCCGCGCAAGCTGAGTCATCCGGCGCGGGTCGCCGGGCTGCGCTCGCTGGGCGAGCCCGCACCGCGCTTCCAGAACTTTCGGCGCTGGCGCATGCTCTGGCGCGCCGGACTCAGCCGCAGTCTGCGCGCCTTCGCGGGCACGCGGCGCCGGGTGCGCGCCGGCGCGCATCGCGAGCCGCTGCGCTGAGGCGGTGGGTCCGGGTCTATTTCGGCAACGCCGGAATCCACCACTCTTCGCCGCGCGGCGTCGTCACGTACTCCGGCCAGCGGAAGTGGATCGGGGCGTCGTAATCGCACAGCGGCGCGATCCAGTGCCGGCCCCCGACGCCGCCGCCCGTGCGCTTCACGAATTCGCGCCGCGCGGCCTCCAGCGCGGCCCGGTCGCTGAGCAGATCGACGACGGTCATGCCGATGGTCTTCGCCGCGCACCACAGCGTCGGGTCGATGGTCGCGCGGATCCCCCCCAGCGCGTTCATGGCCCAGGCCGGATAGCGGAAGCCGGCCGGCGCCTTCAACATCGGCCGCCCGACGTAGAGCCGCACGGTCGGCGCGTGCCAGCACATCTCCGTGTAGTCGTCGGAGGTCGCGTTGCGCTGCGAGGGCGGCAGATCCTCGCGCAGGATCCGCTCCGCCTCGCGCGGATCGAGCAGGCGCTCGCACGCCTCCAGGAAGGGCTCGTCCATCGGCGCCAGCCCGAGATTGGCCTGGATCTCGCGCGCCGCCGCGACGGCCTCCTTCCCGTAACGAGGCGGCTGCGCCGCCGCCAGATTGCGGTAGGTGAGGTCGGCCAGGGCGTGGTTGGCGAGGCCGGGTCGCGACTTGCACACCCAGTGTCGCTCCCAGCGGCAGTGCGCGGCTCCCGCCGCGGACTCGGCATTGCGGTCGAGCACGCGGAAGATCTGCTCGGCCATCTCGATCTCCGGGACGCGGCAGAAGTACTGGATCTGCGCGAGGCCCGCCGGGAGATTGTCGGCGGTCGCCTGCCCCATGGTGAGGATGGCTTCGCTCAGGCTCCAGCCCGCGCGGAACGGCAGCATCGATTCCTTGGTCATCTTGGTCAGCGCGTACATCGCCACCAGCGCATCGTTTGCGCCGGGGGCGCGGGCGGCGGTGTGGGCCTGCGGGATCGGCGAGTCCGCGGGCGCGCCCAGCCACTGCTCGGCTTCGTCGCAGTGGAAGCTGTAGATGGCGGCGTAGGACGCGCCGCAGTGGGTATCCCAGCGCACCGTATTCGAGAGCGGCAGGAGGTAGGCGGGGTGGAAGCTGAGGAAGGCGTCCACGCCGTCGTAGTAGCCGCGCGCCGCGTGGATGGGCTTCGAGCCGCGCACCTTTTCCGCCGGCTCCCCGAAGAACTTGAGCGTGCCCGTCAGGTCGTGCGCTTCCATGGCGGCCTTGGCGGCCAGGAAGCCGCCCAGCGCGCCGATGCCGAGGGCCGAGTGCGGATCCGTGTGTCCGCCGGCCTCAGAGGACAAGCCGGCGCGCGGCTCCCGGTGGGTGACGGCGGCCTGGCAATTGCCGGGCACGCCGTCGTACTCGGCGTAGCCCGCGACGACGGGTCCGTCGCCCCGGCGGAAGCGGGCCGCGAAGGCGGTGGGCATGCCGCCGCTGCCTTCCTCCACCTCGAAGCCCTCGGCACGCAGGCGCTCCACGTACCAGCGCGCCGATTTGTACTCGCGCCAGGCCGTCTCGCCGTAGTGCCAGATCGTCTGGTTCCAGTCCGAGAGCGGACTCGCGTGTGCGTCGACCCAGTCTGTCACCGTTTGCTTGCCTGCGGACATGGGCTGCCTCCTGCGCCGGGCGGCTCTCTAGTAGCGGCCGCCGAGCTTCTCGTGATTCCAGCTGAGGATCTTCTTCGGCGTGAACTTGAGCACCACCCGCTTGGCCGCCGTCTCGCGCATGCTCTCGCGCTGCGCCTGCGTGATCCGCTCGCCGCGGGAGCCGATGCGGATCAGCGTGTCGAGAACCGTCTCGGGATCCCGGAGGATCTGGGTCTCCGCCTCGATCACCACGCCCTTGAGCTCCCCGTACGCGGTGCCCGACTCGACCAGCAGCGCCGCTCGGGAATCGCGCTCGAAGTTGCGCACCTTCTGGCTCCTGGCGAAGGTCGTGCAGTAGAGGCAGTCGTCTGCGTCGACGCAGAACCACATGGGCATCGGATGCGGAACGCCGTTCCGGCCGTTCGACACCACAATGAGCGTCGCGGCGGAGGAGAGAAACGCGCGGCGCTCTGCGTCGCTCATCGCGATGGCGCTGCGCCTCGAAGGCATCGCAATCTCCCCATCCACATTTCAGGTCGGGTCGCCCGGATGCATTGCGCGCCCGCAGCTCTCCCGCCGACGGATTTCTAGCACGGCCCGGGAGGCGTGCAGCCGGCGTCGCATTGCTTCGTCTCAGCGCGCCGTTGGGGCGCGAAATGCCTTCTCGCGTCGGGTCGAATCGAATTCGTGTCTAAAATCCCACTGTTGGTGGGCCGAATTTCTCCGAGTTTCTGGTCAACTGCGTCGCGCGCGCCTCCGAAAAAGGATGTGTCGGATGATTGCACGAGATGGGAGCGCTGTGTGGACTTCGTATTCGTCTCCTATCTGATCGCGATCTCGGTGAGCTTCTCGGTCGGCGTGCCCACGATCGTGCGCTCCGTACGCAGACAGGACACGCCGCTCGTGCTGCTCGGCGCCGCGGTGACGATCGACGGATTCGAGTGGCTCGTCTGGACGTTGGCGAGCTATTCGCCGGCCCACGGCACTCCGCTCGGCACCGCGTTCTCCATCGCCTGCCGTCTCGGCATCATTGCATCTGTTCTGTGTCTGATCGCATTCACGCGCATCGTGTTCCGCCGCAACAGCCGCGCCGCGGCCGCGTTCGTCCTGCTCCTCGCGGGTCTCCTCGCGGTGTCCTTCGTCGCGAGCGGAGCGCTTGGCGACTGGGAGGGCGTGCGCAACGACCACGTCTGGGTCTGGCTCGAGCAGTTCGCCCTGATGACGTGCTACGGCTGGACTTCCCTCGAAGCCGCGCGCCAATACGCGCGCGGCAAGCGGCGCGTCCAGTACGGGCTCGGCGATCCGATGGTTGCGCATCGGCTCCTGCTGTGGAGCACGTACGCGGGCATGTTCTTCCTCGCCGAAGGGGTGTACGTGATCACGCTGGCCTTCTACGGGATGCTGAGCCATCTCGACGTGCTGAATGCCCTGATCACGGTCGTCGCCCAGGGCGCGCTGGGCCTGGCCGTCTTCTCCCCGGCATGGTACGCGCGTTTCATCTGCGCTCCGCGATCCGCACACCCTTAGCGCGCGGCTCCCGCGGCTGGGGATCGATCCGGAAGATGCGCTCGGCGAGACGTCTAGTGCAGGCGCTCGCGCCAGGTGACGGCGAGATCGCGCAGGGCGCTGGCGAGCGAGGCGTGCGCGCGGCGGCGCGTGCGCCCGTCCTGCGCGCGATCTTCGATGAGATAGCGGCGCGGGCTGCGCGGATCCTGCAGCACGCGGACGCTTCGACCCTTGTCTCTGTCGCGCAGGCGAACGCCGAAGGCGAGCGGGCGGGTGGCCATGGGAACCTCCTGGTGGCGGGCCCGGGTGTCGCCGCCCGCGTGGGCTCCCTGTTCGGCCCGCTCCGGCGATTCCTTGAGTCGAATCGAGCGGGTTCGGTGATTCCTGCGCGCTGGTGAGAGGGCCGGGGGCCAGGCGTGCCGCGCGGCTCAGCCCCGGGGCGCGCCGGGCTCCGCGCCGGCATCCTCGCCCGGCGCCGAGCCCTCGATCCAGCGGCGATAGAGGTCCGGCGGGAAGAAAGCGAGCCAGATCAACACGACCGGGACGAACTGGAAGATCCCCGAGACGGTGTCCCAGAAGCTGGACCACTCCCCGATTCGCGCGTGCTCGATCTCCTGCGCGAGCACCACGAACTCGAGCAGCATCCAGATCAGCCCCGCCGCACCCCAGAGCAGGAAGCGGTTGCAGATCAGCGGCTCGCACAGGCCCAGACGCCGGCGCTGCGTCGCCCTGCGGTACTCGTTCAGCCCCTCCGCGGCCATCCAGGCCGAGGGCGCGACGTTTGCCACCAGCTCTACCCAGTACGGGGCGTTGTCGAACGGGCGCTCGCCCAGCCAGTCGCCGGCCCACGCGGAACCCGCCGCGCCCACGAGCAGGCCGAGCCCCGTGCCGACGACCAGCCACAGCGCCCAGCGCTCCCGGCCGCGGAACACCGCGCGGATGAACAGCGCCAGCGCAAGGGTGCCCAGGTCGACGGCGATACGCGCGGCGAAGACGTAGGGCGTGAGCTGCGACTGATCCTCGACGATCGCGTAGGGAAGGTCGTAGAGGGCGTAGCCAAGCGCCCAGAGCAGGAAGGCGGCGCTCAAGAAACGCTCGGGGAGCCTGCCCGTTTGCACGCCCACGCGGTGCAGCCGGATTCCCATCAAGAGGAAGAAGAAGAGCGCGGCGAGCTCCGCGTAGTACGCGTTGTATGCCATCGGTTGTTCTGGCTCTGGCGCCGGCGTGCGGCGCCAGCGGAGATCGAGCGCCGCATGCGCACGGGTGAGACCCTATCGGCAGCGCTGGACGCTTGCTTGACGGGGGGAGGCGTGTCGGATCCAGCTTTGACAGCCCCTCCCGCGCGGCGGACACTGGGCCGGCGCGACGCGCTCCCATCCCAACCGGACGCGAGTGTCATGCTCAAACAGCTGTCTTCACTGCTTGCTTTCATCGCGTGCGCCAGTCCGTGGTTTGCCGCGGCCGAAGTCGGCAGGATGCTGCGCGTCACCGATCTGGACTCTTTGAAGCAGGTCTCGGATCCGCAGATCTCGCCCGACGGCGCTTGGGTCGCGTACGCGGTCCGTGGCGCCGATCCGGGTGCAGACACGAGCACCAGCGACCTGTGGATGACGCGCTGGGATGGTTCGGAGACCGTACGACTGACCGACACGCCGGAATCCGAGCACGCGCCGCGCTGGAGCCCGGACGGGCGCCGCCTGGCATTCCTGTCGGCGCGTGGCGACGCATCGGGCGCCGAGCAGCTGTGGCTGCTCGACTGGCGCGGCGGCGGCTCCGAGCGCGTCACGGCGCTCGAGGGCGGTATCTCCGACTTCGACTGGGCGCCTGACGCGCGGCACCTGGTGCTCGTCTCTTCGGTCGTGCCCGCGGGCGCAGCCGACACATCGACGCCGCAGCCCATCGTGATCACGCGCATGCTGATCAAGCGCGACGGCTACGGCTATCTCGGTCGCTCTCGGGCCCGCCTGCATCTGCTCGATCTCGAGGCCCGGAGCGTGGTGCAGCTGACCGCCGGACCGCATGACGAGATCCGGCCGGCGTTCTCGCCGGACGGCGGGCGCATCGCCTACGTGACCAAGCTCGGCGACGATCCCGACCGCCATCTGAACTGGGACATCCTGGCGATCGAGCCTCTGCCCGGGGCGACGCCGCAGCGAGTCAGCAGCGGCGAGCTCATGGAGTGCGATCCGATCTGGGGCTGGGGCAGCTCCCCGGTGTGGAGCCCGGATGGCCGGCAGCTCGCCTGCGAGCAGAGCGGCCCGCTCGAGCTCTCCTGGTTCACGCTCCAGCAGGTGGCCGTCTTCCCGGCGGGCGGCGGTGTCGGAAAGCAGCCGACGGCGAGCCTGGATCGCAACACCACCCGGCCGCACTTCTCGCCGGACGGCGCCCGCTTGTTCTTCCTGCTGGAGGACGACCAGAGCGTCGTGCTGGCTTCGGTGTCGACCGAGGGCGGCGCGCTGCAACGGCTGACTCCCGCCGGACGCAGCGTGAGCGCGTACGACATCGGGCCGAACGGGAAGATCGCGGTGCTCTCGAGCACGTCGGATCAGCCCCCTGAGCTCGCCGCCGTCGAGGGCGGCGTGCTGCGGCCCCTGACGCACGTGAACGAAGCATGGGTCGCTGCGCTGCGGCTCTCCGAGGCCGAGAATCTCGTCTTCGAGAGCGCGGATGGCACGCAGATCCACGGCCTGTTGATGCGGCCGCCGGGCTCTCGGTCGGGCGTGAAGCTGCCGACGATCCTGCGTCTCCACGGCGGTCCGGTGGCGCAGTGGCAGCACGCATTCGACTTCACCTGGCAGATCCTGGCGGCGCACGGCTACGCGGTGGTCGGGCCGAATCCGCGCGGCAGCTCGGGGCGCGGCGAGGCGTTCCAGCGGGCGATCTTCGGAGACTGGGGGAATGCCGACGTGCCCGACGTGCTCGCCTCGGTCGATCACGTGGTCGCGCGGGGCGTCGCCGATGCGGGGCGGCTCGGCGTGGGGGGCTGGAGCTCGGGGGCCATGCTGACCAACTACACGATCGCCTCCGATACGCGATTCCGCGCGGCCACCAGCGGCGCGGGCGTTTCGAACATGCTGGCGGGCTACGGCACCGACGAGTGGTGGCACGATTGGGAAGCCGAGCTCGGGTTGCCGTGGGAGGGCCTCGAGAAGTGGCTGCGGGTTTCGTATCCGTTCCTGCACGCGGACCGGATCCGGACGCCGACCCTGTTTCTGTGCGGCGCCGAGGACCACAACGTGCCGGTGATGCACTCCGAGCAGATGTACATGGCGCTGCGTCGCCTGGGTGTGCCGACCGAACTGGTGGTCTACCCCGGCGAGAGTCACGGCATCCAGAGGCCGAGCTTCCGGCGCGACGTCCTGAGTCGCTATCTCGCCTGGTACGCGCGTTGGCTCGAGTAGACTTGCGGCCGACATCCACGCCAGATCTCTGACGACTACCCGGAGGATCGCTGTCATGAATCACTCCGCACGGCACGCGCAGGCCGCCGCGTTCGGCCGCCGGGCCGCCGGCTTCGCCGCGGCGTGCGCTCTGCTCGGGCTCGCCCTGGCCCGCGGCGCGGCCGCCGAGAGCGTCGCGCTCGTCGCGGAGCGCCTCATCGACGGGCGCGCCGCGACGGCCCGGGAGGCTGCCGTCGTGCTGGTCGAGGGCGAGCGGATCCGCGCCGTCGGGGACCGGACGCTCATTCCGCCCGGGGCGCGCGTGATCGAGCTTCCGGGAGCGACGCTGATGCCCGGCATGATCAACGCCCACGAGCATCCGCTCATGTACACGGACGACTACCAGAACGCACACCTGAAGAGCTCGTCCGCGTACAAGGCGCTCATGGGGCTGGCCGGCCTGCAGCGTCACCTGCTGGCCGGCTGGACCGCGATCCGCGTGGTCGGAGACGCCGACGTGGCCTACGCGAATCAGGATCTGCGCCGCGTGATCGACGCCGGCATCTTCCTCGGCCCGCGTCTGACCGGAGCCGGCCACTATCTCTCGATCACCGGCGGCGGGGGCGACGTCAACTACCTGTCGCCCGAGCAGCACGTCATCGCCGATGGTCTGATCGCGGACGGCCCCGAGGAGATCCGCAAGGCCATTCGCCGGGAGGTCAAGTACGGCTCGGATTGGATCAAGCTGCTCGTGACCGGCGCCTTCCAGTCCGTGGGCGACAATCCCCGGAACGTGGCCTTCAGCCCCGAAGAGCTGCGCGTCGCCGTCGAGGAGGCCGCGCGGCTCGGCGTGCCCGTCGCCGCCCACGCCCACGCGGCGGAGGGCATCAAACAGGCCGTGCGGGCCGGCGTGCGCTCCATCGAGCACGGCACCTACATCGACGACGAGGCCATCCGGATGATGGCCAAGCGGGGCACCTTCCTGGTGCCGACGGTCTACGTCGGCGACTACTACGCCGAGGGCGACCGCCTGCTGGCGCAGGACAAGCAGGACGATTACGTGAAGAACGACCGTTCCAGGTTCCTCGCCGCGATCGGACGCGCCCACGAGGCCGGTGTCAAGATCGCGGTCGGTGTGGATCTCGGCGGCTACGGCATCGACCCCGCGCTCTTCACCGGCGAGTTCGCCGTGCTGGTGGAGGCCGGCCTGACGCCCATGCAGGCGATCCAGGCGGGCACGCGCGTCGGCGCGGAGCTGCTGCAGTGGGACGATCGCCTGGGCACGATCGAGGCCGGCAAGCTCGCCGATCTCATCGCCGTCGCCGGCAATCCGCTGGAGGACATGCGCGCGCTGCAGCAGGTGTCGTTCGTGATGATCGGCGGCGTGATCGCGAAACGCCCCGGCGATCCCACCGCGCGCAGCGGGCTCGCGCTGATCCCGGATCGACCCTGACGTGTTCGTGCATCGATCGGATTAGGCGTGCGGACCAGGAGAGAGCACTTGTCGTTCTCGGGATTCTGGCGTGGGCTGTGGCTGGCGCTGTGCTGCCTCGCGGCGGCGGCCTGCCATTCGGATTCCGCGGTGCCGCCAACGAGCGCTGCGCATCCGCGTCCGATCCGGATCGTGGCGCTGGGCGATTCGACCACCGAAGCCTGGGAGGGCAACGCCGAGCGGGTGTATCCGGAGCGCCTGGCGGTCGCGCTCAAGGCGCACGGATTCCAGGTGGAGGTGATCAATGCCGGCCTCAGCGACACGACGAGCGCGCAGGCGGTCGCGCGACTCGACGCAGACGTGCGGCGCTTCGATCCCGACTACGTGATCGTGCAGTTCGGCATCAACGACTCCTGGATCGACGCCAACGAGGGCAGGACCGAGCCGCGCCTGACGCTCGATCAATACACCGCGAACCTCGAAGCCATCGTCAGCGCGTTGCGATCCGACGGGGCCACGCCGATCTTGATGACGCCGAATCCGATGCGCTGGTCGGAGCAATACGGCGCCGAGCTGAGGGATCCCGCGCTGGGGTTCGACTTTGCGGACCCGCGCGGCATCAATCGCCTGCTGGACCGCTATGCCGAGCGGGTCCGGGAGATCGCGCAGCGGGAGAACGTGCTCCTGCTGGACGTCGCGGCGCGTTTCGAGGCCTACGGTCGCATTCCCGGCCGGCGCGTCGACGATCTGCTGATCGAGAACGACGGCATCCACCCCAACGACGCCGGCCACGCCCGGATCGCCGAGTGGCTCACGGAGATGTTCATCGCCGAGCTGGCTGCCGATCGCGCGCCCGCGCCCGCGCCGGTCGCGCGGCCGTGACGCGCGCCGATTGCATCGGCCGCGCCGGCCCGGGAGAACGGCTCTCCTGCCGGGGGAGGGCCCTTTGCGCTAATTTTTCGCGGTGATCGAGCGCCCGCATCGAGCAGCCCGGAGCGGCTGCGAGCCTCCGAGCCGAGAGGGGTTCCACATGAGCAGCAGCGCGGAAGACGTCTCTGTTGAGGTCGAGGCGACGCACGGGCGCCCCCAGCGCCAGGTGGGCAAGGCCCGCGCCGCGGAGCAGCCCTTCGAGTATCCGCTCGCGCGCGCGTACGCCGAGCCGGATTGGAGACGCATCCCCGGCTATGCCGGGGTGACCCGCGAGCAGTGGGAGTCGGCCCAGTGGCAGCGCTCGCACACCGTGAAGAATCTGGCGCAGCTCGAGAAGGCGCTCGGGAAGCACCTCGGCGACGCGCTGCGTGACGACATCGAACGCGACCAGAAGGAGCGCGCGACGATGTCGATGCTGATCCCGCCTCACATGATCAACACGATGGACGAGCGGGACCTGCGCAGCGACCCGGTGCGCCGCTACATGGCGCCGGCGTTCAGCGAACGGGATGCCGAGTGGCCGAGTCACCCGATGGCGTCGCGCGACTCCCTGCACGAGGCCGACATGTGGGCGGTGGAGGGTCTCACCCACCGCTATCCGACCAAGGTTCTCGCGGAGATGATTCCGACGTGCCCGCAGTACTGCGGCCATTGCACGCGGATGGACCTGGTCGGCAACGACACCTCACAGATCCTGAAGTACAAGTTCCAGCTGAAGCAGCCCTCGCGCTGGCAGGCGATGCTCGAATACCTCGCGCGCACTCCGTCGGTCCGCGACGTGGTGGTGTCGGGCGGCGACGTGGCGAACGTGCCCGTGAAGCGCCTGGTGGAATGGCTGTTCAAGCTGATGGACCTGCCGAACATCCGCGACGTGCGCCTGGCCACCAAGGGCCTGGCGGCCATCCCCCAGCACTTCCTGCAGGACGAGGTGCTCGAGGGCTATGAGGCCATCGCGAAGCGCGCACGCGAGCGGGAGATCGATATCGCGGTCCACACGCACGTGAACTCGGCGCAGCAGGTGACGCCCCTCTTCGGCAAGGCCGTGCGCGCGCTCCTCGACATGGGGTACCGGGACGTGCGGAACCAGGGCGTGCTGCTGCGCGGCGTGAACACGACGCCGAACCAGCTCCTCGAGCTGTGCTTCATGCTCATGGATCACGCGAAGGTGACGCCCTACTACTTCTACCTGTGCGACATGATCCCGAACGCCGAGCACTGGCGGCTCGCGCTCTGGGAGGCGCAGGACCTGCAGATGGCGATCATGGGCTACCTGCCCGGCTTCGCCACGCCCCGCTTCATCTGCGACGTCGCATTCGTCGGCAAGCGCTGGGTCCACATGGAGAGCTCGTACGACCGCGTGAAGGGCATCTCGTACTGGCGGAAGAACTACCGCACGGGCATCGAGTACGACGATCCGGACGCGCTGTCGCGCGAATACCCGGCGTACGATCCGGTCTCCACGCTCCCCGAAGAGGGGAAGAAGCACTGGCGGCGCTTCCTCGCCGAGAATGCGGGCAAGGAACGCGAATCGGTCTGAGGCCTCGGCGCCGCGGCCGCCGGAGCGCCGGGCCTGGAGGATTCCGCCGGCTCGCGGCGGAAGCTCCGCGTAGCCACACAGGACGAACACATGCGGCCCACCCTGAATGCGCTCAGCCCGGACCTCATCCAGCGGATTCTCGACGAGGTCAAGAGAATCATGGGCGAGGTCGGGATGGAGATCCGCGGACCCGTGCTGCGCGAGCGCCTGCTCGAGCACGGACTGAAGACCGACGCCAGCGGCAAGCGCATCCTCTTTCCGCCCGATGAAGTGGACAAGGCGATTGCCAGCTGCCCGAGATCGATCGCGCTCTACAACCGCGACGGCGAGCCGCACGCGGAGCTCGGCGGAAACCGCGTGCACTTCGTGCCGGGCTCGAGCGGCCTCAAGATCCTGGATCACCGCACGGGTGCGGTGCGCCTCGCCGATTCCACGGACTTCGTCGAGTACGCGCGGCTGTGCGATGGCCTCGAGCACATCGCCTATCTCGCCACGGCCTTCTCGACGAACAAGGACATCGAGTCCCAGGTCTCCGACGCCTGGCGGCTCTACATGTCCCTCATTTCCTCGAAGAAACCCGTGGTCTCGGGGGCATTCACCGAGCACGGCGTGCCGCGCATGGTGGAGATGATGCAGCTGTTCCGCGCGGATCGCGCCGAGCTGCGCGAGAAACCCCTCTCCATCTTCACCATCACCGCCACCGGCAACTTCCGCTACGGCGAAGATTCGTGCCAGAATCTCTTCGACTGCGTCGAGGCGGGCATTCCCGTCGAGCTCGTGCCCGTGACGCTGATGGGCCTGATCGCGCCGGTGACCCTGGTCGGCGCGCTGGTCTTCCACTGCGTCGACGTGCTGACCGGTGTCACGATGGCCCAGATCCTGAGACCCGGCGCGCCGCTGCTCTTCGGGGGCGCCCCCGCGACCTTCCACATGAAGGCGGCCAGCTCGCCGATGGCGGCGATCGAGGCCCTGCACCTCGATGTGGCCTATGTCGCCATCGCCAAGCACCTGGGCCTGCCCTGCCAGGCGTACATGGCGCTGACCGACGCCAAGCTCCTCGACGCGCAGGCCGGCGCGGAGACCTTCGGCAGCGCCCTGCTGGCGGCGTTGGCCGGCGTCAACTCGGTGTCCGGGCCGGGCATGCTCGACTTCCTGCTGACCTTCAGCCTGCCGAAGCTGGTGTTCGACAACGAAGTCTGCGGTCAGGCGCTGCACTTCGTGCGGGAGATCGAGCCGGTGGAGGACCTGCCCACCACCGAGCTGGTGCGGGCGCTGATGGCGGAAGACCACCTGATCACGGCGCCCCACACGCTGAAGCACTGGCCGCAGGAGCTCTACCTCACCGATCCGGTCTTCGATCGGGAGAATCGCGAGAACTGGGAGAAGGCGGGCTCGGTGGAGCTCGTGCAGCGCGCCTGCGAGGGAGTGGACAAGCGCCTGGCCGCCTACGTGCCCCCCGAGACGGATCCCGCCGTGGACGCCGAGCTGCGCCGGCTGGTGCAGTCCGGTCTCGAGAAGCAGCAGGATCTGCCCGTGCTGCCGCCGCCGCCCGATCCCAGCCAGGCGCCGGCTGCGCTACGCCCGCGGCGCGGCGGGCGGCGGCGGGCGCACGCGACCTAGACAGCGGACTGCAGCGCTGTGATAGAGTCCAACATCCCGTTTCTCCAGATAGAAGGCGAGGATCGTCCCATGTCGGCGAAGAAATCGGCCGAGCACTCCGCAGCATCCGTGATGCCGCCCCCGTATCCGGGCGAGTACCCGAAGATCGTGGTGCCGCCGCCGGGTCCGAAGTCCAAGGCGTGGAATGTCCGCGACAAGGCCGTCGTCTCGCAGAACCTGACCCCCGACTACGAGCTGGTGACCGAGCGCGCCTCGGGCATGGTGGTCGAGGATCTCGACGGAAACCGCTATCTCGATTTCGCGGCCGGCATCTCGACGGTGTCCACCGGCCACTGTCACCCGGCGGTGGTGAAGGCGGTACAGGAGCAGGCGGAGCGCATGCTCCACATCTGCTACACGGATTTTCACTATCCGGCCTACATCGAGCTCTGCGAGATGCTCGCCGAGCTGGCTCCGATGTCCGGGAAGAAGCGCGTGTTCCTGTCGAACTCCGGGGCCGAGGCGGTCGAGACCTCCATCAAGCTCGCGCGCATCCGCACCGGTCGATCGAAGATCATCGCCTTCTACGGCGCCTTCCACGGGCGCACCCTCGGCACGGTGACGCTGACCGCGAGCAAGCCGGTGCAGCGCCTGTCCTGTGGGCCGCTGCTGCCGGACGTCTTCCACACCCACTACTCGTACTGCTATCGCTGCCCGGTCAACCGGAAGCCCGACTCGTGCGACGTGCAGTGTCTCGAGCTGCTCACCGACTCGATGTTCCACCACACGGTTCCGCCGCAGGAGGTGGCGGCCGTGCTGGTCGAGCCGATCCAGGGCGAGGGCGGCTTCATTCCCCCGCATGCGGAGTTCCTGCCCCGGCTGCAGGCGCTGTGCCGCGAGCACGGCATCCTGCTGATCGCGGACGAAGTGCAGTGCGGCATGGGCCGCACCGGCAAGCTGTTCGCCTCCGAGCACTACGGCATCGACCCGGACATCTTCATCCTCGCCAAGGGCATCGCGTCCGGCATGCCGATCTCCGCCGTGATCGCGCGGGACGAGGTCATGAAGTGGAACAACGGGAGTCACGGCAGCACCTTCGGCGGCAATCCGCTGTCCTGTCAGGCGGCACTGGCCACGCTGCGGCTGCTGCGCGGGGGCCTGATCGAGAACGCGGGCAAGGTCGGCGCGGGACTCCTCAAGAAGCTGCGCGGCCTGATGGAGCGGCACCCGCTGCTCGGCGATGTGCGCGGCCTCGGACTCATGATCGGTCTCGAGATCGTGCGCAACCGCGACACGCGGGCGCCGGCACCGGCGGAGCGCGAGCGCATCGTGCGCCGGGCCTTCGAGCGGGGTCTACTCACGCTGCCGTGCGGGAAGTCGACGATCCGGCTCTCGCCGCCGCTCGTGTGCACCGACTCCGACGCCGACAAGGCGGTGTCGATCCTGGACGAAGTGCTGACCGAGATCGAAGCCGCAGGCTGAGCGCGGGGCCGCAGCGCGCCGCGTTGGAGCCCGTCGCACAGACCCTTCGGTCGCCCAGGTACGCGCCTTCGAACCAGCCCTTGCGCGTGACGATCAGCGGCCCGGGGGACTCCCGTTGGGCTAGCCTGCATCCCTCACCAGGCTGCTACTGCGGGGACGCAACCGGGTGAGGAATGCAGGCCAGAACGTAGTTCCCGTGCTCGGGTCGGGGTCGGTCCGCCCGAGCCGACGGACCTCGAAGAGGGGTTGCGTTCGGGAGCAGCTCGCCATGGCAAGTAGCCAAGGACACCCCTCGTGAGCGCCGGCGCCTCGCAGCGCCGGCCTCTCGCGACCCTGGCGCTGGCAGTCGGCGGGGTGCTCTGCGCCGGCGCGCTCCTCGAGCTCGGCTCCGCCGCGCTGCTTCCGCGACTCCAGCGGGAGGCTCCCCCGGGCGCCCTGCGCGAGCTGTCCCCGGAGCGAACGCGCTTCGAAGAGCTCTACCTCTCGGAGAAGATCCTTCACCCCTATCTCGGCTACGCGGCCAATCCGGAAGATCCGCGGGTGAACGAACATGGGCTGTTCGGCTCCGACCCGCTACAGCCGGTCGCGCAGGGCGATGCCGTCGTCGGAATCTTTGGCGGCTCCGTGGCGATGAGCTTCCTGGAGACGCAGGCACAGTTCCTCGAAGCGCTGTCGCGGGCAGGCGCCTTTCCGGAGCGAAACATCCGCCTGCTGCACCTCGCGCTCGACGGCTACAAGCAGCCTCAACAGCTGATCCTGCTCACCTATCTACTCGGCCTCGGCGCCCACTTCGACGCAGTGCTGAACCTCGATGGCTTCAACGAAGTGGCGCTGCCTTTCGCGGAGAATCTTCCGGCCGGCGTCAACCCCTTCTATCCGCGCAACTGGCACCTCTTCGCCAAGAAGGGATTTGCTCCCGCGGTGGCGCGCCGCGCTGCGCTCGTGGAGCAGCTCGCCGAGCGTCGTGAGCGCTGGCGAACCCGCCTGCTCGGCGGTCCACTCGGCTGGAGTCGCAGTCTTCGGGTGTTCGCTCTCTGGCTCGATCGCCGACTCTACGCCGACTGGGACCGGGCCATCCGCGGGCTCGAGGCCGGGCTCGCGGGCGAGCGCAACGAGTTCTACGACCTCGGACCGGCGCGTGCGTACGCGACGTCGGACGAGCTCTTCGCCGACTTGGCGCGGGTGTGGAAGGAATCCTCACTACAGATGGCGCGGCTCTGCGCGGCGAACGGTATCGCCTACTTTCACTTCTTGCAGCCGAACCAGTACGTTCCGGGCTCGAAGCCCTACTCGAAGGCGGAGCGCGAGACCGCGATCTCCGGACCCGGCTTCGACTTTCGCAAGGCGGTGGAGATGGGCTACCCGCAGCTGCGCGATCAGGGCCGCGTGCTCCGCGACGCGGGAGTCGACTTCACAGACCTGTCGGAGCTCTTTGCAGACGAGCGCGAGACGATCTACGTCGATCGCTGTTGTCACATGAACGAGCGCGGCTATCACCGGATGAACGACCGCATCGCCGAGGTCATCTCGCGAAAGACACGAAGCTAGCCTCGATGCGGCTCACGCCACGATCGTGACACTCGAGCCGGAGGGGCACACGAATCTCGGTGAGCTCCTCCAAGACGGCCTCGTGGAGCGCAGCATGCGGGTGGTACTTCTCGGACGTACCGAAAACGCAGCTCGTATTGGCCATGCGCGGGACGACGGTTTCAGATTCACGCCGCAGGCCGGCGTCGGGTTGTGCACGCGCCTCGGCCCGCGCACGTCGATCGACACGGGCGTGCGCCTCCACCACGCCCCGAAGGCCCGCCCCCGTGAGCGCAACGGTGGCCTAGACTCCGTGCAGCTCCGGCTGGGGCTCGCGTATCACTTCGAGTGACGGGAAAGAACGTGAGGCAGAGGGAATCGCATGAATTCGTCTATGCAGCTTTGGAGTGCGGTGCTTCTACTGTGCCTGGCCTCGCCGGCGTCAGGTGAGACTGGCGGGGACTGGCCCACGGCGGGCTGGCCGGAATCGGATCCCGCCTCGCAAGGCGTGGACGAAGCCGTGCTGCAGCGCTTGGACGCGGAATTCGCCTCCGGAAAGCACGGCTATATCGACAGCATGCTGGTGATTCGCAACAGCCGGGTGTTGTACGAGAAGTTCTACCAACAGGACTATGACGCGGCCTTCCAGGCGCAAGAGGACCGACGTCGCGGACCCTACAATTACTACGATCCAGACTGGCATCCGTACTACCGGCGTGGTGGGTTGCATACCATGCAGTCGGTGAGCAAGAGCGTGATGGCAACTCTGATCGGCATTGCCATCGGAGAAGGGAAGATCCGCGGGCCGGACGCAAAGGTCGCTGCCTACTTCGACGACTACGCGGCGGCCGATCAAGATCCCCGACGAGCTGCGATGACATTGGATGACCTGCTGACCATGCGCTCGGGTATCCGGTGGGACGAAGAGACCTATGACTACACCGATTCGCGGAACAGCGCCGCGGCGATGGAGGCCAGCCAGAACTGGACCGGCTACGTGCTGAGCCTGCCCATGGCGGCCGATCCCGGCTCGACGTTCGTTTACAGCTCCGGCGTGACCATGTTGCTGGATCACATCCTGCACCGAGCCACCGGCCAACACGCGCTGGCCTACGCCGAGAAGCGTCTGTTCGCGCCGCTGGGCATTCGCGCGTACTACTGGAAGCAGACCCCGGCCGGGGAGACGGATGCCGAAGGTGGCCTGTATCTGCGCGCTCGCGACCTGGCCAAGATTGGCCTTCTGTATTCGCGCGATGGTGTCTGGGACGGCCGACGCATCCTGCCCGAGGGCTGGGTCGCGGCGGCCACTCGGCCGCGGGTGGTCCCCGGACCCGACGCCGGGGGGTGGCGCTACGGCTACCAGTGGTGGCTGGTTCCCTACGCCGGCGGTGCGCAGCAATACGCCTGGGCCGGCGTCGGCTACGGCGGCCAACGGCTGTTGGTGGTGCCCGAGTACGACCTGATCGCGGTAGTCACCGGCTGGAACATCTTCGGCACGCCCGCGTTGAGCGCCGACTACGCATTGAAGGTCTTGATCGAATCGATCCGGACCGAACCCTAGCGTGTCCTTCTCGGTGTCTCGACGCGCTCGCGCGCTAGACGCTGCGTGCGGGCGCGGCGCATGGCTCCGCCAACGGGCCCAACGCTCGTGGTATGCTGCCGCCGGCCCCAAGAGAGATGGGGCGCGCGGTGGCCCGCCCGTGACGTCGCGAAATCCATCGATGGAGGATCGTCATGGAATCCGATCGACGGCTTGCTGCACTCGAGGTGGTTCTCGTCCTGGCCGGGGTCGCCTTTGGGGTTGATGTGCGGGTCCCGATCCGCGGGCCGACGCGTGCGAGCGCGCCAACCTCATCGGGGAGGTGCCCGCCCTGTTGCTGATCGGGGCCGCGCTGGCATTGCTCACGCCTCGCGCGAGGATCCTGCCAGTCAGCTCCGGCGCCGCTCGAGGACGCTGACAATCCGTCGCACAGGACAATCCGTGGCCGCGGAAAGGCCAACGCGTTGGCCTCGGAGGCAATGCGAACCGCGGGGGAGGCAGCCGTGGGACCCGATCCGAAGTTGTGTTGGAAGCCATCCGACCGCGAGCTCGGCATGGATCGCGAGATCACCCGGCGCGACTTCCTGAACGGAACGAGCCTGGCGATTGGCGCCAGCATGCTCTCGTCGTTCGGCGTGCGGAGCGCTCGCGCGTCGTCGCTGGACGAGGCTGGGGCGGTCGTCGAGGCCGCCGGATCGGACTATCCGCCGCTGCGCACGGGCATGCGGGGCAGCCATCCGGGCTCCTTCGAGGCGGCCCATGCGATGCGCGGCGGCAAGCGCTGGGCGCAGGCCGAGGACACCGGAGAGCACTACGACCTGATCGTCGTCGGCGGGGGATTGAGCGGGCTCTCGGCGGCGTACTTCTTCCGCAAGGCATTGCCCGGCGCGAAGGTGCTCGTCCTCGACAACCACGATGACTTCGGCGGCCACGCCAAGCGCAACGAATTCGAGATCGAGGGCCGGCAGATCATCGGCTACGGCGGCACCATGTACATCGCGGGGGCTTACACCGTAGAGGGTCGATCCCTGCTCGAAGACATCGGTGTCGATGCCGCACGCTATCACCGGGCGGCAGCTCCGACGAGGGATCTCTACGAGGACATGGGCCTCGAGCGGGCCGTGTTCTTCGACAGCGAGACCTTCGGCCGGGACCATCTCGCCGTGGGAGAGCCGGACTGGGGCCCGGACGGGAAGGAAGCGCGGGACACGCGCTCGTGGCAGGCGTTTCTCACCGGAACGCCGCTCTCGGTGCAGGCACAGCGCGACATCGCGCGCCTCTACGAGGAGGAACGCGATCACCTGGCGGGCCTCGGCGCCGAGGAGAAGATCTCGCGGCTGCGCAAGATGAGCTATCGCGATTACCTGCTCGATGTGGCGAAGGTCGACGCCGGGGTCATCCCCTACTTTCTCTACGCCCTGGACTCGAACGCGGCGGGAACCATCGACAATTACAGCGCCTGGGCCGCCTTTCGCTCGGGATGGCTGCCCGGGATGCAAGGGCTGGGGCTTGCGCGGCCGCCGCGCAGCTTCACAGGCGAGGCAGCCAATCCCCTGGAAGGCATTCACTTTCCCGACGGCAATGCCGGGGTCGCGCGGCTGCTCGTGCGCTGGCTGATTCCGCAGGCCCTGCCGGGCTCGAGCATGGAGGATTCCGTGGCCACACGCGTGCGCTATGGGGCGCTCGACGTGTCCGGCAGCCCCGTGCGCATCCGCCTCGGCAGCACGGTCGTGGGGGTCGCGCATCGGGGCGAACGCCGCAGCGCGAGCGAGGTGGAGGTGACCTACGTGAAGCAGGGCAGGGCCTACCGTGCGCGCGCCGGGGCCTGCGTGCTCGCCTGCTACAACGCCATGATCCCGTATCTGTGTTCCGAGCTTCCGCGGGCGCAGCAGGAGGCGCTGCATCTCGCCGTCCGCAAGCCCTACGTGTACACGAGCGTGCTCGTGTCCAATTGGCGGGCCTTCGAGAAGCTCGGCATCAGCGAGGTGTCCTGCCCAGGCGCGTACTACCGCTCGCTCGGCCTCGACTGGGGCGTGGATCTCGGTGCGTACCGCTGCGCGCACGCGCCCGACGAGCCGATGGTGCTGCATCTGACGAGAGTTCCCGTGGCGCCGAGCCAGCCGCCCCGGGCGCAGTTTCGGGCCGGTCGCGAGGAGCTCCTGACCACCTCCTTCGAGACCTTCGAGCACAACACGCGCGATCTACTGGGACGCGTGCTGGGTGCCGGCGGCTTCGACCCGGCGCGGGACATCCGCGCCATCACAGTCAATCGCTGGCCCCACGGCTACGCCGGCGGCGGCAACGAGCTCTTCGATCCGGATTGGACCTACGACGAGGTGCCCTGGGTGGTGGGGCGCCGGCGCTTCGGCCGGATCGCCATCGCCAACTCGGATGCCGCGGCGGTGTGCCTCACCTCCGCCGCCTTCGATCAAGGCCACCGCGCGGTGCAAGAGCTGCTGACCGATGTGATCCGGCCGGAGTTCCAGTATCCGTGGGCGGAGTGGACCTGAGCGCTGCGGCCCCGCCGCGCCCTGCGCCCCTTCGCGCGCCCGCTGAGACATGAATTCCGCCGGCAGGTCGAGCCCCTCGCGCGGGAAAGCGTACTTCTCGGACGTACCGAAAACGCAGCTCGTCTTCCCTATGCTCCCCTCGTGTCATGGGGAAGGCGCCGATGAGAGGTCTGCTCTCCAGAGAACGGATCATCGCCGGGCCGGGTTTCAACCGCTGGTTGGTTCCACCCGCATCCGTCGCCATCCATCTGTGCATCGGCTCCGTCTATGCCTGGAGCATCTTCAACCCGGCGCTGATTCGCCTGTTCGGGGTGGTTGCCCCGGCAGCCGACGACTGGTCGCTCAGCGATGTCGTCTGGATCTTCACCGTGGCGATTGTCTTCCTGGGTCTCTCCGCAGCCTTTGCCGGTAAGTGGCTCGAGGAGGTCGGACCGCGGGCCGTCGGAGTCGTCGCCGCGCTCTGCTGGGGTGGCGGGTTTCTGATTGGCGGCCTCGGCATCGCGCTGCATCAGCTGTGGCTCATCTATCTGGGATACGGCGTCATCGGCGGCTGTGGGCTGGGGCTCGGCTACGTGTCCCCGGTTAGCACGCTCATCCGCTGGTTCCCCGACCGCCGCGGCATGGCGGCCGGAATGGCGATCATGGGCTTCGGCGGCGGCGCGATGATCGGAGCGCCTCTCAAGGACTGGCTCATCAAGACCTTCTACTCGGCCCCCGACTACCTGGGCCCGCTCGCGCAGGTCGATCTGGTCACGCATGCCGGAAGGCGTTTCGCCCGGGTCGCCGGCGAGCTTCGCGAAGCCACCGTGATCGGCGCCAATGATGTCGCCAGCATGATCGTCCCGGGCCCCGAGGGTGTCTATCTCGCCAATACCGGCACGGTGGGGGTCGCGCAGACGTTCGTTGCACTCGGGCTCATCTATTTCGCCGTCATGCTGATCGCCGCATTTTCCTATCGGCTGCCTGCCCCGGGTTGGAAGCCCGAGGGTTGGACCGCGCCCGATGAGGCCCATCGCGCGAAAAGAATGATTTCGAACCATGACGTCCACGTAGACCGGGCGCTGAAGACACCTCAGTTCTATCAGCTGTGGATCGTGCTCTGCTTCAACGTTACCGCCGGCATCGGAGTCTTGAGTGTCGCGAAGACGATGATGACGGAAATCTTTGGCACCACCCTGCCCGGCATCGTCGATGGTGCATTCTCCGCCACGTACGTCGTGATGATCAGCGTCTTCAACATGCTCGGTCGATTCTTCTGGGCGAGCATTTCGGACTTCATCGGGCGGCGCACGACCTACTGGATCTTCTTCGCTCTGGGGATCGCGCTCTACGTGTCGATTCCCTACTGCGCGCATCGAGTCAGCGTTTCACCCGCCGTGGTCTGGCTGGTCTACTTCTATGCGGCGACGATGGTCATCTTCACGATGTACGGGGGCGGATTCGCGACCATCCCGGCTTATCTCGCCGACATCTTCGGGGCCCGGTACGTGGGCGGCATCCACGGAAGATTGCTCACGGCCTGGAGCACGGCGGGCGTGCTGGGCCCGCTGGCAATCACCTCGCTTCGGGACGGCGCCATCGCGAGCGCCATCGATGATCTCGCGGCGCGGGTGGATCCGGGCGCCTTCGAAGCCGCCTTTGGTGCGGGACTCGATCAACTGCAGGCGCTCGTCGCGCAGAAGACAGTCACCGTCGCCAAGCTCATGGAGATTGCGCCTGCCGGCACCGTCGACCCCACCAGCAGCCTCTACAACACGACGATGTACTTGATGGCCGCACTGCTCGGCATCGCATTGCTGTGCAATGCCTTCATGCGCCCGGTCGACGCGAAGCACCACATGGGCGCGGGCTGAGCCCGCCGACGCGCCGGCTGAAGCACGATGCGTCGACGGGCGGCCGCTCTTGGACCCCGAAGTCGTAGGAACGGAGGGTCGCTCGCGGATACGTCGCCCGCGAGGGCCTCGGCAGAAGAAGCTGTGTTCTCGGTACGGCCGGATGAGCAGGGATTCCGTCCAATAGGCGCCGGCGGGGGAATCGAGCCCGCGCTGGGGCGATTTCAGCCGGGCTCAGGCCTCGGCGTCGCAGCGAATGCCGCGCCGCTGGCAGAAACGGCGCACGAGCGCGGCCTGCTCCCGGTAGAAGGCTGCTGCATCCGCGTACTTGCGCACGGCGGGGCTGTAGTTCCAGCCGCTGAAGTAAAGGTCGTCGACGAAGGCCACCGCGTCGAGGATCTCCGCCAGATCCTGCTCGAGGATGTTCGGCGTCGGGTATGGCTCGATGTGCACCAGCGTGCGACACCCACCCCGATGCAGGCGCTGCAGCGCCGCGATGCGTGAGCGGTACGGTGCTGCGTGCGGCTCCCAGCGCTTGCGGAAGCCCTCGTCCAGGGAGACCAGGCTGATTCCGCAGGTGTTGTCCGCGCCGTAGCGCTCTGTATCCGCGAGCTCCGCCGGCAGCAGCCCTTTGGTCAGCAGCGATGCCGCAATGCCGTGGGCGTTGAGCAGGGCGACGATCCGCAGGCTGAGATCCGTCACCTCCGGGTAGCCCTGCATGAACGGATCGGTGGTGAGGCACAGGTGCACTGCAGCGGGTCTGTTCTTGCGGCGCGCGAGCTCCTTTTGGAGCAGCTCCAGGGCGTTTCCGACCAGGCGGGGCTCCCGCCATTGCGCCTGAGTGGCCACCCTGCCGTAATGCTTGGCCATCATGTACGCGTAGCAGGGATACAGGCAGCCGTGGGCGCAGCCCAGCACGTGGTTGATGCAGTAGAAGCCGAGGCCACTCTTGTAGAGCAGGCTCTTGCGCTCGATGGTCTTCATGGCGCTACCCGATGCGCATTTCCGCGAGCCCCACGCAGGGTGCAGAACCCCGGCAGGGGTCGGGGTTCTGCCTGACACAACAAGCGGATCTACCGAATGGTCCGTCCCGAGCCGTACGCGACGATCAGGCCGTACAGCGGGCCGGGGTTCGCGTGGCGCAGCAGGAAGACCGTCTCTTCAGGTCTCTCGCGACAGCCCTCGGGCACGTCGACGAAGCCCCAGAAGATCCCGCTGCCCTGGGTCATCTCGATGACCTGTGTGTCGACCGGGATGGCCGGTCCATGACGTCCGGTCGAGTCGCACACGAAGGTGCCCATCACGCTGCCGGAAGCCGGACTTCCCAGGGGCGCGTTCGGATAATGCCTGGTCCAGGACAGTCCGCGGATCGTGAAGAAGGCGAACCTCGTGCTCGGGTTGATCAGCGCCTGCCCGCTGCCGGTGGTGCGCCAGCGCGTACTCGAGCCGATGTCGCCGACAGCAAGCGGTGTGACGTCGGCGCCCAGCACGCCCTCGATCCGTTCCCAGCGAACGAACGGGCCGTCGGCCCAGGCCGGGGGCGCGATGAACAGCAGACCAGCCACGATGAGAAGGTGAAGCCGTTGCATGGTTGCCCTCCTGATCGGAGGGGGCTGGACGCATCGGGAACGGTGCGTCGGCGCCCCGCTCCTCAGGCGAAATCTTACATCGCGCCCATGTCGGCTACTAGGCCATCCCCGCTGGCCGCAGCTCGCCGAGGCGCGCGCGGCGCGCAACTTCACCTAGAGCAAGTGGCGGAATGGCGCGCCGGTAGAGATTCGAACCCGCGATCGGGGCGCACGCGGGCTGCCCGGGAATCGGCGGCGCGGTCGACGCGCAGGGTGCCGACGGACTCCGCGCATAGGGCGATCTGCCCCTGACACGCGTGAAACACCTCCAGTCGATATCCGAGCCCCGCGCAGCGGTTCTGCCGCGAATGAGTCCTCCGAACGCAACCCTGGAATCTTGGTTTTCCTTGACTTGGACGACGTTTTCGGGTGACGCTTCGAGCGGTTGGAGCAGGGTGAGACCGAGGAGGTTGGGAGGACATGAAGACCCTCATTGGCTTCGGGGCGCTCTTGCTTTGCGTGGCGGCCAGCGCCGCAAACGCCGCGACGATATCCGTTTCGATGATGTTCGAAGATCTCGACTGGTCCGGGACGTTCGCCTACGCATCCGATTCCGCGGAACCGCTGACAATCGAATCCGGGATCGAGTTGACCCGCTACAGCCTGGTCACGTTCACCGTTGCCGGTCGCGGGCTCGTCTGGAGCGACACCGATTCGGATTGGACTGGCAGCGTCATCACTGACGATTTCGGCATGCTCGCGCTACTGGGAAGCATCACCGACGAAGGCTCGGGCGAGATCCTGTGGGGAAATGCGGCGCTCCACCCTCTCTTGCCTATGGTCCCGATGGTCTTCGCGGACTGCGGATCGCCATTTGGCTCGTTGAACTGTTCCCACCCGTACACGACCCGGCTCGTGGAGGACCCCGGCTCCGCGATCCCAGAACCCGGCGGGGCCCCCCTCTTCGGGATCGGAATCCTCATGCTCTCGTTGACGCTGTCGAGGTACCCCTCGCGGACTGTGGCCCGATGATGCTCACTCTCCTCAGGGGTTCCGATCCGACACACGGACGAGTGCGCGCGCATTTGCCGCTGTCGCGCCCACTCTGATCGGTGCGTGTTCGACCGCGCCCCCTCGTCGAGCACGACCTCAAGCGAGCTTCTTGCCGAGTACCGGGCACGGCCCAAGCGCGCGGAGTGCGCACGTCGACCCCGGCGGCAAGAAGCGGCGCCCCGGCACCACCGGTTGCCAAGCAGGCGTCCCACGCGCCCCGGCGCAGCTGGGGGGTGTTCGAAGGCTCTGGTTGGATTCGCGAGGTGGGCACGCACGGCTGAGTAGCCGACGGCTTCCGACGCGTGGCCGACGTCGTCGGGGCCCTGGAGCTTCCCCGGCGCGAGCGCCCGCCAGAGATGAGGCGCCTTGGGTCCGGCGGCGATGCCCGCCGACCCGCGCACGGCGGCGCCATGCGCAGCGGCCCCCGGCGGTTGTGCGCTCCGAGGACGCCCCCCACCCGTGGATTGAGCCTTGATTTCGCTTGCTTGCTCGCTGCGTTGGGCGCATATACGAGCCGTCCGCGATCGAGACCGCTGCGGCAATCGCCGACAGAGTGGGATCGAGCCCGGGCACGACAGGAGACGTTCCCATGTTCAGGATGAGTCCAAATGCGACCGCCTTGATTGCATGCTCCGCACTGCTGGTGGCGTCGGCTGCCGACGCGAAGGGTACGCGTGACGGTCAAACCCCGGCCGTCGAAGGTGTGTGTGACCCACTGATCGGATTGACCCCCGGTCTGTACGGCCTGTGCCTGGCTTTCTGCGAGGCGCAGGATTGCGAGGCCACGTTCAACGAGACCACGGGCGAGACGGTCTTCGAGCCGATCTGTGAGGCATCCAGCCCGAACATCCTCGGTAATTACAACGAGCTCCGGGCGCCAGGCGATCCGCTGCTGCCCTGCCTGAATATCGTCGCTGCGGAGTGTCCGTGCTGGACCGAGGAGGAGCTCGATACGATTGCCGACGGCGGTACGCAGCAGTGCGGCCTCCGAGTCGACGGTGCCATGCGCCTGCAGGGTATCGATGCGGCCACCGGTAGAGGCGAATCGGCGATCGCCAATCCGAGGCTAAACATGTGCCGTTTCAACTCGCAGACACCGGCAGTCAGCTGGGTGTTGGAGGTCACGAAGGGCGAGGTCGCCGCCTGC
>JAOUNA010000353.1 GCA_029881215.1 Myxococcales bacterium | reverse complement strand
TGGTGTATTCGAGCGCGCACGGCCGCGTGGGTCCGCACTGCGCCCGGCCGATCGCGGACTGCGTCTGCCGCGCCAGCCCGCGCGCCGCGCGCGGCGACGGCATCGTGCGCGTGCGGCGCGAAGTCAAGGGCCGGCGCGGCAAGACGGTCACCACGATCTCCGGCCTGCCGCTGGCGGCCGACGCGCTGCGCGCGCTGGCGGCCGAGCTGAAGCGCAGCTGCGGAACGGGCGGCTCCGTCGTGGACGGCGTGATCGAGATCCAGGGAGACCACCGCGAGCGGCTCGTCTCGGAGCTCGAGGCACGCGACTACCGCGTGCGCCGCGCCGGCGGCTAAGCGGTCGGAACGCGTCGCCCGGCGCGGGCCCGCCCGCGCTTCGCTGCGGCGTGCGGCGTACACAGCCAGGCGATTCTTCCAGCCGCCTTCCAACGGGCGGAGATGGGTCGGCAGATCAATCCTCGCGGCACAGCACGAACCAGCTGCCGAGCTCGCGACCCGCGCGCGCCGCGCTGCCGACCGTGACGTGCTCGGAGACTCCGCGCAGCGTGTCGATCAGCTGCCCGTAGACGAGGCGTGCGAGCCCGGCGTCGTTGCCGCGGATGCGCGGCCCGCCGCGCGGCCCGACGGCGGGCAGCTCGGCATAGTCGATGCGGATCTCTCCGGGCCGGGGCCCCGCGCGTGCGGCGAAATACCCCGGACCGGTGAGACAGGCGAGCGCTTGATGGTTGTAGCCGAACAACACGTCCGGCGCGTCAGGATCGGTATCGTGCGGGCGAAACAAGCGTTTCTCGAAGCGGCGCAAGAGCGGCAGGGAATTCACGCCGTGGTGCCGCACTTCGCTACAGGCCGGCACGCAAGGCGCCACGAGCGCGGTGAGGCGAAGCGGAAGGAATCCGTCCACGGCCCGGAACAGACGGCTCTGCGCCCGCCGCGGCAGACCGCGCAGCACCGCGAGTCGCTCGGCGTGCGCGAGCGCATCGAGCCGGGCGCGAATGTCACTCGGGTCGAGCGTCTTCGCGCACAGCTGCGCGCGAAGCGCGTCACACGCCGAGTTCATGGCGTCCCCCTTCCCCGAGGGCAGATCGCCGCACCCGAGCCGGGCAGACTCGGGTGCCGCGCATGCTCGTCATTGCGCGCGCGGAGCGGCGCGGCACGGGCAGTCCAGTCTGTTGAGTCCCCGGCGTGTCCGCTAAACTCATCGGGCTTCCATCCGACCTATCGGATTGGCTTCTCTCCATCGAGGGCGGCCTTCGAGGCAATTCGAGGCGAAAGGAGCTTCCCATGCCGGAAAAGGCCCAGCTGCGCATCGGCGACAAGACGGTAGAGCTAGACATCGTAGAAGGAAGCGAGGGCGAACGCGCCATCGACATCCGCAATCTGCGCAGCCAGACCGGGGTCATCACGTTCGACCCAGGGTATGCCAACAGCGGCGCCTGCCGCAGCGCGATCACCTTCATCGACGGCGAGCAGGGGATCCTGCGCTACCGGGGCATCCCCATCGAGGAGCTGGCCGAGCACAGCACGTTCCTCGAGGTCGCGTATCTGCTGATCTACGGGCGACTGCCGACGCGCCAGGAGTTCGACGCGTTCGTGCGCTCGATCACCCTGCACACCATGATCCACGAGGATTTCAAGCGCTTCTTCGGCTTCCTGCCGAAGGACGCGCACCCCATGGCGGGGTGCTCGGCGGCGGTCGGAGCGCTCTCGGCCTTCTATCCGGACTGCCTGGATCCGCGCGATCCGTACCAGGTGGAGATCGCCACCCATCGCCTGATCGCGAAGATGACCACGATGGCGGCGTACGCGTACAAGCATTCGATCGGTCAGCCGTTCATGTACCCGAAGAACCACCTCTCCTACGTCGCGAACTTCCTGCACATGATGTTCGCGACGCCCTGCGAGCCCTACGAGGTGGATCCCACCATCGAGCGCGCCGTCGATCTGCTGCTCATCCTGCACGCCGATCACGAGCAGAACTGCTCCACCAGCACCGTGCGTCTGGTGGGCTCTTCGATGGTGAATCTCTTCTCGGCGGTCTCGTCGGGCATCAGCGCCCTCTGGGGTCCGAGCCACGGTGGCGCCAACCAGAAGGTCATCGAGATGCTCGCCAGAATCCGGGACGAGGGCATCACCGCGCGGGAGTTCGTGGAGCGCGCCAAGAAGGGCGACGAGCGCGCGCGGCTCATGGGCTTCGGCCACCGCGTCTACAAGAACTTCGATCCGCGCATGAAGATCATCAAGAAGGCG
>JAOUNA010000352.1 GCA_029881215.1 Myxococcales bacterium | reverse complement strand
GCGCAGCAGGCAGCCGATCGCCGTCACGATTGCGCGTAGCGGCGGCGAATCGAGCACAGATCCCGCGAAGGGCGCGGCCCGCGGCGGCGGTTCGGCTGCCCCACCCGCCGCCCGCGACCCGAGACGCTTCTCGAAGGCCTCGATCTCCGCCTCTGCGAGAACCCGCTCGGTCTCGATCAGCTCGGCGCGCTGGTTCGAGACGGCGACGTTGTAGGCCGTGATGGCCCTCAGGAGCTCTGGAATCAGCAGCGTCTCCATGGCCTGGTGCTTGGCCGAACGCATCTTGGCGATGACGGGCCCCGCCGGAACGCCGCGCTCGATCTCCGCGCGCGCGTTGTGGAACATCTCCGCCAGCGCGTTCGTCAGCTCATTCTTCTCGCGATCCGACGCCGCACAGAGCTTCTGCAGCAGCGGTGTCAGCTGAGTCGGATCCAGCGCGACGTACCGACGCCCATCCTTTTCTCCGCACGAGAGCAGTGTGATCAGATAATCGATGAGATGCCACCATGGCGTGCCGTTCGCGTGCGCGATCAGGCACAGATCGAGCAGCGCCTTCAGCTCTTCGGGGTTCTGTCTCTTGATGGCGGGTAGCGTCGCGCGCAGCTGCGACAGCGAAATCGAGCGGATCTGCTCGACGATCGCGCTCTGCAGCGCGTCGAGCGCGCGATCCAGGTCGTCCGCGAGCGCGCACCGGGCGGAAGCGGTCTGCGCGGCGCCGTCGCCCTCGCTGGAGGAGCGCAACGCCGTGAGCCAGCCGCGAATCTGCTGGAACGCGGCCTCGAGCCCGAAGGCGTTGGCGTCGGGAGACGACGCTTCGACGGCCCGGAGCGCGCTGCGCAGCAGGCCGTAGTGCTCGATCTTGGCTTGGATGTCGAAATGCGTCGGCAACCGCAGGGTCCGTTCAGCGGGGGAATGACTCCCATCTGCGTATCGGAAGACCGAGCGCCAGCCTAACGGCCTTCGCGGCGGAAGGCCTCTTGGCCGCCTCCGGGTCTCGCGGCCCCCGCTGGAGGCATTCCGGGGAACGGACTAGCGTCATGGCGCGCGAGCCGAGGGAGGGCGATCCGGGCGATGCGTCTGGCGCAGAAGGTGGCGCTGATCACGGGTGGGACGTCGGGCATCGGGGCCGCGACGGCCGGCCTGTTTGCGCGGGAGGGGGCCGCCGTCGTCATCACGGGGCGCAGCGAGGCGCGCGGCCGGGAGGTGGTCGGCCAGATCGAGCGCGATGGCGGACGCGCCCTCTTCGTGCGCGCCGATGTGTGCGTCGCGGACGACTGCCGCCGCGCGGTCGGCGCGGCCGTCTCGGCTTTCGGCCGACTCGACGTGCTCTTCAACAACGCGGGCGTCTTCGTCGCGAATGACGCCGTTTCGTGTAGCGAGGAGGAGTGGGACCTGCAGGTGGACGTCAGCCTCAAGGGGACGTTCCTGATGTGCAAGGTCGCCCTGCCCGTGATGATCGCGCAGGGCAGCGGCTCGATCATCAACAACAGCTCCGGCTGGGGCATGGTCGGGGGCGACCGCGCCGTCGCCTACTGCGCGGCCAAGGGCGGCGTCGTGGTCATGACGAAGGCCATGGCGATCGATCACGGACCCCAGGGCGTCCGCGTCAACTGCATCTGCCCCGGCGACACCGTGACCCCGATGGAGCACCAGGACGCCGAGCACCGCGGCCTGACGTGGGAGGCCTACGTCGCGGGAGCCTCGGCGCGTCCGCTGGGGCGCATGGGCGAGCCGATCGAGGTCGCGATGGCGGCGCTGTTCCTCGCCTCGGACGAGTCCTCGTTCATCACGGGTGCGGTGCTGCCCGTCGACGGCGGCGGCGTCGCGGGTTAGGAGCGAAGCAGGTCGACCTCTGGGGTTGTCCAGGGTTCCCGATCCCACACACGGATGAGGTTCGCCCCCATCGCGTCGCCAGCGCATCGCCCGTCAGCGCCCACTCCAGCCCGGATTCCGGCTCGGACCGGAATCCGGGCTGGCGCCGTGTACCCGCCCGAAGGAGGTGGTACGGTTTCGTGCGCTGGACATGGCCCTGCGTCTTCGAGCTTCGCTGCGAGTCGCGAGGTGAGTCACGAAGTCATGCTGTCGGTGTCGGTTTGCGGAAGGCCGAGGCGACCGCGCAGCGCTCGCTCGGGAATCCCCGTCATCTCTGCCCGCATCGCGGCTCTGGCTCTCTTGGCTCACCTGCTCGTCGTCGCTCACACCGTCTCGCACCTCGCCCCACCCGCTCGCGACAGTGCTTCGCAGAAG
>JAOUNA010000057.1 GCA_029881215.1 Myxococcales bacterium | reverse complement strand
TCAAGAGCAATAGCGAGGGGCCCATCGCGGGAACGATGATCCTCGGGCGCTTCCTGGACTCGACCAAGCTCGCCGACATTCGGGACAAGATCGAAATCGATTTCGCCCTGCTGCAGCGCGATCACGTGCGCGAGCATTCCGACGCCGCCG
Source organism: Myxococcales bacterium (assembly GCA_029881215.1). GTDB lineage: Bacteria > Myxococcota_A > UBA9160 > UBA9160 > SMWR01 > JAOUNA01. Next base: position 15,855 of record JAOUNA010000057.1, on the reverse strand, counting down.
CGCTGCGAAGGCTGCGCGCGTCCGCGGGCACCGATCTTCACGAAGCGGGCGGGGAGAACCTGGTCAGCTACCGGATGATCGACGACATCTACGGAGAGCCTGCCTTCCTCTTGCGCGCCGAGATGCCGCGCGCCATCACGGCTCTGGGCCTGAGCGCGACGCAGCTCGGAGTCGCTCTCGTGATCCTCGCCGGCGCGCTGTTCCTGATCGCCATCTGGATCCTGCTGAAGTGGCTCATCTTGGCGCCCGTGTCCAGGCTCACGTGCCACATCTCCGAGCTTCGGGAGAGCGGCGATCTGACGCGGCGCATCCGCCTCACGCGCAGCGACGAGCTGGGAACGCTCGCGCGTCAGTTCGACGCGCTCACCGAGGAGCTCGAGGACGCTCGGCAGGAAATGACCCGGGCGCGCGACGCAGCGCTCGAGATGGCACGGCTCAAGAGCAGCTTCCTGGCCACGATGAGTCACGAGATTCGCACGCCGATGAACGGCATGGTGGGGATGTCCGAGCTGCTGCTGGGCACCGAGCTGAACGAGAAGCAGCGCCGCTACGCCGAGACCATCCAGCGCTCCGCTGATGGACTGCTCTCCATCCTGAACGACGTCCTCGATCTCTCCAGGCTCGAAGCGGGCAAGGTCGAGCTCGAGGTTCGCGATTTCGGCATCCGGAGCCTGGTCGAGGAGATGGCACTCCTGTTCGCCGGCTCCGCGCACGCCAAGGGCCTGGAGCTGGTCTGCTCGATCCCGCCCGACCTGGACGCCATCTGCAAGGGCGATGCGAATCGCCTGCGCCAGATCCTCATCAACTTGATCGGCAACGCGATCAAGTTCACCAAGCGCGGCGAAGTGGTGATCGACGTATCCGTGACGCAGACGTCCGAGGAGTTGTACTCCGTGCGTTTCGAGGTGCGCGACACGGGGATTGGCATCTCGTCGGAGAACCGCGCGCACATCTTCGATGCCTTTGCGCAGGTCGACGCGTCGACCACGCGCCAGTTCGGAGGAACGGGCCTGGGCCTGGCCATCTGCAGGCGCCTCGTCGGTCTGATGGGGGGTGAAATCGGCTTCGAAGGGGAGCCGGGCAGGGGCTCCGTCTTCTGGCTCGAGGTGCCACTCGAACGCAGCGGCATGGCCGGATCGGTTTGGAAGCTCGCTCCCACCTCGCTCGGTGGCATTCGCGTCCTGATCGCGCACGACAACCGCGCGAGCGCGGCGCTTCTCGAGCGCCAGCTCAGCAGCTGGCAGATGCCCTGCAAGGCCGTGGGCAGGGGCGACGATGCCCTGGACGCCCTGCGCGAGGCGGTCGATCTCGGTGAGCCCTACGAGCTCGTGCTGCTCGACATGGACATGCCCGACATGCGCGGCAGCGAGGTGGTGCGCGCGATCCGCGACGAGGCGCGCATCGCCGACGTGCTGCTGGTGGTGCTGTGCTCGCTGACGGCTCAGGACAACCTCGATGAGCTGGATGTCCAGGGACGGCTCATCAAGCCCGTGTTGCAGTCCGCGCTGTTCGACTGCCTCTCCACGGTGCTGGGGCACGCGAAGGAAAGGCGCGAAGCGCCCGCCGAGCACTGCGAGGAGAACGGCGTGGCCGGTGGGCAGCGCGTGCTCCTGGTGGAGGACAACGCCGTCAACCAGGAAGTGGTGGCGGCCATGCTCGAGGACATGGGCTACCGCTTCGACGTCGTCAACAACGGCCAGGAGGCTCTCGGAGCCGTCGCGGCTCGGCACTACGACGCGGTGCTGATGGACTGCCAGATGCCCGTCATGGACGGCTACCGGGCCACGCGGGAGATCCGACGGCGCGAGGCAGAGGAGCGGGCGGGAAGGCGCGTGCCGATTCTTGCCCTGACCGCGAGCGCGGTGGAGGGAGACCGCGAGCAGTGCCTGGAAGCCGGCATGGACGATTACCTGTGCAAGCCGTTCCGACAGCGCGAGCTTCGCGAGATGCTCGCGCGCTGCTGTGTCGAGCGGGCCGACGGCGGTTGCACGGCCCCGAGCGACGGCACGGGCCGCGCGACGGCGGGCGGTGCCGTCGGGCCGATCGACCCTACGGCTCTTGACGAGATCCGCGCTCTGCAGAGCGAGAAACGGCCCAATCTCCTCGCCGATCTGATCGGCAGCTATCTGGAACGTACCGAGGAGCTGGTCGCCGATGTGCGGGAGGCCATCGAAGACGGCGCCTGCGGTGCGCTCTTCGAAGTGGCCCACGCGCTCAAGTCCAGCAGCAGCAACGTCGGTGCGCACGAAATCGTCTCGCTCTGCGACCGGCTCGGCGCGATCAGCCGCGCGGGCGAGCTCTCGCGCGCCAAAGCGGTGCTCGACCAGCTCGAGGCCGCGCACGCACGTGCCCGCGACGCGCTTCGGGCGGTGATCGAGGGCTGACTCGGGGCGCCTCAGTCCTTCAAGCCCAGACGCTTCATCATCTTCTGGAGCGACTGGCGCGGAATTCCCAGGAGCTCCGACGCGCGCGTCTTGCTGCCCGTCTCGCGGATGGCGTCGAGGATCATGCGGCGCTTGAGCCCGTCGACGCTGGCATTGAGCGTCAGTCCGCGGGGCAGATCGCCCGCGCGCGGATCGACGGCGGGCGCGGCGCCCCGGATGTGCTCCGAAAGCATGTCGACGCCGATGGTCTCGGCATCGCCGGCCAGCGCCGCGATGCGCTCGATCTCGTTCTCGAGCTCCCTCACGTTGCCGCTCCAGTGATAAGCCACCAGCCGATCCATCGCGGCGTTGGTGAAGCCCATCAGCTTGCGGCCCATCTTCCGGTTCGAGGCATCGAGGAAACGGTGCGCGAGGAGCGGGATGTCGGAGCGGCGCTCGCGCAGCGGTGGCAGCTCGATCTCGACCACGCGCAGGCGATAGTAGAGATCCTCACGAAAGCGCCCCTCTTCGGCATCCTTCAGCAGATCCCGGTTCGTGGCCGCGATGATGCGCACGTCGACCTTGCGCGTCTCCGAGCAGCCAAGGGGGCGGATCTCGCCGTCCTGCAATACGCGCAGCAGCCGCACCTGCATGCCCGGATGCGTCTCCCCGACCTCGTCGAGAAACACGGTGCCGCGGTGCGCCACCTCGAACAGTCCCTTCTTGTCGACGTGTGCGCCCGTGAATGCGCCCCGAACGTGCCCGAAGAGCTCGCTCTCGAGCAGCGTGTCCGGCAGCGCCGCGCAATTCTGCGCCACGAAACGATGATCCCTGCGCGGCCCGCTGTAATGGATGGCGCGAGCCACCAGATCCTTGCCGGTGCCCGTCTCACCCCGGATCAGCACGGTCGCATCCGTCTCCGCGACCTTCTCCATCACCTCGAACACGCGGTTCATCGCCGGACTCGAGCCGATCAGTCGATCGAAGGCATACTTGCGCTCGACCTCGCGCCGCAGATAGACGTTCTCCGCGCGCAGCCGCGCATTCGCATCCGCCAGGGCGAAGGCGAGCTGGACGTTCTCGGTGGCGAGATCGTGGGCCTCCAACGCCCGCTTGACGTTGAGCCTGAGCTCGTCGGGCTCCCAGGGCTTGGAGACGTAGCGGTAGATCCTGCCCTCGTTGATCGCTCGGGCGAGGGAGCCGATGTCCGCATAGCCGGTGAGCATCATGCGGATGGCCGCGGGCTCGATCTCCATGGCGCGCTCGAGGAACTCGACGCCGCTCATCGAGGGAAGCACCTGATCCGTGATGATCAGCGCGATGTCTTCGCGCTCGAGAATTGCGAGACCCGCCTCGCCGCTCTCCGCCGGGAAGACACGGTAGTCACTGCCGAGCGTGAGCTGCAGGGATTCGAGGATGGCCGGTTCGTCGTCGACGATGAGAATGCCGTGAGGCTGTTCGCTCCGGCGCGCACCCTGAATGACCGCGTCGTTCCCACCCGAATTGCCAGGCGCCATGCGCAACAGCCTAGCGAAGTCGGTTGCCGGGCCGGCGGTTGCCCGCCGGCCCGACCTTCGACGCTCGCGCCCTAGCGGCGCGCTCGCCGCCGAGCCGTCTTGCGGCGGGCCGGCTTCCGGCGTGCGACCTTCTTGCGCCCCGTCTTGCGGCGGGCGGTCTTCTTGCGCGCCGCCTTCTTGCGGCGGGCCGGCTTCCGGCGTGCGGCCTTCTTGCGCCCGGTCTTGCGGCGGGCGGTCTTCTTGCGCGCCGTCTTCTTGCGGCGAGCGCCGCTGCGCCGCGCGGCCGTCTTGCGCCGAGCGGGCTTGCGCCGGCGCCGCGAGGTCGCCCGCGCCATCTTGACCTTGGAGACGTTCCCCTTCTTGTCGATGAAGTAGAGGTAACCCTCCTCACGCTTGATGCCGCACTTCGCGACCATCTGGGGCTTGCCCTTCTGCGCCTTGCCCCCTCCGCGCGCCATGCGCGCCCGGCTCACATTCCCCTTCTTGTCGAGGTAATAGAGCCAGCCCTTCTCCCGTTTGATGCCGGTCTTTTCGACTACCGTGGCCATTGGCCATCTCCTTCTCGTGTTGGTGCGTCCCGCGAGGGGAGAAAGGTGCGGGACCGGAGGAATCGTGGATGCGGTGCGTCTCGCCCTACCGACCGACCTCGGGTCCATCGGAATCCAGCGCGTCGGGGCCAGGGGGCGGCCCACCACACCGACGGAGAGTTTCGGCCCCGCTCCGGGCCGTGTCAATGGTTTTTCAGGGAGTTATCGTCGGAATTTGCGAGTCGCCGGGCGCCCGCACCGACGGTGGGGATTCAGGTGCGGAGCGCGGATTCGGTGAGCTTGGCCTCGATGCCGTCGAGAATCGCAGCCTCGAGCCTGCGATCCTCGAGCGCGTTGATCTCCTGGACGCCCGTCGGACTGGTCAGATTGACTTCGGTGAGGCGACCGCCGATCACGTCGATGCCGACGAAGAAGAGCCCATCGCGCCGCAGCCGCGGCGCCAGACACTCGATGATGTGCCGGTCCCGGTCGTCCAGCTCCGTCCGCTCCGGGCGCCCACCGACATGGAGATTCGCCCGCAGCTCGCGCTCGGCGGGCACGCGCATCACGGCTCCGAGGGGCTCTCCATCGAGCAGCAGGATGCGCTTGTCTCCCTGGCGCACCTCCGGCAGATACTGCTGGGCCATCACGCGGACCGTCTGGAAGCGCGTCGACTGCTCGAGGATGGAGAGGAGATTCCGATCGTCGTTGCGGACGTGGAAGATGCCCTCGCCCCCGCGCCCGTCGAGGGGCTTGACGACCATCTCGCCGCCGAGCTTCGCCATGAAATCCAGCAGCTGCGGAATCGATCGCGTCACCCGTGTGGGCGGCATGAGCTCCGCATGGTGCTGCGCGTAGAGCTTCTCGTTGGCGGCGAGAATTCCCTCGGGCCGGTTGAGCACGAGGGCGCGGCGGCAGAGCGAGAGAATCTGGGTGGCGGTCACGTAGGCGGCGTCGACGGGGGGATCCTTGCGCTGCAGGACCACATCGACGCCGTCATCCAGGGCAATGCTGCGCGCAGCGCCGAGATCGGCGTGGCGGCCTTCTTCCCTGCGCAGCGTGACCGGCTGCGCCTGCGCGACGGCGACTCCGTCGTCCACGCCGAGATCCGCCGGGTCGATGTACAACACCCGGTGGCCGCGACGCTGGGCCTCCAGCATCAGCACGAAGGTCGTGTCCGACCGGATGTCGATCGATTCGATCGGATCCATGACGAACGCGAAGGTGCGATCGGATGTGGTCATTCAGGGACTCGCGTGTGGCGCCGAAGCGCTAGCGCAGGAGACGCGGGCTCGGCTACGGTCCCGACATCCCCCGGAGCAATGATGACTTCCCTGCGGTCTCGCCGGTCGCGTGGCATGCGCATCCTGGTGGCGGCAGCCGGACTCCTCTTCCTCGGGGGAGTCGGCGCGGTCGCAGGAGTCTATCTCGCCTTCCTGCGCGATCTGCCGGATCTGAAGAATGCCGCGGATTACCGGCCGCCGCTCGCCAGCCGCGTCGTCGATCGCCAGGGTCGACTCATCGGGCTGTTCTTCGTCGAGCGGAGGCGCCTGACGCCGCTCTCGGACGTTCCCCCCCACGTCATTCAAGCCTTCCTCTCAGCCGAAGACAGCACCTTCTTCGAACACCAGGGGATCGACTACATGTCGATCCTGCGCGCCGCGCTGGTGAATCTCCAGGCGGGCGGCGAGACGCGGCAGGGCGGGAGCACCATCACCCAGCAGGTGGTGAAGGGTCTGCTGCTGAGCCCCGATCGCACCTACCGGCGCAAGATCCGCGAGATGATCCTCGCGCGCCGTATCGAACGCCACTTCACCAAGCAGGAGATCCTCTATCTCTACCTGAACCAGATCTACTTCGGACACGGCGCCTACGGCATCGGAGAGGCCGCGCACACCTACTTCGGAAAGGACGTCGCGTCTCTGAGCATCTCCGAGGCCGCGCAGCTGGCGGGCCTCCCGAAGGCGCCCTCCCACTATTCGCCATTCGCAAATCCGATCGGTGCCGAGCGGCGCCGACTCTACGTGCTGGCGCGTATGCTCGAGGACCAGCACCTCGACGCCGCGTCCTACGCGCAGGCCGTGCAGGATCGGCCCGTTCTCAGCGAGGATCCGGATCGCGAGGCCTTCGAGGCGGCGGCGTACTTCAGCGAGGAGGTGCGCCGCTACCTGTTCGACACGCTCGGCGGAGAGAGGGTCCTCCAGGGCGGGCTGCGCATTGAAACCACCCTCGACCTCGAGCTGCAGAAGGCGGCCGTGGCGGCGGTGCGCAGGGGTCTGGAAGACCTCGACCGGCGCCAGGGCTTTCGGGGCGTGCTGCGCAGGGTTCCCGTGGCGGAGATCCCGGCGGAGCTCGAGCGGCTCGCCGTCGAGAACGGCCTCGCGCCCGTGCCCCCGGACGAGCCGGCCGGGGAGGCGGGAGAGGCGGAGCTGGAGCTCCCCGAGGTGAGCGCGGGCGGCGACGCGTCGCAGCTTCCGAGCCCGGACGAGGCGCCCTCCGTCGAGGAGACGCTGGCGGCCTTGCGCGCGCTGCTGCCGGAAGACACGCCGCTGCTCGGTGTGATCACCGCGGTGGAGCCGAAGAACGCAGTCGCCCGCGTCGGTTTCGCGCCGGAGATCTCGGCGCTGGTGCGCCTCGAGGACGTCGCCTGGGCGCGCGAGGCGAATCCGGATGCGGCACCTCGGCCCGTCGAGAAGATCGAGCGCATCTTCCGGGTGGGCGACGTCGCCAGCTTCCGCGTGCTCCCAGCGCCGCGCGAGCCCCTCCCCGAAGACGCACCCGCGTACGGCATGCTGCTCGCCACGCTGCACCAGGATCCCGTCGTGCAGGGTGCGCTGCTCTCATTCGAGGTGCCGAGCGGCGCCGTGCTCGCGATGGTGGGCGGCTACGACTTCGCCGCGAGCCAGTTCAATCGCGTCACCCAGGCGCGCCGCCAGCCGGGCTCCGCGTTCAAGCCACTGATCTACGGAACCGCCCTCTCGCTGGAAGATGCGGAGGGCCATCCGATGTACACGGCGGCGTCGATCGTCTACGACCGTCCCAAGGTGTACGTGGACGATGCGTCCGGCTTCGTCTGGCGACCCGAGAACTACGGACGAAAATTCCACGGGCCCATCACGCTGCGCAAGGCGCTCGCCAAGTCCGTCAACAACGCGGCGGTGCATCTGTGCGATCAGGTGGGAGTGGGTCGTGTGATCGCCTACGCGCAGCGGCTGGGAATCCGCTCGCCGCTGGAGCGCTCCCTGGCGCTGGCGCTGGGCTCGAGCGAGGTCACGCTGCTCGAGCTGACGCGGGCCTACGCGGTCTTTCCCTCCGGCGGACGCCGCGTCGTGCCTCGCTTCATCGAGCGAGTGATCGATCGCGACGGCAACGTGCTGATCGAGAACGTCTCCCTCGGTGAGTCCCAGGAGTCCGAGCTCGCGGCGGACGGCGCCGCTGCCGCAGCGGATTCGGGCGCGCCGAGCGAGAGCGAACTGGGCGTGGCGGACGGCGAAGCGGCGCCGGTCACCGCGGAAGCGGAGGAGCAAGCGCAGGATCCGGATCAGCTGATTCCGCCCGAAGACGCCTACCTGATGACCGACCTGCTGCGGGCGGTGGTGCTCGAGGGCACGGGCTGGCGCCTGCGCAAGCTCGGCCGACCCCTCGCCGGCAAGACCGGCACGACCAACGACCAGGCGGACGCCTGGTTCGTCGGATTCTCGCCGGAGGTCACGACGGGCGTCTGGGTCGGACACGACGAGAGTCGCTTCCTCGGCTGGGGCGAGACGGGTTCGCGCGCCGCGGCGCCGATCTGGGTCGACTACATGCGCGAGGCGCTCGCCGGCCGACCGAGGCGCGACTTCGACACGCCGGACTCCATCGTGTTCACGCGCATCGATCGCGAGACCGGCTTGCTGGCCTCGAGCAGCACGCAGGAGACCCTCTTCCAGGCGTTCATCGCCGGCACCGAGCCGACGGAGACCGCGGAGCGGCAGCGCAACACGTCCGAAGCGCTCCGCGACCTGCGCGAGGACTCGCTGTCGTCCGACGGCGCGGCGCGACTCCTGCAGCTCGATTCCTTCTGACCCGAGCGGCGCTCCGCTCGCGCGAAGCCGCCGCAGCTCAGGCCGCGCCGAGCCAGTCCGCCGTGGCGCGCCCGAGCTCGGACAGCCCCTGCACGAAGAAGTGATCAGCGCCGGAGATGCTCACCACGCGCAGACGCGGATCTCCAGCCGCGAGCGCCTCGAGAGCGTCGACGGGAGCGATCGCGTCGTGCTCACCCGCCACGAGCAGCACGCTGCCCCGGAACGCCGCGAGGGCCTGCGCGTCGAGCCGCTCGCGGGGGGGCGCCACGAGCAGCAGCCGACGGACGCGCGCGTGCCGGCTGGCGACGCGCAGCGCCGCGCTGGCGCCAAACGAATAGCCGGCTGCCAGCAGGGGCCCCGGAACGGTCTCCTCCAGATATGCGAGGGCGGCCGCGTAGTCCGCGTCCGCGTCGGCATCGCTGCCGCTCGGGCTTCCGGCGCTCGCGCCGACACCGCGCCAGTCGAAGCGGATGCTCGCGTAGCCGGCCTGCTTGCAGGCGTGCGCGAGCTCGCTCAACACGGGAGAGGCCATGCTGCCGCCGAAGAGCGGGTGCGGGGGCGCGAGCAGCGCACCGGGGGGCTCGGACTCTTCCCCTCGGATGAAGATTCCGTCGAGCACGAGCTCGCTTCCCGGAACCGCGATGGTGATCGCCTTTTCTTCTTGACGCGTCACGCTCGCTCCGCTGCCTCGCCCGGCGCAAGACAGTACGCGCGGGTGTGCAGTCCGTCCAGCGCGCTCCGGCGCGCGGTTCGTGCCCGGTGTGAACAACCGCGGCGCGCCGGGCTACCCTGCGCCGCATGCGATGGCGGAGCAGGCGCGGATGTCCCGGGAGTCGCTAGCCGCGCGCGGCGCGCGCGCGCAGCGGATCGTGCGCGCCCTGGCGCGGGCCTACCCCGACGCGCAGTGCGCCCTCGAGCACCGCACGCCGTTCCAGCTCCTGATCGCGACGATCCTCTCCGCCCAGTGTACGGACGCGAAGGTGAACGAGGTGACCCCCGCGCTGTTCCGCCGCTACCCCTCGCCGGATGCGCTGGCCGAGGCAGATCCCGGCGAGGTGGAGGCGCTCATCCGGCCGACGGGCTTCTACCGGCAAAAGGCGAAGTCCATCCTGGGAGCCGCGCGCGGCCTGGTGGAGCGTTTCGGCGGGCAGGTCCCGAAAGAGCTGGATGCGCTGACGTCGCTTCGCGGTGTCGCGCGCAAGACGGCCAATGTCGTGCTCGGCACCGCCTTTGGCATCCCCGGCATCGCGGTGGATACGCACATGAAGCGCGTCAACCAGCGACTCGGGCTGACGCGCGCCGAGGATCCGGACGTCATCGAGCGCGAGCTCATGGCGCTGATCCCCGAGGCGGAGTGGACCCGCTACACGCACCGCGTGATCCAGCACGGTCGGGCGTGTTGTGACGCGCGGCGCCCCCGATGTCCGATCTGTCCGCTGCGCGACGACTGCCCCTGGCCCGACGCGGCGCGGCGCGAGCGCACGACCGGTGCCGGCGAGGCGGCTGGCTCCGCCTCCAGATCCTCGACGCGGAAGCGACGGCGATGAGCAGCTTCCGCATTCGCGCCACCCGCGAACGGGTGACGCTGCCGAACGGCCGGGTCGCCGAGCTCGACATCGTGCACCACCCGGGCGCAGCGGCGGTGGTGCCGTTCACCAGCGAGAGCGATGTGCTGCTGATCCGCCAGTACCGCCACGCGGCGGGCGGCAGCATCCTGGAAGTGCCCGCCGGCAAGCTCGATCCGGGTGACACGCCGGAGATCTGCGCGGCGCGCGAGCTCGAAGAGGAGGGTGGCTACCGCGCGGGGCGCCTCGAGAAGCTCGGTTGGATCTTCACGACCCCGGGGTTCACCGACGAGATCATCCACCTCTTCGCCGCTTTCGACCTCGAACGCATCGCAACCCGTCACGAAGACGACGAGGTGATCGAGCTGGTCCACACGTCGCTGGCCGAGGCGCTCGATTGGATCTGGCGCGGCCAGCTCACCGACGCCAAGAGCGCCATGGCCCTGCTGCACGCCGCGCGATTCGTGGGGCGTCTGTCGTGAAGCTGGGCGTGGCGCTCGGCTGGCACGCCTTCGCCTGGGAAGATCTTCTCGCGCTGGTGCAGCGCGCAGAGTCGCTCGGCTACGCGGCCGCCTACGTGGATGGAGATGTTAGCCAGCTCGGCGTGCGCCGCGAAGTGGACGTGCTCGACGGCTGGACGGTGACCGCGGCGCTCATCGCGCACACGCAGCGCATCCAGATCGGATCGCTGCGGGTCGTGCATCACTGGAACGCCGCCCACCTGGCGCAGGCTGCGGCCACGCTGGAGCGCATCGCACCGGGGCGGTTGCGCTTCTTCGCGTCGATCGGAGACCGCCCCGAGGATCCGCGCTTCGGGTACCCGCGGCTCAGCGCTGCCGAGCGCATCGCCTGGCTGGACGAGACGTTGGACGCGGTGCGCGCCCTGTGGCGCGGCGAGAGCGTGACGCGCAGCGGCCGATACGTGCGCCTGGATGCGGCCCGGGTGCGACCGACGCCGCCCGGCGGGAGCCTGCCGATCGAAATCGCCGCCAAGGGGCCGCGGCTGTTGGGCCTGGTGGCGCGCCACGCCGACGTCTGGAACGTGAATCTGCCGCCGATCCCGGCGCGCTTCGCCGAGGCCGAGGCGCAGCTGCGCGAGGCCTGTGCCGACGCCGGCCGGGATCCCGACGCGATCGCGCGCTGCATGTGGATCTTCACGAGAATCGAGGCCGCGCCGGATCCGGACCGGATCCTGGCGGAGTTCCGCCGGCTCAATCCCTGGTTCGCGGGGCTCGGAGACGGGGAGGCGCGCGAGGCGCTGGTCGTGGGAGATGCGGAGCACTGCGCCGCGCGTCTGCGCGCGCTGGCGAGGCAGTTCGGGCTGGACCTGCCCGTCGTCGACCTGTCGGGCATGGAGCTGGGGCCGGCGCTGCAGACGCTCGAGGCGCTCCCCTCTGGGGTCGATCTGCGTTGACGGCGCATCGCCTCGTGGCTTAGTCTGTTCTTCCTTCGCGGGATCTCGCGCGCCCCTCCCGCGACCTTTGGGCGGAGTCGATCGACGGTTCAGCGCGCCACTTCCCATTTTCAGCGCTTCGCCACGAACTGAACCCGTTCCTACATTCCGATCCGGAGGAAACAGGCGAATTGTACGGACGTGGCTACCAGGGCGGCGGGCTCGGCTTCGGCCCGCCCGTCACGCCCCCGATCATCAAGCAGCTGCTGATCGCGAACGCCTTGGTGTTCGCCGGGCAGCTGCTGACCACGGGCTCGAATCTGAGCCTGACCGCGCTCTTCAGCGTGCAGCCCTACCTCGTATGGCAGCAGGGCTGGATCTGGCAGCCCTTCACCTACATGTGGCTGCACGGCGGTCTCGCCCACATCCTGATGAATCTCTTCGTTCTCTGGATGTTCGGCACGCAGCTCGCCATGGTGTGGGGACCGAAGCGCTTCCTCCGCTACTACCTGGTGTGCGGCGCCGGCGCCGGTCTCATCATCGCGACCGCCCCCTATCTCCTCGTCGGCCTCGGCATCGCGTCGGAGATCTCGCTGCACATCCCCACGCTCGGCGCCTCGGGCGCCATCTACGGCGTGCTGCTCGCGTATTCGCTGACGTGGCCCGATCGCACCATCATGCTCCTGTTCCCGCCCGTCGCGTTCCGCGCCATCTGGCTGATTCCCATCCTGTTCTTCATGACGCTGCTCTTCGGCGGCGGCAACGTGAGTCACGTCGGACATCTGGGCGGCGTCCTGGTCGGCTGGCTCTACCTGCGCCGCAGCGGCGACGCCGGCAGCCTCCTCAGCCTCGAGCAGCTCAAGTATCGCTGGCGCCGCTACCGGATGCGCCAGCGCCTGCGCGCGGTGCAGCACGAAGAATGGGAAGCGCGGAAGCGGCGGGACGACCCCCGGTACCACTGAGTGCCATGGCGACGAGAATCCGCGAAAGCGACGAAGCGAGCGCCCGCGGCGAGGGGCCGGGAGTCCCGCCCGACAAGACGGTCGGGAACGGTCTGCCCCGCAAGCTCCTCGAGGGCATTCCGTGGAGCGACCGCGCGGAAGAAGATCAGACGCTCTGCATCGCCGCGAACCGCGCCGGCGCGTTCCGCGTCCGCAACGCCAACGGGCGCACCCGGATCCTGGGAGAGGATCGCAGCGATCTCGAGGTGACGGCCCACAAGGCGGCTCGGGCGGAGTCGCTGGAAGCGGCGGCGGAGCTGCTCCGGGAGATCCGGCTCGTGTCGAAGGAGACCCCCGACGGGCTCGAGCTCGACGTGGAGGCGCCGCGCAAGTCGAGCCGGCACGGCAGCGCAAACCTCGTGATCCGATTGCCGCGCCGCATGCAGGTGGCCGTCGACGCTGCGAACGGCCGCATCGATGTGGAGGGCATTCGAGGTCCGGTGCGCGCGCGCTCCTCGAATGGCTGCGCGCTCATCGCGGACATCGTCGGCGACGTCGAGGTCGTGACCACCAACGCCAAGGTGTGCTGCACCGGCATCCGCGGCCGACTGACGGCGCGCTCGAGCAACGGAAAGATCGAGATCGAGCAGCACCGCGGCGCCGTCGACGCCTCGACTTCGAACGGCCTGATCCGCGCCGCGTTGCTGGACCTCGGCCCGGCGGGCATCCAGCTGGCCACGAGCAACGGTGGCATCGAGCTGGCGCTTCCCGAGGGCGTGGACGCCGACGTCGACATCCGCGTGGACAACGGCACGATCCGCAACGAGCGCGTCCTGGGGCAGATCACCCGAGAGACACCAACACGTGTCGTGGGTCGACTCGGCCACGGCGGCGCGCCCATCAAGCTGCGCACCTCGAACGGATCGATCCTCGTCCGCTAGCGGCAGCGCGCGCGCCGGCCGATCAGCGCTCCGCGCCGAGCGCGCGGCGCAGGGATTGCCCCTCCCGCGTGAAGACCACGCCCGACGGCTCGATCTTCGACACGACGAGCGACCCCACCGCATCTCCCTCGTGGACGCGCAGCGGCGCCTCGCGGCCGGGCACCTCGAGCACGGCCACGCGCCGCTCGGGTCGGGGGTGCCAGAGTGTCTGTTCCACGCGCACCTCGGCGGCGAGCCGGGCGCCTTCGCCCGCGGCATCGAGCTTCGGCGCCGGCTCGGCGCCGGCGAGCCCGGCAGGCTCGGGCTCTGCTGCCTCGAACGACACCTCGCTGCTCTCGAACTCCGCGGCATCGGCAGGCGGCGCGCTGGCAACCGCGGGACCGGGTGGCGCCGCCCGGCGCGGCGCATCGTCTGCCACGCGCGGCTTCGCCTGGGGTCGGCGCACCACCGCCACCGGCGAGGTGAGCGCGTCGTCCGAGAGCTCACCCGAATCGGGCGCGGGCGCGGGCGCGGCAGCTCGGGCGGCTCGCGCCGCGCGGCGGCGCTCGAGGCGCTCGGAGGCGGCGCGCTCGCGCGGCGTCTGCTCGGCGGAGGGCTGGGGCGCTGTCGCGCGGGGCGCGGGGCTGGTGACCGCGAGCGGCTCCGGCGGCTCGCCGCCCTGCGGCCACAGCAAGAGCAGCGACGCCCCCGCCGCAACGCCCACCCCACCCGCGAGCGCGGCGGCCCGCCAGGATCTGCGCGGCTGTCGATTCGTGAGGCTCGCGTGTGCAACTTCCTCGCGCAGCGGGCGCTGGCCCGCGGGCCGGGACTTCTCCTGCTCGAGCCGGCGCAGGGCCTTGAGGATCGTGCTCACGTTCCCACCCGGAACGCGCGCCAGCGCCGCACGCGGCTCGGGCGAACGCGGCGCCATGCGCTCAGGATCTCGCGCGCGGCCTGCCCGACGTGCGCGCGATCGACGCGTTGCGCGCCCTCCACGTAGCCGGCGAGCAGGGCGCGGTCCGCCAGCAGATTCACGATGCGCGGCACGCCCTTCGCGCGCCTGCGGATCTCGCGCAGCGCGCTCGCCGTGAAGAGATCCCGATCCGCCCCCGCGGCCACGCGCACCCTGTGGCGGATGTAGTCGCCGGCCTCCACGTCCGAGAGCGGGGAAAGCCGCCAGCGAACGCTGATGCGCTGGCGCAGCTGACGCAGCTCGGGCGAGTCGAGCTTGTCGTCGAGCTCGGGCTGGCCGAACAGAACGATCTGGATCAGCTTGGAGGTGGACGTCTCGAGATTCGAGAGCAGGCGCACCTCTTCGAGCGTCTCCGTCGAGAGGTTCTGCGCCTCGTCCACGACGAGAACGACGCGTCGCCCCGCCTGACGCGTCGCGAGCAAGAAGCGATTCAGCTGGTCGTTGAGCTCGGCGCGCGTGCGCCCAGCTTCGCGCAGACCGTACTCCGCAGTGATCGTGCGCAGCAGCTCCTCGCCCGACAGCATCGGGTTGAAGATGAACGCCACCTCGGTCTCGCTGCCGAGGCGCTCGAGCAGGGTGCGGCACAGGGTCGTCTTGCCCGTACCCACTTCTCCGGTCACCGCGATGAAGCCCTCGCCCTGCTCGATGCCGTAGAGCACGTGAGCGAGCGCCTCGCGGTGCGAAAGCGATAGGAACAGGAAGCGGGGGTCGGGAGTGAGCGCAAACGGCTTTTCGCGAAGCTGATAGTGGGCCGTGTACACGTTCAGTCTCCGAACCCGGAAGCGCCGCTCTCAGCGGCGATTGTGCCAGGAAATCCGGCGTCCGGGTATCCGACTGATGCCGGGCGCGAGAACGCGCGATTTGCCCCCGATCGGTGCAAGGGTCCCCCGCGGACCGCGCCGGCCGGCGGCCTAGCCGTTGACCCGCGTCTTCATCTGCGTCTCGCCATCGCGCAGGGCCGGCTCGCTGGCCTTGTCGTCGTCCGAGCGACTCATGCTGCGCAGCGCTCGCTGCGTGCGCGCGATGGCCGCGCGCTGCACCCGCAGCTCCTCGCTCTGCGCCGCCACCTGACGCTCGAGCCGCTCCCGGGCCTCGTTGGCCTCCTCCAGCTTGGTCTCGAGCGCAGCCATGCGCGACTGGAGCTCTCGCACGATGCGACCCATGTCTCCACTCCCAGTCGAGGAAGACCGTGCGGCGGTTGCGGAGGTCGGCATGTCGGAAAGATCCTGCTTCATCTGTGCGTCTCCCTGCTTCGAGGTGGCGACCTTCATGGGATCGTCGTCATCGAAAATCGAGCTCCCGCTCGGCGGAATGCTCGAACGGGTCCGGGTTTCTGCCGCGCCCGCATCCGCGAGCGCCGAATCGAGATCGCCGAAGAGATCGTCTTCGGCACCGGCCACCGCGCCGCTGCCCGCTGCGTCCGCATCCCCTGCGATCGCCGTCACGTCGAGATCGTTCGGGATCGCCCGTCGCCGGCGCAGCACGACCACCAGCAGCGCGATCACGACGATCGCGGCCGCGGCGCCGCCGCCGAGCAGCATGGGATTCGCCAGCAGCTTCGAGACAGCGCCCTGGATGCCAGATGCCACCAT
>JAOUNA010000063.1 GCA_029881215.1 Myxococcales bacterium | reverse complement strand
TCGGCTTGGGGGGCTTGGGCGGCGCCACCACCGGCTTCGGGGCCGGCGGGGCCGGTGCCACCTTGACGAACGAGGGCATCGGCTCGATGTCGAGTGGCACGTCGGGCTCGGGTGCCGGCGCGGGCGCACGCGGCATCTCGGGAACGGGACGCGCGATGGGCTTCTCGACCAGCGGCTCGGGTGCGGGACGCGCCACGGGCTTCTCGACCACCGGCTGCGGAGCCGGACGCGCCACCGGCTTCTCGACCACCGGCTCGGGTGCGGGGCGCGCCACGGGCTTCTCGACCACCGGCTGCGGAGCCGGACGCGACACGGGCTTCTTGACCACCGGCTGCGGAGCCGGACGCGACACGGGCTTCTCGGCGCTCGGCTTCGCTGCGGCGCGGGGTGCCACCGGCACCTCGCCCTTCAGGTCGAGCACGATCCGCGCCGGATTCGCCAGGATCATCTCCTGCACGCGGACGTCCGTGTTCCGCAGGCGGATCTTCGCGACGGATTCCGTCGCTCCAGCGTCCACCTGCACCGACTCCACGGAGCCGCGCCGACCGATCGACCAGGCTTTCGACGTGGCCTCGAGCGTGACGATGAGATCGCGCTGGGTTCGCTTGATGCGGTAGCCCGTCTGCTGATCGAGCTCGAAGACGATGCGCGTGAACTCGGGATGCCGCCCGATCCGCACATCCACGATCTCGGCGGACCAGGCCGGCGCAGCGAGCAGCAGCGCCGCCAGCGGGGCCGCGAGCGTGCGCGGACGGCCGGCGCCGAGGCGCAGCGCTCCAGCGAAGAAGCGAGCGGCCGCTTGCAGCATCTCTCTCATGCGCGCTGGAATTCTCCGCAGCCGAAACGCATTGGTACGCTGGCTGGTGCAGCCTATCGGCAAGCAATCGGCAGCGCTTGAACTGAACTGCCGAAGCGGGTGGATTTCTCAACACCCTATGATAGACGCCACGCCTCCACCCGGCGCCCGCGCTCGCCCTCCATGCCTGGGCGCTACGCGCGCTCCCCACCCAGGATCAGCGCGCGCAGCGTATCGAGCGCTCTCTGGATGCGCGGACCGTACCACGACACCAGGGTACCGTCGATTTGGTGAATCCGGCCCGCGCGCGCGGCGGGCACATCCTCTTTGCCCAGCTCCTGGACGTCGCGCGCCCCGAATGCGTAGGGCTCGTCGGGGAGCAGGATCACCTCGGGCTGCGCGGCTCGAATTTCCTCGAGCGTCACGATCGGATAGCGCCGCGCGCGCCGGCCGGCGAAGACATTGTCGCCCCCACAGATGCGGAGCAGGTCGTTCGCATAGGTATCGCTTCCCACCGCCATCCAGGGCTTCTTCCAGATCGGACAGAACACGCGCGCGCGCTGGGCCGGCGGGTGCTCGAGCGCGTCGGCGAGCGCCCGCTCGACGGGCACCACCCGAGACGCGAAGGCCTCGGGTGCAGCGCCCAGCTCGGCCACCTCGCGCAGCAGCTGCACGCCCTCGCGTACCGTGCGCGGGAACGTGACCCACACCCGGACGCCCGCAGCTTCCAGCTGCTCGACATCGCGCCGCCGATTCTCCTCGCGATTCGCGATCACGAGATCCGGTCGCAGCGCGACGATGCTCGCGATGGACGGCGTCTTGGTGCCGCCGACCCGGGGCAGCGCCGCCACGCCGTCACGCGGATGCACGCACCAATCGGTCACGCCGACCACGCGCGATCCGAGGCCGAGCGCGAAGAGCGCCTCGGTGATGCACGGCACCAGCGACACGATGCGCTCGGCGGCGCGCGCCTCCTTCACGGGCGCGGCGCCGCGGCGAAAGCGACCTCGAGCACGCCTCCCGAGAGCCGAGCGGACGCAACCGCGCTGCCCGCCAGCGAGGCCGGCAGGGCGATGCGGCGCTCGACGTCGCGCATCCCCACGCGCAGCTCGTCGCCGTGCAGCGAGACGTGGAGCTCGTCGCGCTGCGCGGTGGGCAGGTCGATGGCCAGAATCAGGGTGCCGTCGCGCTCGTCCAGACGCAGCGGGCGCTGCGTCACGAGGCGCTCGGCCGGATCGCGGTCTTTGTAGAGCTCGCACGCGAGCGCGCGCAGCGCATCCGCTCCGAGCACCTCGCGGCGCTGCAGCGAGGCGCGCAGGATCGGCAGGGGAAAGCAGCACTCGATCGTGCTGAGCTCCGCGCGCTCGCGCTCGGACCAGCGCGCAAAATACCCACCCGCGGCCTCCACGGGCAGCACCCGATTCACCAGCAGCGCATCCGTCGCCACCCCGTAGAGACTGAGATACGCGAACGAACGCCGCGTCTCTTCGATCACGACGCGCGTCGGATTCACGACCAGGCGGGCGCTCGTGCGCTCTTCGTCGAGCAGGATGCGGCGCACGTCCGACACCTCTGCGTAGAGGCGCTCGATCGCGTCCAACACTTCTTCTGGCGCCACGAAGCGTCCGAGTCCGACCCGCTCGGCGAACGGCCGCACCGCGCGTGCGGCGCGCCGTTCCCACTCCCAAAAATGCTCCATGATGGCGCGCAGCGCTTCGGGCAACCGCAGCATGCGGAACATCGCGCCCGTGGGCGCGCAATCCACCACGCACAGATCGTACGCTCCGCTCGACTCGATCTCGCGAAGCGCGCGCAGCGCGACGAGCTCCTCGAAGCCCGGAAGCACCAGCAGCTCCTCCTGGATCAGCTCGCGCTCCGCATCGAAGAGCAGCGCGCGCAGCCAATCGCGAATGCTCGCCCAGGAACGCTCGAGCTCGGCCAGCGCCGACACTTCCTGCGCCCATACGTTCTGTGCCACGAGCTCGGGGCGCGGTCCGATCGAGCGCTGCAGCGCATCGCCGAGGCTGTGGGCGGCATCCGTGGAGAGCGCGCACACGCGGTGGCCGTGCTGTGCGGCGCCCAACGCCGTGGCGAGCGCGAGGCTGGTCTTGCCGACCCCACCCTTGCCGGCGAACAGCAGGACCCGCATCTCAGGTGGATTCCGCGGCGGCGCCGCGAAGCACACCGAAGCGCACGATCAGCACCGCGTCGTCGACTCTCGCCTGCAGCAGCGCGAGCTGCGCGATGCTGCGCGGCAGCTTGAGCGCGCGCCGCCGCGCCCGCGTGGTCACGACGAGATTCCCGTCCAGCTTCGCCACGTCGAGCGCTTCGGCGCGCGCACCGGGCAGGGGCAGGCGCACGACGTAGTCCATCCCATCGCGCTCGAAACGCACCCGGGATCCTCCGCACAGCACGGCATCGGGCTCGTGGTCGGCGAAGATCCGCTCCCCGAGGCGCGCCAGACGGTCGACGCCCACGACCTCTTCCCGCTGCAGCGGCGAGGTGAGCACGGGCAGCGGCGCGAAGGCCGACTTCACCTCGCGAAGGTGTCGCTCTTGCACGCGCATCCAATCGGAGAAGAAGGGCTCACGACCCGCCTCCCGTGTCAGCGTGCGGTTCATCACCACCGCGTCGCACGGCACTTCGAAGAGCGCGAGCTCCGTGTAGGTGCGCCGGGCCTCGTCGATCACCATGCGCTCCGGCGTCACCACGAGGCGCACGCTCGTGGTCGGGTCGCTGATGCGGCGCCGCAGCCCGGCGAGCTTGTCGTAGAGCAGCGACTCGACGTCCGCGAACACCCCGGACGCCGGCAGGGGTGCGGAGACGAGGCGCTGCAGGATCGGCGCGCTCACGCCAGCAAGTGCCCGGAGGGCGGGCAGGGCGAGCCGGGCCATGCCGTGCAGCACCTCCGGCAGAGTCGCGAGTCGCAACGTGGCGTCGCTCGGCGCGCAGTCGACGACGATGAGGTCGTAGGTGCCGCCTCGCGCGTACTGCTCGACCGCCAGGAGCGTGGCGAATTCCTCGGCGCCCGGCAGCATGGCGAGCTCGTCGGCCACGACGCTCTCGATGCCCTGGTGCCGGAAGAGGGAGCGGAGGAACTCCTGGACGCGCCCCCAATGGCGGCGCGTCTCGACGCGCGCGTCCAGCTCGAGTGCGTCCAGCCCGCTCTCGACCTCCACGGGCGTGGCTCCGAGCCGATCGCCCAGCACATCGCCGAGGCTGTGAGCCGCGTCCGCCGAGACCACCAACGTGCGCCGGCCGCGCCGCGCCGCGCACACGCTTGCGGCGGCCGCGGTGGTCGTCTTGCCGACACCGCCCTTGCCGGTATAGAGCACGAGCCTCACGGCTCGACGGTATCATGCCGCGCCCGCGGTCTCCCCTGGCGCGCGACGCACCGGCCGCACCCGGGCCACGGCGTCGGTCGCCCAGGCCGCATCCAGCGAGGCGGTCCAGCGGTGATCGCAGTGCGGGCATTCGGCGAGCAGCACGACACCGCGGTGCACGACCTCGTCGGTACGCACCTCGCGGAAGCCACACACGAGACAGCGACTCAAGGTTCGATCGATCACACTCAGGGGTTTGCGCATGATGTCTCCTCCAGATCTCGCAACGCCCCCAGTCCAACACGGCCGCGTGACGAATCCGGTCACACCGCATCCCCGCACTAATGCTGGCGTTCCGAGTCGGATCTCCGGCGCCCCGGAGCTCGTCCCCGCTCGGTGCAGGTCGGGCGGCGCCTACGCTTCGCGCAGCGCGCGCTTCAGGATCTTCCCCGTGGCGCCCTTCGGAAGACCCTGCGAGAACTCGACGATGCGCGGATACTTGTAGGCCGCCAGACGCTGCTTGCTGTAGGCGATCACCTCTTCGGCCGTCAGCTGCGGATCGCTCGAGACGACGAACGCCTTGACCTCTTCGCCGTGGCTCTCGTGGGGAACCCCGATCACCGCAGCTTCCACGATCGCCGGGTGCGCGTAGAGCACCTCTTCCACCTCGCGCGGATACACATTGAAGCCGCCGCGCAGGATCATGTCCTTCTTGCGATCCACGATCCAGTACGCGCCGTCGGCATCGCGGCGTCCGATGTCACCCGTGTGGAACCAGCCGCCGCGCATGGCTTCCTTGGTCGCCTCGGGCCGGCCGAGGTAGCCCTTCATCACATTGTGGCCGCGCACACAGATCTCGCCCTGCTCGCCGTCGGGCAGCGGCTGATCGTCCTCGCCCAGGATCGCCATCTCGACGCCCCACACCGGATAGCCGATGGAGCCCGGCTTGCGCGGCCGATCCAGCACGTTGAAGCTCGCCACGGGCGAGGTCTCGGAGAGGCCATAGCCCTCCAGGATCTTGACGGGATATTTCGCCTCGAACGCGCTCATCACCTCCACCGGCATGGGCGCACCACCCGAAAAGCACCAGCGCAGCGCCGAGAGGTCGTACTCGCGCGAACCCTGGTGGTGCAGCATCGCGAAGTACATGGTGGGAACGCCTGCGAAGCGCGTGACGCGATCGCGCTCCATGATCTGGAGCGCCTCTTCCGCGTCGAAACGGGGCAGCAACGTGAAGCTGCCGCCGGCGGCGAGGACGGCGTTCTGGATGCACGACTGCCCGAACGAGTGGAAGAAGGGCAGGGTCGCGAGGGCCACGTCGTCGGCATCGAGCGGCACGAGTCTGCCGGCCACGACCGTGCAGTTGAGCAGCAGGTTCGCGTGGGTGAGCTCCGCGCCCTTGGGCTTGCCCGTGGTGCCCGACGTGTAGAGGATCACCGCGGTGTCGGTCGCCAGCGTGGGATGCAGTGCCCGAAGCGGCTCGTTCTCGGCCAGCGCCGTGAGCACGTCGTCCCCTTCGCCGTTGGTCCAGAGCACGGGAACGCCGGCGGCCTCCGCGCCCTGTTTCGAGGCGGCGGGGAAGAAAGGGTGCGCCAGCAGCAGCTTCGCTCCAGAGTCCTCCAGGTGGTACTGCACTTCCGCGGCGGAGAGCAGAACGTTGAGGGGCACCAGCGTGCAGCCCGCGTACAGCGCGCCGAAGTACGCCATGCTGAATTCGGGCACGTTCGGGATCAGCAGCGCGACCTTGTCCCCCGGTGCGAGGCCGCGGGCACGCAGGCTGGCAGCGATGCCGCGCGCAGCGCGATCGAGCGCTCCGTACGTCACGCTGCGATCGCCGAGACGGATCGCTACGTGATCCGGGCGCAGCGCGGTGCTGGCCTGCAGGAGGCTGCCGAGGTTCACGTACATCGCGCTCTCCTCTCGCACAGGGGACTCCCTTCCAATCTACACGAATCGGCTCAGGAAAGGGCCCGAGGGGAGCTCAGCCGGAGGCGCGCTCGAGCATCCGGACCAGCACGCCTAGGGCGGTCACCAGCGCCAGCAGGCCGCCCACGACGGCGGTGCGCCCGGCGCGGCGATGCGCGCGGCGCCCGGGCTGCGCTGCGCCGCGGGCCGCGCGCAGCGGGCCGGACCCGAGCGCCTCGCGAAAGCGTCGCGCGTGCAGGGCAGCCGTGACGCCCGCTGCGAAGCTCACGGCCACGCAGAGCTCGTGGACCGAGAGCAGCAGGAGATCGCCGGATGTCCATTCCGCGCGATCCTCCCGACCCAGCAGAGCGAGCTTCAGCAGGTAGGAGAGCAGGAAGAGACCCACGAGAATCGCGGCGGTCCCCATGCTGCGCCGGTGCCCGCGCACGTCGCCGCGCCGGATGCGGCGCACGCCGTTCAGCAGGCAGGCGGCGATCACCACCAGATTGACGAAGGCCAGCGTCCAATAGGTGAGCTTGAGATCCATGCGCCGGCCCGCTGCCGCCGCGCCTAGACGGGAAGATCTTTGCGAGCGTAGAGGGCCTCGAGGCTGATGCCGCGCGCCGCGAACGCCTGGCGCGCGCCCTCCTCGCGATCCACCAGGCAGATCACGCGCGAGACGCTGGCGCCGGCCGCCTCCACGACGTCGAGCGCCTGCAGCGTAGAGCCGCCGGTGGTGACGGTGTCCTCGAGCAGCGCCACGTTCTGTCCGGCCGCGAACGCGCCCTCGATCTGCCGGGCCAGGCCGTGCTCCTTGCGCTGCTTGCGCACGAAGAATCCGACCAGCGGCGGCCCGGGGTCGCGATCCGCGGCCGCCAGAACCGCCGCGATCAGGGGCACGGCACCCACCGCCATGCCGCCGACGGCATCCACGGCCGCTCCCGCGCGCAGGCACTCGAGCACGAGCTCTCCCGCGAGCGCGATGCCGCGCGGACGCATGAGGGTCTGGCGCAGGTCGAGATAGAAGTCGCTCTGCGCGCCGCTCGCGAGCGTCACACGCTCGCGGCGGAAGGAGACCGCCAGGATCAGCTCGAGGAGCTCGCGGCGCATGGCTTCGCTCTGCAACGCGATCCTCCCCCCCGGCTCCAGACACCGAGACCGTAGCCGCCGGAGCGCGGAACGGCATCGCGCGCTCGGGGCCGCGTGCTCCAGGCGCGCCCGGGACAGGGGATTGGACGCTGCGCGCCAGCTCTTCTACCCTCCGGCGCCCGGTATCGGAGGCACCCGTGAAGAAGGCGAAGCCGCTCCCCCATCGCAACCGCAGCAAGAGCGCGCGGCATCGCGCCCGGCTCAAGGCCAAGCACCAGCGCAGGCGCGTGCGCCAGAGCTGTGGCACCCGCAAGACCTACCGCTAGGCGCACGGCAGACTCCGCGCCGATCCGGTGAGGATCGTCCCATGAGCGAGCCGCACGACGCGCCGTTCCGGTTCCGCTTGGAGGGACGCTGCGGGCGGGCGCGCGCGGGCTGCTTTGCGACGCCCCACGGCAGCTTCCGCACGCCGGCCTTCATGCCGGTGGGCACCCACGGCGCGGTCAAGGCCATGACGCCGGAACAGGTCCGCGCCACGGGCGCGGAAATCGTGCTGGCGAACACCTATCACCTGGCGCTGCGGCCCGGCGAAGCGCTCGTCGAGAAGCTCGGCGGGCTGCACGACTTCATGCGCTGGAACGGCCCGATCCTCACCGACAGCGGCGGCTTCCAGGTGTTCTCCCTGCCCAAGAAGGAGATCGACGACCGCGGCGTGCGCTTCCGCAACGAAGTCGATGGATCGAGCATGGAGCTGACGCCCGAGCGCTCGATCCAGATCCAGAATGCGCTCGGCGCCGACATCATCATGGCCTTCGACGAGTGCACGCCGTATCCGGCGGAGGAGTCGCTCGCGCGCCGCGGCGTGCGCCGCACGCTCGGCTGGATCGAGCGCTGTCTGAAGGCGCACGCGCGCCGCGGCGATCAGGCGCTGTTCGGCATCGTCCAGGGCAGCGTCTATCCGCACCTGCGCGAGAGCTGTGCGCAGGCGCTGGTCGCGCTCGATCTGCCGGGCTACGCGATCGGGGGCGTCTCCGTCGGCGAAGGCCACGAGCTGATGTGCCGCGTCACGGAGCATTGCGCACCGCTGCTGCCGGAGACCAAGCCGCGCTACCTGATGGGCGTCGGTCTCCCGGAAGATCTGCTGGCCGCCATCGGCTACGGAATCGATCTCTTCGACTGCGTGATTCCCACGCGCTACGCGCGCAGCGGCTCGGTGTTCACGATCCGGGGCCGCATCCGGCTCACCAACCGCAAGTACCGACGCGACGCCTATCCGATCGACGTCTCCTGCGACTGTGAGGCCTGCGCCGGGGGCTTCTCGCGCGCCTACATCCACCACCTGTTCGCGGCGAACGAAATTCTCGGGGCGATCCTCGCGTCGACGCACAACGTCCGCTTCTACCAGCGCCTGGTCGCCTCTGCGCGGGCGGCGGTGCAGGAGCAGCGCTTCGACGCATTCCGGCGCGAGTTCCTCGAAGGCTACGCGAAGGACGCGGGCGGCAAGAGCGCCGCAAAGGATGCGCAACTCCCGCTGTGATTCGCCTCACGGGATGCGCGTGCGGGCAGCCGATACACATGGGGAACCCATTCCGCGCGTGATCCCCATGCGGCATCCCAGTCTGATTTTCCTCTGCCTCGTCCAGAGTGTCTTCGCCCTCGCGGCGGCGGGCGCCCTGGGGAGCGAACGCGAGCGCCCGAACACGGTGGCGCAGACGGTCGTCGCGCGCGGCGTGGAGTTCCCGGAGGCGCTGCGCTTCCCGCCGGCGGTGTTGCACGGGCGAAGCGCAAGTGCGCAGCCCGAGCAGCCGCTGGCCTCGCGCGGAAGCGCCCGGGCGGTAGAAGCCGAGCGCGAGGAAGCGCCGCGTGGCCTGCGGGAGCACTTCGAGACGCGGGAGAGCTGCGCCATGGCAGGCCCCGACGCGCGACTCTTCTCCTCGTCGATGCGAGTCGGGAGCCACGCGGAGAGCTTCCCGGGGCTCGGTCTCGGCGTGTGGCTCGGTCAGCAGACGTACCGGACGCTGCGAGGATCGCTCTCCGTGGGTGTCGAGTTCGGCGCCGCGCTGCGCCTGCGCGAGCACGTGAATCTGACCGCCGGGTACCGGATGCTCGGCTATGGAAGAAGCGACAGCGGCGCGCTCGCGGGCGGCGACCTCGACGCGAACATGAATGCGCCCTTCCTGGGCCTGGCGCTGCGCTACTAGCGGGCGCGATCGCGGCGCTGGAAATACGCGGCGGGATCGCCGAAGCTTCGCGGCCATGGCAAATCGCGACGCCCGCGCGCTGCTCACTCCGAACGAGGTGCTCGAGCGGTTCGCAGCAGGGCCTAGCACGGGCGTCTTCGCCGACGGCTCCTGCGAGGGCAACCCGGGACCGGGCGGCTGGGGCGTCGTGTGGGTCGAGGACGGCCGCATCGTCGCGGAGCGCAGCGGCGTGGATCCGCAGACCACCAACAACCGCATGGAGCTCCAGGCACTGATCACCGCGTACGAGCTGCTGCCCGAGGATGCGCGCATCACGATCTACTCCGACAGCCAGCTGTGCGTGAAGACGATCAACGAGTGGGCCGTGGGCTGGGAGCGCCGCGGCTGGCGGCGCAAGAGCGGCCCCATCGCAAATCTCGAGCTGGTGAAGCGGCTCTACGCGCTCGCCCACGCGCACCCGCGCGTGGCGCTGCGCTGGATCAAGGCGCACGACGGATCGCGCTGGAACGAGTACGCCGACGCCCTGGCCTCGGCCTACATGCGCGGGATCTGAGCGCGCGGATCCACGCGCAGCCGCTCAGCGACGCCGCGCCTTGCCGAGCGCGACGATGCGCTCGAAAGCGCGCTTCTCGAGCGGCATCACCGAGAGTCTCGACTGCGTGACGAGCGGAATCTTCGCGAGCTGCGGGTCCGCCTTGAGCTGCGCCAGGCTCACGGGCTGCGCGAGCGCGCGCAGCGGAGCGAGATCCACGACCACCCAGCGCTCGTCGTCGCTGGTGGGATCCGCATAGGCCGCGCGCGTGACGCGCGCGATGCCGACGACCTCCTTGCCCTCGTTCGAGTGGTAATAGAGCGCCAGATCCCCGACGCGCATCGCGCGCAGGTTGTTGCGCGCCTGCGCGTTGCGCACGCCGTCCCAATAGGTGGAGCCGTCCGCGATCAGATCACTCCAGGCGTATTTCAAGGGCTCGGACTTCACGAGCCAGTAGCTGCGCGCCATGGATCTCCGACTCCGCTCAGCGCCGCGTTTCGGGCGTCCACTTCCGCACCACGTCGCGCGCGACGAATGCCACGAGCGGGCGGGGCAGCAAGCGGTTGCCCAGGTTGACGCGCAGCCAGTCGAACCAGGTCGAGATCAGCGCGGGCTGGCGCCCGAGCGCGTCGAAGGCGCGCTCCACCACGATCTCGGCCGACTGTCCTGCGTGTGCGATCTCGCCCGACACCCGCTGGAACTCCGTCTCCACGGGCCCCGGCTCGACGACCAGCACGTCGATGCCGCTGCCCTGCAGCTCCACCCAGAGCGCTTCGCCGAGGAGCAGCTCGAAGCCCTTCGTCGCGCCGTAGACGCTGTGCAGCGGCAGCGCCTGTCGGCCGGCGATGGAGCCCGTGATCACGATCGCGCCGCGACCCCGCGCGCGCATCCCCGGCAGCAGCCGACTCGCGAGCACGACCGGCACCGTGCAGTGGAGCTGGACCATGCGGCTCAGCCGCTCCACATCGAGCGCCTCGAAGCGCCCCACCGCACCGAAGCCCGCGTTGCTCACCAGGATCGCGATCTGCAGATCGCGGACGGCTTCGATCAGGCGCGCCGCAGCCGCCGCGTCCGAGAGATCCTCGATCACGACGCGCGTCGCGACGCGGTAGCTCTGCTCGAGCTCGCGCGCGAGCGTCTCGAGTCGCTCGCCGCGCCGGGCGACGAGGACGCACGAGACGCCGTCTCGGGCGAGGGCGCGCGCGAAGGCCGCGCCGAGGCCCGCGGACGCGCCCGTGACGAGCGCCCACTCCCCGTAGCGGTGCGAGAGCGGCGCGCGCGCCGCGCCGAAGAGCGCCTCCGCGCACCACAGCGCGCGCGTCAGGAAGGCGAAGGGCACGAAAGCCGCCGCGCCGAGCAGCAGGGCGCCGATGCCGTCGGCCGCGTACAGCACGCACCACACGAACATGCCGATCGCCACGCTCGCGGCGTACACGGCGGCCCAGGGCCACATCCAGGCGCGCATGCGGTAGAACCCGTAGGCGCCGGCGGCGTAGATCGCGCCGTGCAACGGCTCGCTGAGCTTCGCGGCCACGCCGTGCAGCATGATGCCGAGCCAGACCTCTTCATCCTGCGCGACGGGCTTGAAGAAGAAATCCCACGGCACGTAGACGAACGCCATGGTGGCGCAGAAGATCATCAGGGCGTTGATCCACCCCGGCCGGCCGGCCAGCACGCTGTTCAGCCAGTCGATCACCGCTCAGTTCTCGTCGCCGAGCAGGCCCGCATCCGGCTGCGGATCCTCCGCCTCGCCGCGCATCGGCACGAAGCGCACCCCCATGAGATGTTGGCGCTGGATGCCTGCCTCGGTCCGGGTGATGAGCAGCAGATCCTGCAGCGCGCGGCCCACGGGAATGATCATGCGACCTCCGATCGCGAGCTGTTCGACGAGCGCGGGCGGAACGTGATCCGGCGCAGCCGTCACCACGATCGCGTCGAACGGTGCCGCCTCGGGCCAGCCGCGATAGCCGTCGCCGTCGCGCACCTGGACATTGGCATAGCCCAGGCGCGCCAGGTCGGCGCGGGCGCGATCGGCGAGCTCCTTCTCGAGCTCGATGCTGAATACCTCCCGGCACAGCTCCGCCAGCACGGCCGCCTGATATCCGGAGCCGGTGCCGACCTCGAGCACCCGCTCCTCGCCCTGCAGCGCCACCGCCTCGCTCATCGCCGCCACGATGTAGGGCTGCGAGATGGTCTGACCGAGACCGATCGGGAGCGGCCGATCTTCGTAGGCGAGGCTTCGCAGCGACTCCGGTACGAGCTCGTGGCGGGGCACGCGCGCCATCGCGTCGAGCACGCGCGCGTCCCGGATGCCGCGCGCTGCGAGCTGCTCGCGCACCATGCGCTGTCGCGCCTCGGCGAAATCCCGGGACGCGTCTCGGTCGGTGGAGTTCACGCTGCAACCCGTGATGAGGCCGGCGACACCGAGCCCGAGCAGCGCGGCGATCTGGGCGAATCGGGCGCGTCCAGGGCATGCATGCCGCCGGCGCGGCGCGATCGGTGCCGCTCTGACAGCGCAGTATGCCATGCCCTCCGCCGGCACGACGACCCCTTCCAGCGCAGCCGCGACCCTTCGGGAGTCGGCCCAGGTCGATGAAACACGGCTCCGCGTTCGCCCTCGAGGGCGACCCGCTGCGGTCGCCGCGCTCGATGCGCCCGTCTGCGCCCGGGGATGATATCGCCCGACGCACCGCGGCGCAGAAGAGCCCGGGCTTCAGCGGCCCGCGGCTTCGCGATGGGCGCGCACGACCTCAGGCGGCGCCTGCACCAGCTCGATCAGCACCCCTGCCCCGCCGATGGGCGCCGCCTCGCTGCCCTTGGGGTGGATGAAACAGACGTCGTGACCCGCGGCGCCCCTGCGGATACCCCCCGGTGTGAAGCGCACACCGCGGGCCTCGAGAAAGGCGACCGCGGCCCGCAGATCGTCGATCCAGAGGCCGACGTGATTCAGGGCGGGCTCGTGGACGCGCGGTCGCGCTTCGGGATCGATCGGCTGCATCAGATCCACTTCGACGCGCAGCGGTCCGGCGCCCGCCACGGCGATGTCCTCGTCCACGTTCTCGGTCTCGCTGCGGAAGGATCCCTCGACGGCGAGGCCGAGCAGATCCACCCAGAGGCAACGCAGCGCATTCTTGTCGCGGCTGCCGACGGCGATCTGCTGCACTCCGAGGACACGGAACGGACGATCGGGCACGCTCTCTCCTCATCTTGCGCGCGCGCTCCCGCGCGTCCCGAACCTTAGCGAGCGCGGGGAGCCGGCGAGCGAGTGCCAGCGCCTAGCCGCCCCGGTAGCTGCGCCCGAGCAGATAGCGCTCGCTGCTGCCCTTGCGGCTCGCCTTCGGCCTCACGCTGCGCGCCTGATCGAAGCGCCCGCGCAGCCGCCGCTCCGCCTGCTGGGCCTCGGGGCCCTCGAGGATCTTGAGCAGCAGGCTGCCGCCGGGTCGCAGAAGGCGGGGCAGGGCCGCTTCGATGGCGGCCAGCAGCGCCTGCTCGTGGGCCCGATCCGCGTCGCGAATGCCGGTGAGCTTGGGCGCCGCGTCGGACAGGAGGACGTCTGCCGGCCCTCCCAGCGCGGCGAGAACCTCTTCGAGAACAGCCTGTTGCGTCAGATCGCCCTGGATTGCGACCACGTTCGCGAGCTCCAGCGGCGGCTCCACGGCCGCCACGTCGACGCCCACGACGCGCCCGCCCGAGCCCACCGCCTCGCTGGCCACCTGGAGCCAGCCGCCGGGCCAGCAGCCCAGATCCGCCACGCGCTGGCCCGGACGCAGCAGACGGTGCGTGTCCTGGATCTCCGCCAGCTTGTAGGCGGCTCGCGAGCGGTAGCCCTCCCGCTTGGCGCGCTGGTGGAAGTGGTCCTTGCGCTGGTAGCGGCTCACCGCCGGCCCGGGCCGCGCGGCTTCTCTAGCGCTCGGCGCGCACGCTGGAGCGGATTCGAACCAGGGCGTTGTTGTGTCCCGGTACGCCGCCGCGCACGAAGAGCAGCCCCTTCTCGCTGTCGACGCGCACGACCTCGACATTCAGCGTCGTGACGCGTTCCGCGCCCATGCGGCCCGGCATGCCGAGACCCTTGAGCACGTGACCGGGATAGGAGCCCGCACCGATCGAGCCGCCGTGCCGGAAGAATTCGTGGGTTCCATGGGTCTTGCGCTTGATGGAGAAGTGGTGGCGCTTGACCACGCCCGCCGTCCCGCGGCCCTTCGACGTGCCGATCACGTCGATCCGCTCACCCTGGGAGAAGATGCCGACGTTGATCTCCTGGCCCGCCTCGTAGCGGCCGGCCTCGTCGGCGCCGACGCGGCTCTCGTGCAGATATCGCTGCGGCGCAACGCCCGCCTTCTCGCAGTGCCCACGCGCCGCCTTCGAGGTGCGGCTGGGGCGCCGCGCTCCGAAACCGAGCTGCAGCGCGCTGTAGCCGTCGCGCTTCTCGGTCTTCTTCTGCACCACGCGGTTCGGCGCAGCATCGAGCACGGTAACGGGGATACACTCACCAGTCTCGGAGAAGAGCTGGGTCATGCCGATCTTGCGGCACATGAGTTCGATCGCCATGACACACTCCCATCCATCCAGAGCCGGCGCCGGCACGCCGGGATTCGGCCGCACACCCACCTGGAACGGGTCGCGGCCGGCTGCTCTCCGATCCGGTGCGCTCGCGCGCCACCCGACGGCGCCACGCGCGGCCGCCGTCCCACCGGGGGGTTCCGGAGAGGCGCGGGAATATAGGAGGAGGAGCGGGAGATGTCGAGTCAGTCGCATCGCGTGGTCCTGATCCCGGGTAACGGAATCGGACCCGAAGTCGCCCGGGCGACGCGGCGGCTGGCTCCGGGTCAGCGCGGATCGGGCGCCTCGACCTCCCGCACCAGCAGGCCCGTGGTCGAGACGCGCACCTCGAAGGTGGCGGGTCGATCGGCAGCCGCAAAGGTGGCGGAGCCGTACTCCGCATCTACGAGCGGCTCGAGCCAGCGGAAGCGCTGGCGCAGGGAGAAGATGTCGAGGGGTCGCTCGCTCGCCAGCGAGAAGAGAGTGCGGGGCTTGTCGCGCTCGTCCTCGAGGCGCAGATAGCGGCCCGAGATGCGGTCGAGCTCGTAGGCGGTGTGAAGGCCCAGCAGGTTTGCCCACGGATGCCACTTGAGGATGCGCGCGTCGACATAGAACTGGTCGCCGGCCAGGACGAAGCGGCGGCTGCGCGCGTCGGAGAACAGCACGTCCACCTCGAATATCTGGACACCGGAAGGCCGCATCCAGAGCGTGGCGGCCACCTCTTCCCGGGTGAGCGCCCGATAGCCCTGTGCCGAGACGCCGAGCGCGGCGCAGAGGGCAGCCAGCGCGAGCAACAGCAGGCCGAGCAGCGCGCCCGTCATGCCCGCGACGAAGTGCCGGCGGCGCAGTGCGAGGACGCCGGCGACGAGCAGCGCGACACTGATCAGGCCGGCGAGCAGCGCGGCGAGTGCGGTCAGCGGCGGCATCTCCCCCAATTTCCTGTGTCTCCTCTCGGCCCGGGCCCGGCGCCTGCCGGCGCGCCCACGGGTCCG
>JAOUNA010000128.1 GCA_029881215.1 Myxococcales bacterium | reverse complement strand
GGGACCCGATCACCACACGGCGGCGCGCCTGGCAGAAGCGCAGGGCCAGCCCGAGTCCCTGATCTCCCGTTCCACCGAGAATGGCGATCGGCTGGTCTTCGCTCACAGGGGCTGTGTGTAGCAAGCAGACGCGATTCCGGCGCCCCGCGCGATGCTAGGCTGGTCGCCGTGCCCGATGCCGCCGCAGCCGTGACTCCCACCCAGATCGCCCAGCGCGGCAGCCGCCAGCTTGCCGTGCGTTGGGCCGACGGCGCCGAGAGCGTGCTCGACGTGCGCGCGCTGCGCCTGGCCTGCGCCTGCGCAGAGTGCGTGGACGAGTGGAGCGGCGAGCCGCGCTTGGATCCGGCGACGATCCCGGAGCAGATCCACCCGCTGCGCATCCGCCCCGTCGGCCGTTACGCCATTCAGATCGAGTGGAGCGACGGTCACGAGGCAGGCATCTACTCCTTCGAGCGACTCCGCGCCCTCAGCTCCGCATGAGCGCGCGCAGCTGCCGCATCCCGAGGGTTTGGATGCCCTCGGCCTCGAGCACGCGACGCGCCGCATCTCCTGCGTAGAAGGCGTGCTCGAACTCCCGGGCGTGGGCGTCGGAAGCCATGGCGCGAAACGCGTCGTCGGCCCGCGCCGGGTGGCAGATCAGGTAGCTCACGCCGGGACCGAGGCGCGCGAGGCGCGCCCGATTGTGCGCCGCGCCGTCGCCCGGCGCGAAGTGCAGCGAGTCCGCGTCGAAGCCGTCCAGGATCGGCGCCCCCGCGGCCTCGAGTGCGGCAAGGGCTCGCGCGACGCTGGCCGCGGCGGCCGCGCCGCCGAGCCTGTCGAGCGCAGCGGCATTCGCGCGCACGGCGAAGACCGGCAGGCGGGTGTCGAGCGCGAGACGCACATAGACATCGAGCAGGGGGGGAAGCAGCGCCGTGCCCATGTGCGCGTCGAGGTGCGTCACGTCGATTCCGGCGTCTCGCGCGCGCTCCACCTGGGCGCGCAGCTCGAGCTCCACCTCCTCGATGCGTCCGCGGGCGAGCACCTCGCCGGGTGTGCGCCACAGGAAGCCGTCGGCATCCACCAGGGTGGGCACCGCATCCGCGCCCGCTACCGGACCGAATCGGCAGCGCGGCCACTCTGCGTTGAGCGTCAGGTGCACGCCGAGATCGAGCTCGGGATGGGCGCGCGCCAGCGCCGCGACCTGCGGAAAATCCGGACACGGCACCATCGCGCTCCCGCAGGTACCGACGCCCCGCGTCAGCACGTCGAACCCGCCGCGGGTCGTCGCCGGGGACAATCCCATGTCGTCGCAGTGCACGATCGCGATGCGCGCGTCGGCCGCGTAGCCGAGGCGCTCCGCAAGAGTCGCCGCCATGACACCTCCGGCGCGCGGAAGACGCGCTGCCGGATTCTACGCCGATCGGCGCGTGATACCCTGCCTCGTCATGGACCCCCGACGCCTCGCAGCCGCCGCTGCGATCGCCGAGCGTGCAGCGGATGCCGCGCGCGCCGAGATCGTGCCGCGCTTTCGCGCGGTCAGCGTGGAGACGAAGAGCGACGGCTCGCCCGTGACGGAAGCCGACCGCGCGGCGGAGCGCGCCATCCGCGGCGTGCTCCGTGCGGGGTTTCCGGACTTCGGTGTGCTCGGGGAGGAGTTCGGGGAGGAAGAGGGACATGCAGATCCTTTCTGGGTGGTGGATCCCATCGACGGCACGCTCGCCTTCTCCCGCGGCATTCCGCTCTTCGCCACGCTGATCGCCCTGATCGAAGAGGGCGAGCCGGTTCTCGGACTCATCGATTGCCCGCTGCTCGACGAGCGCTACGTCGGATGGCGTCAGGGAGGCTGCCGCCGCAACGGCGTGCCGACGCACGTGTCGCAGGAGACGGATCTGGCGCGCGCCATCGTGTCCCACGGCGATCCGTTCTGCTTCGACCGCTTCGGCAAGCGCGCCGGCTTCGAGCGCATGGCGCGCGAGATTCCCATGCTGCGCGGCTACACGGATGGCTTCGGCCACGCGCAGGTGCTGGCGGGCGGTGTCGCGGCGATGGTGGACCTCGATCTCAACGTCTGGGACGCCTCGGCCACCCGGGCACTGGTGCCCGAGGCGGGGGGCCGCTGCGCCAGCGTCGCGGGCCCGGGAGCGAGCGAGAAGGTGGGCCTCGTGTTCGGGAGCCCGGCGCTGGTGGATCAGCTCCTCGACTGGCTCGCCTGACGCGCGCTGACGGCGACGTCCCGGATCAGTCGCCGTCGAGCACCACCAGCGTTGCCGTGCGATGCGGCGGATGCAGATGGCAGTTGATCTCGAAGATCTCGCCGCCCTCGAGCGCCGGCAGCTCCACCCGCGTCTCCTCCTGCGGGGCCAGCACCGCTTCGATCTTCAACGCCGGGATGCGAAAGCCGTGGGGCTTGTCGGTGGTGTTGAAGATTGACAGCGTGTTGGGAACGCCCTCGGCCACCACGATCGTGGACGGGATGAAGACGTTCTTGCCCCCGACCACGGCGCTCACCACCTGGATGACCCGGCCCTTCGATTCGTGCTCCGCCGCGCGGGCCGGACCCCCGACCGCGAGCACGCCGAGCGCCGCGACGGCGCACGTCAGACGGATTCCGAAGCGCATGGCTTCCCCCTTCTACCTGGGAGCCGCCACGCTATCCTAGGCCGCTCTTCTTGAACAGACCGAAGCCTCCCGGTGCGCTGGAACCCGCGCGCGACCGAAGCGCGGCTTCGCCTCCGAGCCACCCCGGCCCCTCACGCAGTGGGGGGACTCTCCGCGAGGAATGCGATGACCACCTCCCCCAATCTCGAAGAAGCCCGCCAGCTCTGCGCTGCCGCCGACGCGCTCGTCGCCCGCGCGCTCGAGCGCGCCCGCGACATCACCGACGGCGGGCGCGGCATCGACGATCACCAGGTCCTGGCACAGCGCGTCGCCTACGCCGCGACCGAGGCGCGCGCGGCGCGCGACACCCTCGACGCGATCGTGACGGCGCGCGGCGAGGGGAGCGCGACCGAGATGCTGGAGACGACGGCGGTCGCAGCCGTGGCGGGGCTGACCGCGAGCCTGCGGCAGCGGCTCGAGCCGGCGCTCGAAGACCTCGGACTCGACGAGGCGGCGCTCGAAGAGGCCTTCCCGGCCGAGACCCGGGCGCTGCTGCGCCGCGCCGGGCGCGAATCCGTCCTGCGGGCCATCGGCCGACACGTGGCGGAGACACGCGGCCGCAACGAATGGCCGCTCGACGAGATCTCACAGCAGGTGCGCGCTGCGGTGCGCGACTTCGCGGACAAGGAAGTCGCGCCCGAGGCGGAGCGCATCCACCGCAACGACGAGCTCGTGCCGGAGCGCTTCATCACGAGCATGGCCGAGCTCGGATACTTCGGCCTCGCGATTCCGGAGGCCTACGGCGGCTCGGAGCTCGGCAATCTCGCGATGATCCTCAGCACCGAGGAGCTCTCGCGCGCCTCTCTGGCGGCCGCGGGCTCCTTGATCACGCGCCCCGAGATCCTCACCAAGGCGCTGATCCAGGGCGGTACCGAGGCGCAGAAGCAGCACTGGCTGCCGCGCATCGCGTCGGGCGAGCTGATGGTGGGCATCGCCGTGACCGAGCCCGACATCGGCAGTGACGTCGCCTCGCTCAAGTGTCGCGCCGAGAAGCGCGGCGACACGTGGATCCTCAACGGACCCAAGTCGTGGTGCACCTTCGCCGGGCGCGCGAACGTGCTGGCGGTGCTGCTGCGCACCGATCCGGACGTCGCGAAGGGTGCGAAGGGGTTGTCTCTCTTCATCGTCCCGAAGGATGCCTTCGACGGACACGATTTCGAGATGAAGCAGGAAGCAGGCGGTCGGCTGGTCGGCAAGGCCGATGCCACGCCCGGCTACCGCGGCATGCACTCGTTCACGTTGAACTTCGAGAACTTCGCGGTGCCGGCGGAAAATCTCGTGGGAGGCGAGGCCGGGCTCGGCCGCGGCTTCTATCTGCAGATGGCGGGCTTTGCGGCGGGGCGACTGCAGACGGGCGGTCGGGCCTGCGGCCTGGCGCAGGCGGCGCTCGAGAAGACCGCCGAGTACGTGGTGGATCGCATCCAGTTCGGGCGGCCCATCTCCGAGTTCCAGCTCACCCAGTTCACGCTGGGCCGCATGGCCGCGCTGCTCGCCGGCGCGCGCGCCATCACCTACGCGGCAGCGGTCGCCATGGACGAGGACGAGCGCGCCGCGGCGCCGCTCGCCGCGCAGGCCAAGCTGCTGGCCTGTGACGTGGCCGTCGAGATCACGCAGCTGGGTCAGCTCATGCACGGCGGCTGGGGCTACGCCGAGGAGTATCCCATCAGCCGCTACGTCGTGGACGCGCAGGTGCTGCCGATCTTCGAGGGCGTCAAGCCGATTCTCGAGCTGAAGGTCGTGGCGAGAAGCCTGCTGGCGCGCTGAAGGACGGCTCAGTCCGGCGGCGACGTGGCGCTGATCCTGCGCCGCCGCCACAGCTCGCGCAGCGCGGCGAGCACGGCGAGGAGCAGAAACCCGAGGCTCGCATAGCGATTGAAGAGCCGCGCCTGAGGCTCGTCGTAGAACCAGTCGCCGGGAGCCCCGAACATGGCGAAGGCGCCGAGCCAGACGGCGTAGCCGAGCCAGAGCGCCGAGAGCAGATACGGAAGGCGCGCGTACTCGTCGAGCGTGAAGTAGATCGCGGCGCCCAGCAGGAACCCGAAGCCGTAGCGGTTGAAGCGGATCGACTCGATGTCGGCGTTGAACCAGCCGTCGAAGCCGAACCACAGCGCGAAGGCGCCGACGATCACGGGCAGGAATGCGGGGTGATCGAACGGACTCGAGCGCTCGGCGTCTTCGGCCTCGTCGCGGCGCTCGTCGTCCAGCGCCTCCGCGAGCTGGGATCGCTCGCTGTCCTCACGATTCGACATGCAAACACCATAGCCCGAAGCCCCGCCGGGGGCAGCGGAGCCGGGCGGTCGAGCGACGGCTTCGGAACGCGGCGATGGAGCGGGCTGCCCGGTGACGGGATTTCCGCGCAGACGCAGAGTCGGGGCAGAACGGGCGGCAGGGGCCGAAGCGAGCTTCAGGCTGCGGCATCGCCCGCGAAGAACAAGCGGAGCACGTCGATCATCGGCCCGACGTCGGCCGCGCCCGCCATCTCGCGGCACGAGTGCATGGAGAGCAGCGGGCTGCCCACGTCCACGGTGGCGAGACCGACGCGCGCGGCGCTGATCGGGCCGATGGTGGAGCCGCAGGGCAGATCGTTGCGGGACACGAAGTGCTGAGGCTCGAAGCCGGCGCGCCGACACAGATCGCGGAACAGGCCGGCGCTGCGCGCGTCGCTCGCGTAGCGCTGGTTCGCGTTGCGCTTGATCACGGGGCCGCGTCCGAGCAGCGGGCGGTGGCCGGGCTCGTGGCGATCCGCGTAGTTCGGATGGACCGCGTGGGCGGTATCGACGGAGATCAGCATCGAGTGCGCCAGCGCTCGGGCGCCCGCCTGCCGCTCGCCGCCGGGCACCCCCGTCGCGATGCGCTCGAGCGCCTCGGCGAGGAGCGTGCCCGCGGCGCCCTGCGCGGTGCGGCTTCCGACCTCCTCGTGATCGTAGAGCGCGAGAACGCGAGTGAAGCGCGGCAGCGGCGCGGCCGCGCCGGCGATCAGCGCCGCGAGCCCGGCGTGGCACGAGGCCAGATTGTCGAGGCGCGCCGCGTGGATGAATTCGCCGCGGGCACCGGCCAGCGCGGCGGGCTGCAGGTCGTAGGTCATCAGGTCGAAGGCCAGGACATCGTCGCCCGCGATCTCCGCGGCGCCGCGTTCGCGCAGCTCGGCTGCGATCAACTCCGAGAGGGCGGGCGTCTGCTCGAGGCCGAGCAGCGGAACCAGATGGACCTGCGGATCGAGCTTGAGCCCCTCGCTGCGTTGCTCCCGATCGAGATGGATGGCGAGGCTGGGAACGCGCAGCAGCGGCCGCGCGAAGTCGATCAGCTGGCTGCGCGTACCCCCGGCGTCGCGCAGCGTGACGCGGCCGGCGAGGGAAAGATCGCGGTCGAGCCAGGTGTGCAGCAGCACGCCTCCGTAGATCTCCACGGCCAGCTGTCGATAGCCGTGCGCGTCCACGTCGGGCAGCGGCTTGACGCGCAGATTCGGCGAGTCCGTGTGCGCACCGATCACGCGATAGCCGCTCTGCGCCGGCGACACCGCGCCCACCTGAAACGCCACGAGGCTTCCGTCTCCGCGCACCAGAGTGCGGCGATCGCCGGGCGCGAGCTCCCAGGCCTGCGTCTCGGGCAGCGGCTGGAAGCCGGCCTCTCCGAGCCGCCGCACCGCCTCGGCGACGGCGTGATACGGCGTGGGGCAGGCATCGATGTAGCGGAGCAGATCGGCGACCGGATCGGCCATGCGCACATACTACGCATCCGGAGCGGGGAGAGCAGGGCCCGCGGGCGCGCGGCAACCCTGTGCGCGTGAACCCCGGGGAGATCCACGTTCGGGTGGCTACGCTGTCCGGAACGGATGGTGAGCGCATCGATCGCGAGGATTCGCTTCGCTCGAGGCTTCCGAATCCGCCTCGCGGGGCGCGCACCGTCCGGGTGTCGCGCTGCGGCGCGGCCGTGCGAGATGTCCCAACGTGAATGCGCCGCCCGATTCCAACGCGCCGCCCGATCCCTTGCCCCCGGAGGCCGCGGTCCGCGACGCGCGCGCCGGGCGCACGCGCCGTCGGGGCGAGCTGCCCGTCTGGCTGCTCGCGGTCACCAATGGTCTGCTCGCCGCCGTGGCGTACCGGGCGCTGTTCACGCTGCACCTCGCGCCGGGCCGCTCCGAGCGGATCGAGGACTGGTTCTTCGAGCCCGCGGACACGTCGCCCCTCGTGGTGCTTGGCCTCAGCGGCTGGCTGCTCTTCCGGCGCCTGGCACGGCTGCGGCGGCTCGAGCTGCGCCCGGGGAATCTCGCCGTCTCGGGGCTCCTGCTGCTTGCCGCACTCGCGAGCCTTGCCTGGGCCGTCCGCGCGCAGGCGCCGGACCTGCTGGTGCCGTCGCTCGCACTCCAGCTGCTGGGCGCCGCGCACCTGCTCGGCGGCTGGCGCGCCGCCCGCGCGGTCGCCCTGCCCGCAGCGTTTCTCTTCTTCGCGGTCCCCGTCCCCGCTCCGCTGCTCAATCACCTGTTGTGGATCCTGCAGCTGTGGACCGCGGAAACGACCGGGGCGCTGCTGCACTGGATGGGGATTCCCGCCCTCGTCTCAGGGGATCAGCTCGTGCTTTCCGATCGCGTGTTCGGCGTGATCGAGACCTGTAGCGGGCTGCGCTCGATCGTCACACTCAGCATGCTCGCGGTGTTGATGGCGGACGCGTTTCGACGCAGCGCTCGACACGGCTTGCTGTTGGTGGCCTGCGCCCCGCCGCTGGCCTTCGCGATCAACGCCTTGCGCGCGCTGGCGCTGGTGCTGAACCCGCACGCCGATCTGGCGGGCGTGCACGAGATCCAGGGCGTCGTGATGCTGCTCGGCGGCGTTGCGCTGCTCTACGGCCTCGACGGTGCGCTGGCCCGCCTCGGCCCGCGCAGCGCGGCCGCGGGAGCGGGGGACCCGGGAGGCTCCCCATCGGGCCGCGGTTGGATCCGGCGGCGCCTCGCGGGCCTCGCGCTGCCGATGGCGGTCTGTGCGGCGTGCTCGGCCTGCCTGTCGCCCTGGCCGATCGGGGTGTACGAGGTCCGGCAGCCTGGCCAGTACATCCCGGAGACGCTGGACGGCTGGAGCGCGGAGAATTTGCAGACCGACTGGATCTTTCTCGGCCAGACCGCCTTCGGCGCCAAGCTCGACCGCCGCTACGTGCGGGGCGCGGAGCAGGTGGATCTGTTCGTGGGTAGCTGGCACCACGGGCGCCGCTATCGCAGCGCCTGCTCGCCGAAGGTGGCGTTTCCGGGCAGCGGCTGGATCGTCGAGGCGTCGGGGACGCTCAACCTTCTGGGACGGCGCGCCGATACGCGAGTGCTTCGAAAGGGAACCCGGCGCATGCTGGTGGCGTACACGAGCGTGATGGACGCAGGCCTCGCGGGCGAAACGCTGCGGGCGCTCCTCGCGCTCGAAGCGAGCCCGTGGCGACGGCACGAGACGCCGCTGGCCGTGCGCCTCGCGACCCCCTTCAGCGGTGCAGAATCCGATCGTGCCGAAGCCGAGCGGCGCCTGGTGGAATTCGCCGCGCAGATTGCAGCGCCTGTGCAAAAAACGGTTGCCCCACGGGGCCTTAACTGATCATGGGAAAGGCTTTTCTGCTTTTTTCGCAATTGGGAAATGTTTTTCCCTGACAGCTTCTTCTTCTTGAGGGAAGATTTCAATGTTTTCAGGGAGTTATCTACCCGTGGGAGCTCGGCACATGGATTGCATTGTGACCCGCTCGGAAGACGCTCTTGCTGCGGGCTTTCCTCGCGTAGCCAAGGAGTCTCCGGATCGTATACTGAGCTGAAT
The DNA here is from genome assembly GCA_029881215.1 of Myxococcales bacterium. GTDB lineage: Bacteria > Myxococcota_A > UBA9160 > UBA9160 > SMWR01 > JAOUNA01. Next base: position 276 of record JAOUNA010000128.1, on the reverse strand, counting down.
AGATCTTGGTCGGATGCATTCAGGTCGAATGCGGAGGCCCCTCGGGGCCGGGCTGGATGCGAGCCAAGAAGAAAAAGCCGAAAATCTGGAACGCGGCTCTAGTACCCTCAACATTGGGCCTAATGCCAATCATCCGAGATACCGAGGAGAACACAGAATGAAGGTCGGCGTATTTGCAATCGTGGTTTCTTTCCTGCTCGCGGCGGGCGTTCCGCTGGGAGCTTTCGCGGGGACACCCACCGTGGATACCGACGGCGACACTGTCCTGGACAACCT
>JAOUNA010000351.1 GCA_029881215.1 Myxococcales bacterium | reverse complement strand
GGGCGCGCCCCCGCCGCCCGCCTCGAGCGTCTCGAGCACGCGGGCGACGCGCGCCGCCTCGTTGTGGGCGTGGAGCGAGAGCGGCTTCGCCCGCACGCCGTGGCGCTCGAGCAGCACGCGCGTGCGGCGCGTGTCCTCGGCCAGCACCAGTGCTGCCTCGCCGAGCACGCGCAGCGCGCGCAGCGTCACGTCTTCGAGATTGCCGATCGGCGTGGCGACGACGTGCAGCGTGGCCACCGCTAGGTCCGGGCGGAAGCGCTCGCCGCGTCCTCTCCGCGCGCACGGCCGGCTTGCGAAGAGCGCTCGGGATACAGGCCGAACAGCCCCTCGCGCGACGCGTCGCACACGCCGCGCTCGGTCACGAGCGCCGTCACGAGCCGCGCCGGTGTGACGTCGAAGGCCGGATTCGCCGCCGGGCTGCCCTCCGGCAGCAGCGCCACCTCGCGCACCTGGCCCTCGGCGTCGCGGCCCCACACGTGGCTCACCTCGCGCGCGTCGCGCGCTTCGATCGGGATCTCGGCGAGGCCGTCCTCCAGCGCCCAGTCGATGCTCGAGTGCGGCAGCGCCACGTAGAACGGTACGCCGTTGTCCCGCGCGGCCAGGGCCTTCAGGTAGGTGCCGATCTTGTTGCACACGTCGCCGCGCGCCGTGGTGCGGTCGCTGCCCACGAGGCACAGGTCGACGGCGCCCGTGCGCATCAGGTGGCCGCCCGCGTTGTCGGCGATCACGGTGTGCGGCACGCCGTGCTCGAGCAGCTCCCAGGCCGTGAGGCTTGCACCCTGGTTGCGCGGGCGCGTCTCGTCGACGTAGACGTGCAGCGGAATGCCGCGCTCGTGGGCCACGTAGACGGGCGCGAGCGCGGTGCCCCAGTCGACGGCCGCGAGCCAGCCCGCGTTGCAGTGCGTGAGCACGTGGACGCGCTCCCGCCCGCTGCGGCCCGCGCGCGCCGCCTCGATCAGCGCCACCCCGTGCTCGCCGATGGCGCGGCACGCGGCCGCGTCCTCGTCGGCGAGCTGTGCCGCCCGCGCGTAGGCGAGCGCCGCGCGCGCCGGCTGCGGCGCGTCGCGCAGCGCGGCGCGCATCGCCTCGAGCGCCCAGCGCAGGTTCACCGCGGTGGGCCGCGTGGCGAGCAGCGCGCGGCACGCGGCGTCGAGCGCCGCGTCGGAGGCATCGGCGCGCAGCGCGAGGCACAGCCCGTAGGCCGCCGTCACGCCGATCAGCGGCGCGCCGCGCACCCGCATGCTGCGGATCGCGTCGAGCGCATCATCGAGGCTGCGCAGTGTGCGCGTGACGAAGGCGTGGGGCAGGCGCGTCTGGTCGATGATCTCGACGTCGAGGCCGCCGGCGCCCAGCCAGATCGTGCGGCACGCGGCTCCGCGGACGCGCACCGGCTACTCGCCCTCGAAGCTGCACAGGGTCGTCAACCTGTAGCCCCGCTCCGCGATGCGCCGACTGCCGCCGAGATCGGGCAGATCGACGACGAAGGTGCAGCCCACGATCTTGCCGCCGACGCGCTCGATGATGTCGATGCTGGCGAGCGCCGTGCCGCCGGTGGCGATCAGATCATCGATCAGCAGGACGTTCTCGCCCTCGAGGATGGCATCGCTGTGGATCTCGATGCGGTCCGTGCCGTACTCGAGCGCGTAGTCCTGTCCGAGCGTCTTCCACGGCAGCTTGCCCGGCTTGCGCACGGGCACGAAGCCGGCCTGGATCTGATGCGCCAGCGCGCCGCCGAAGATGAAGCCGCGCGCCTCGATGCCCGCGACCTTGTCGATGCGCACGCCGTCGCAGCTCTTCACGAGCATCTCGACGGTGAGCCGCATGCCCACCGGATCCTGCATCAGCGTGGTGATGTCGCGAAACTGGATGCCGGGCTTGGGGTGGTCGGGGACGGTCCGGATGCGCGATTTGATCGACATGGGATCCTCGCAGTGGTTCGCTCAGTGGTCGGCGAGCGCGCGGCCGACGATGGCGTCGAGGCGCCGCATGACCGCGGCATCGCGCGCTTCCGGCGCCGTGATCAGCGCGGTATCCAGCGCGCGGTCGCAGCCGTGCGGACACGGCGTGGGGCGCTCGCGCAGCGGATCGGCGAGGCCCGCGACGAGCGCGCGCCCGCGCTCCGCGTTGTGCTGCAGCACCGCCACGATGCTCTCGACCGCGACGTCATCCTCGTGCGGATGCCAGCAATCGAAATCGGTCACCATCGCGACGCTCGCATAACAGAGCTCCGCCTCGCGGGCCAGCTTCGCCTCGGGCATGTTGGT
>JAOUNA010000014.1 GCA_029881215.1 Myxococcales bacterium | reverse complement strand
AAGGCATCGTGCTGTGAGCGCGCCGGCCCTCGCACTCCAAGACGTGAGTCTCGCGCGCAACGGCCGATCGGTGCTGGAGCACGTGGATCTGGTGATCGAGCCCGGCGAGACGCTCGCCCTGCTCGGTCCGAACGGCAGCGGCAAGACCACGCTGCTGCGGGTGATCCTCGGGCTCATCGCACCCGACGCGGGGACCGTTCGGGTGTTCGGGCGCCCGCCGGCCCGCGCGCGCGGCCAGGTCGGCTACGTGCCGCAGCACGCGCGCTTCGATCCCGACTTTCCGATCCGCGTACTCGACGTGGTGCTGATGGGTCGGCTCTACGCACGCGGCCTGCTGCGGCGCTTCTCGGCGGACGACCTGGCGACCGCGCGCGGCGCACTCGACGTGGTGGAGATGCTCGAATGCGCCGACCGCCCCATCGGTGCGCTCTCGGGCGGCCAGCTGCAGCGCGTGCTCATCGCGCGGGCGCTCGCCGTGCGGCCGCGCCTGCTGCTGCTCGACGAGCCGATGTCGAGCCTCGACGAGCGCATCGGCCGCAGCTTCTGGGATCTGCTCGGCGACCTGACCCGTGAGATGACGGTGATCCTCGTCTCCCACGACATCGGCGCGGTATCCCGCCACGTGCGCAGCGTGGCCTGCCTGAATCGGCGCCTGTTCATGCACGCGTCGCGCGCGCTCACCGCGGATCTGATCGAATCGGCCTACGGCCCCGCGATCGACGCCATCGCGCACGACCACGCGCCGCACGGGCCGCCCGCGCCGGAGGAAGACTCCCGTTGATGCTCGAGGCGCTCACCCTTCCCTTCTTCCAGCGCGTGCTGATCGCCGGCCTGCTGGCCAGCCTGGCCTGCGGCGTGCTCGGAACCTTCATCGTGGCCAAGCGCATCTCCTCCATCTCCGGCGGACTCGCCCACGCGGCATTCGGCGGCGTCGGCCTCGGCTACCTGATCGGCATCTCGCCGATGCTCGGCGCCGCGGGCTTCGGCGTGCTCTCGGCCCTGGCCATCGGGCTGGGCGCGCGTCGCATGGGCGCCGGCCTCGACACGTGGATCTCCATCTTGTGGGCGCTCGGCATGGCCCTCGGCATCGTCTTCGTCGCGCTGACACCGGGCTATGTGCCCGATCTCATGAGCTACCTCTTCGGCAGCCTGCTCTTCGTGTCCTGGCACTACGTGCTGCTGGTGGGCGTGCTCGACCTCGCCATCGCGGCGGTGGTGCTGTGCCTGTTCAAGGAGCTGCAGGCGGTGTCCTTCGACGAAGAGTTCTCCGAGGTGATGGGGCTTCCGGTGGAGAAGCTCTTCCTCGCGCTGCTCGTGCTGATCGCGCTCGGCATCGTCACACTGATCCGCGTGGTGGGCGTGATCCTGGTGATCGCGCTGCTCACGGTGCCCGCCGCGATCGCGCGCCACTGGACGGCGGACCTGCGCCGCATGATGGTCGTGGCGATCGCCGTGAGCGTGGCCTGCACCAGCGCGGGACTGCTGCTCAGCTACTCCCTCGGCAACCCCTCCGGCGCGGCGCTCTCGCTGCCGCCCGGTCCGCTGGCGATCCTGCTCGCGGTCGCGCTCTACGCGCTCTCGGGCGTGGCGCGCCGCGTCGCCGGGCGCGGCTGAGCGCGCAGCGCCTCACGCAGCGGGCGCACACTCGGCGAGACAGCGCTCCAGCCGGCGCGCCACGCGCTCGCGCCCCAGCAGCGCCAGCGTATCGCCGAGCGGCGGACTCGCCGCGCCGCCGGTCGCCGCCACGCGCAGCGGCTGGGCGACGCGGCCCATCCCCACGCCGCGCTGCTCGCAGAACGCCCGCACCGCCGCCTCGATCGAGGCCGGCTCGAAGGGCTGCGCGGCGAGCAGCGAAGCGCGCACCTCACCCAGCAGCGCGCAGCCGCTGGGCTCCCCCTTGTGCAGGAACTTGGCGACGGCCTGCGCGTCGTAGGGGAAGGCGTCGTCGGCGACGAGCGCGAAGGCTCCCGGCCCGCTCCGCGCGGTCGGATCGGCCAGCGTGCGACAGCGGGTGCGGATCGCGGCGGCGAAGCGGCGCCGCCAAGCCTCGTCGAAGCGCTCGAGCACGTCGGGGGCGTAGCGCGCGCACCAATCGCTCCACTGCGCGAAGAAATCCGCGTCCCCGAGCTCCGCGATCGCGCTCTGATTGAACGACAGCAGCTTCTCTCGGTCGAAGCGCGCGTTCGCGCGCCCGATGCGCTGCGTCGTGAAGCGCTCCGCCAGGAATGCCCGATCGAAGCGCTCGATGTCGCGCCCCTCGTCGTCCTTCTGGCCCGGACTCCAACCGAGCAGCGCCAGGAAGTTGCAGACCACTTCGGGCAGGTAGCCGGCGCGGCGGAAGTCTTCGACGTCGATGCCGGGCAGATCCACGCCGAGCGCTTCGCCCAGCGCCGCGAGCTCCCGGGGCTCGAGCTGGCGCTTCGCGTCCGAGAGCCAGCGCTCGAGGCGATCCGGGCCGACGATCCGATCGACGCGCTCACGTGTCGCCTGGGGATCGCCCGCGAGCGCGGCGCGCAGCGCCCCGCGCGCGGCCTTGTCCTTGTCGCGCTTCGACATCTTCGATCCGTCGGCGTTGAAGATGAGCGGCAGGTGGGCGTAGCGCGGCGTGCGGAAATCGAGGCTGCGCTGCAGCGCCACATGGCGCGGCGTGTTGTTGAGATGCTCCTGGCCGCGCAAGACGTGGGTCACGCCCATCAGCGCGTCGTCGACGACGACGGCCAGATGGTAGGTGGGGAAGCCGTCGCGCTTGCGAATGACGAAATCGTCGAGGTGCTCCTCGCCGAAGCGCAGCGCGCCGAGCACGTCGTCGACGAACTCCACGGGCGTCTCGGGCATGCGGAAGCGCACCACGTGATCCTCTCGCCGCATGCGCTCGAGCGCGGCGGCGCGATCCCAGTCGGCGGGGCGCCGATAGCGGTAGCCGCGCTTCTCCGCCTGGGCGGCGCGGCGCGCCGCCTCGATCCGGTCGGCGCTCTCGAAGGCCGGATAGGCGCGATCGCTCTCGATGAGGCGCTCGATGTGACGATCGTACAGCGCGCGCCGCTCGGCCTGGTGAAACGGCCCGACGCCGCGCGGGTCCCCGCCGATCACGACGCCGTCACGCGCATCGCGCCACTCCGGGCCCTCGTCCCAGTGCACACCGAGCCAGGCCAGGTCCTCGAGGATGCCGCGCGTCGCGTCTTCCGAGGAGCGCGCCCGGTCGGTGTCCTCGATGCGCAGCAGAAAGCGCCCGCGTCCCCGGGCGAGCGCCCAGTTGAACAGCGCGGTGCGCGCGCCGCCGACGTGCAGATGCCCGGTGGGCGACGGCGCAAAGCGCGTGACGACCGAGTCCCCCATGCGGCGCAAGCCTAGCCCAGACGCGCCGCGGAGCCGGCGCGGCGCGGCGAGCTAGCGCCGCATGCTGGCGCGCTCCCGCGCGGCCTCGTACGCCGCCCGCGCGGCCTCGTACGCCATCCGCGCTTCCTTCCGCTCGCGCACGATCTCCTCGCGCGCGGCGCCGCGCGGCTCATTCCGGCGGCGCATGCGCGCGTAGGCCGCGTCCGCCGCGACCTTGCGCCCTTCCGCCTCTTCGAGCGCCTGGCGGGCGAGCTCGAGCGCCTCCGCCGCGGTGAGCGGCTTCGCCTCCGACGGCCCGGCGTCGCCGACGGCTGTCGTGCTGCCGCGCGCAGCTTCCGCGGCGGCTTCCTGCCCGGCGGCGGGCTGCGCGCCGGCCAGCGACCCGGCGAGGGACGCGCAGGCCAGCAGCGCGCCAACGCCGCGGAGCTTCTTGCCGAAATCGAGCGTCATGGGGCCTCCTGGAACGGACTCGTCCGCCGCACTGGCATCGGCAGACGTCTCGCACGATTTGATCGCAGATTCCGAGGGAGGCGCCAGCGGCGTCGCCGGCGTCTTGCTCCGAACGCGGAAAGGCATGCAATTCCGGGGATATGGCGCCGCGTTGGGGGTGCTGCGGGGGTTCCCGGGATGATCTATGCTCGCGCTCCCGCGGGCGGGCCCGGCGCCTGGTGTTCCGGATCGTCGCCCGGCGCAGCGCGGCAGCCTCGCAGACAACCCGCGCGCAGACACACTGCGGATCGTGAGAGGGAGAGCAAAGGTGGGTCATGAGCACCGCGAACACCGCGAGCCCCGCGAAGGGCGCGAGCCTCGCGAAGGCCGCGAAGGACGCGACTTCCGCGAGGGTCGTGAGGGGCGAGAGCACCGCGAGTATCGCGAGTCCTCCGTCAAGTCGCGGCTGCGCGCGAAGGCGCGCAAGCGCGATCGCAAGGCGCGCAAGAAGGGCTTCGGGCGCAAGAAGGTCTCGCGTCTCACCACCGACAAGACGACCCTCATCGACTACAAGGACGCCAAGCTGCTGCGCAGCTTCCTGAGCGAGACGGGCAAGATCCTGCCCCGGCGCATCACGGGCAACAACGCCAAGCAACAGCGGGAGATCGCGGTGGCCGTGAAGCGGGCGCGACACCTCGCGCTGCTGCCCTACCCGCCCACCATGCCCTGACCCTCCCGCCCTGGCCGGCACGCGCGCGATACGAGAGCACGGCGCGCGGCAGCGCTGCGCGCTGCGCGGCCGGAGCGCCCGCGGCGCGCGCGCCATTGCGCTGCTGATCGCCGCAGCCCTCTCCGCGGGGGCCGAAGAGTTCACGGTCACCACGACGAGCAACGCGGGCAGCGGCTCGCTGCGCGCCGCCATCGATCTCGCCAACGCGGCCGCGGAGCCGGGCAACACGATCGTCTTCGACCTGCCCGACGACAGCGTGATCGAGCTGGACTCGGCGCTGCCCGACGTGAGCCAGGATCTCGTCCTCGACGGCTCGGGCGTGGCGAACCTCGTGATCCGGGGCTCCGCCGCCGGCACCACCTTCCTGCGCAGCGGCGCGGCCGAGCTCACCCTGCTCGATCTGCTGCCGGAGAACGGCCGCGTTGCGATTGGCGACGCGCAGCAGCTGATCTTCGACACGCCCAACGATCTCGAGGTGGCGACGCCGCTGATCGACGCAGCCGCGCCGCCCGTCGCCGGCGGCGAGCTCGTCAAGCAGGGCGCGGCCACGCTCACGCTGCGCGGCGCGAACCTCTACACCGGCGGCACCAGCATCGAGGCCGGCACGCTGCGCGGCGACACCACCAGCCTGCAGGGCGACATCGTCAACAAGGCCGCGCTGATCTTCGACCCGGTCGACAGTGGCGGAGCCGGAGACTACACCGGGAGCATCAGCGGCAAGGGCCGCGTCGAGAAGACCGGTCCCGAAGAGATCACCTTCACGGGCGCCCATACTTATACCGGCGGCACGACGGTGAGCGAGGGCACGCTGCGCTTCAGCGGGGCGCTCTCGTCTGCCGGTGCCATCGACATCGGTCCGGACGGCAGCCTGGCGCTGGATCTGGCGCAGCCCTTCACGCTGAACGGCGAGCTCAACGGCAGCGGCACGCTCATCAAGCAGAGCACGGTTGCGGACGCATCCGTGCGGCTCGCCGGCGGCGGCGCCTTCACCGGCACGACGCGCATCGAGGGCGGTCTGCTCACCGACGCCAGCGGCGTGATCCAGGGCGATGTCGCGCTCGATTCGAGCTCCAACCCGGCCGAGCTCGCCTTCGAGGTGGCGAGCAGCCGGACGTACAGCGGCCGCATCAGCGGCGACGGCCAGCTGCTCAAGACCGGCGCCGGCACGCTCACCCTGCTCGGCAGCAATACGTTCGCGTCTTCGGCCACGGGCGTCGCCATCGCCCTCGAAGAGGGCACGCTGATCGGAAACGCCGGGAGCCTCCCCGGCGACATCGAGACGGGGCTGCTCGACGATGTGACGCTGATCTTCGATCAAACCAGCGCCGGAACCTTCAGCGCGGACATCCGGCCTGCAGCGGCCGGTGCGCTCGGCGTGCTCGCGCTGCAGAAGCGCGGCGCGGGCACGCTGATCCTCTCCGGCGACGTCACGGCGGAAGGCGGCACCACCATCTCCCAGGGCCGCCTCGACGTGAACGGAACGCTCACCTCCCGCACGGTCACGGTGGCCGGCGGCGGCGTGCTCGGCGGCACGCCGACGAGCCTCGTCGGCGACGTGGACGTGTATGGCGTCGTCTCCCCCGGTCCGGCGAGCGGCAACGGCACACTCACGGTGGCGGGCAACGTCAACTTCGCACCCGGCTCCGTCTTCGAGGTGAACATCGATCCTTTCAGCGCAGGAGACATTCTGTACGCCAACGACGTGACGCTCGACGGCGCCCGTCTGCGCGTGCTCGCCGCGTCCGGCGACTACTCGGCTCCGGCTTCGCGCACCATACTGGAGACGACGAATGATCTGCCGCCAGGGGAATCCTTCGCGCTCGAGACCGACTTCGCCTTCCTCGAAGAAACGCTGACCTATGGGGCCAAGACCGTCGATCTCTCCCTCGTCTCGAACGGCGCCAGCTTCGCCTCCTTCGCCACCAGTGCCAACCAGTTCACGGTGGGACAGCTGCTCGACGCGGAGCAGGCGGGCACTCCGAGTCCCGACCTCGCGGACGTCTTCGCGGATCTCCAGGTGATCGCGGCCGGCGACGTCCCCGCCCTGCTCGACGCCATCGGCGGCGAGCCCTTGAGCGCCTTCCCCACCGCCTGGCGCGCGTCGGGCCTGCGCTTCTCCCGCGCGCTGCACAGGCGCGTGGACGACGCGCTGTGGGGCCGCGAGACGGCGCTGCTCGGCGCGCGCGAAGCGCCGCTGGAGGCGGCGACGGGGCGGCCGCGCGGGTCCGACCCGCTGCGCGCCGCCGGCCGCTCGGGCGGGAGCCGCGCCGCCGGCGCGGGCCCGCTGCAGCTCTTCGGTCCGATCGAGGGCGACACGGGCGTCGGCGCCTGGCTCGACGGCTGGAGCGTGCTCGGCAATCTGGACGGCGACGGAAACAGCGCCGACGTCGACTACCGCATCCTCGGCACCACCCTCGGCGTCGACTACCAGCTGGGCGAGCGCTTCGTGGCGGGGCTCGCCGCGGGCTACGCGCACGCCGACATCGATCTCGCGCGCCGCGCCAGCGAGGGCAGCGGAGATGCGGTGCAGGGCGCGCTCTACGCGGGCTACCTCGACCCCCGCTTCCACGCCAGCGCCTCGGGCCGCTACGCCCACGCCTGGAACGACAGCAGCCGGCGCATCGGCTTCGGCGTCGAGCGCAGCGCGCGGGCGGACTTCAGCAGCCAGGATGTGGGCGCGCGCGGAGAGCTGGGCGTGAACGCGCTGCGCCTCGGCCCCGTCAGCCTCGAGCCGCTCGCCGCCTTCGACTGGGCACAGCTCTCGCGCGACGCCTTCAGTGAATCCGGCGCAAGTTCGCTCGACCTGATCGTGGAGAGCGACACGCTGACCTCGCTGGTGAGCAGCCTCGGCGGGCGCGCCCACGGGCTCGTCGAGCTCGGCGAGGGCGTGCGCATGCGCACCGAGCTGCGCGCCTTCTGGCTGCGCGAGTTCGGCGACCGCGAGCGCGCGATCGGCGCGCGGCTGCGCGGCGCCGTGGCCTCGAGCCGCTTCGAGATCGCCGGGGCCGAGCTGCCCCGAGACTGGATCCTGGCGGGAATCGGCTGGTCGATCTCCGTGGGCGACCGGCTGCGCGTCTACGCGGACTACGACGCCGGGTTCGGGCAGGGCCTGCTCCAGCACGAGGCCACGCTCTCGGCGCGCTTCCAGTTCTGAACGCAGCGGCGCGCCAGCGCCTCGGCTGCACGCGTCCGTTGGCGCGCGCGATAGAATCCACGAGCATGGCGAGCTCTCCCCCCGGAAACCGATCGCCCCGCGCATGCGCGCGCGCTGCGGCGCTGCTCCTGTGCGCGTGCGCGCTCGGCTGCGCGGCGATGGGACCCGCCGCGCCGACGCCGGATCGTGCGGCAACAGACGCCGCCCAGATGCCAGCGCCGCAGGCAGCGACGGCGGGTCGCGAAGATCCGCGCGGCGCGGCGCGGCGCGAGCTCGAGGCGGCGGAAGCGCGCGCTGGGCCCGACAGCCTCGAAGCCGCGCACGCGCGCATCGTGCTGGCCGATCTCGAATTCCAGCACGACCTGATCCGCGCCCGCGCCCTCTACGTGCGCTCGCTTGCGGCGCTGCAGCGCGAAGCGGCGGACACGCCGCTGATCGCCGCGCTGCTCCAGCGACTGACGCGGATCGACTACCTGCTCGGCGACCTCCCGAACGCGCATTCGCGCGGGCGCGAGGCGCTGCGCGTGAGCGCGCAGGCCTTCGGCGCGCAGCACCCGCAGGTGGCCCTCGCCCTGCTGTCGCTCGCCGAGATCGCACACGCGGCCGATCTCGACGCGCACGCGGCGGAGCTGGCCGATGCGGTGGAGGCGCTGCTGGCCTCGTTTCCAGGCGACGATCCGGTCGCAGCGCTGATGATCGCGAGCCCGCTCGGCGCGCTCGAGGCGAAGCTCGGGCGCGTCGAGCGCGCCGAGCAGCTCCTCGAGCGCGGCCTCGCCGCCGCGGAGCAGACCCGCGGACCCGACTCCCTCGCCGCCGCCGCGCGCCTCAACGATCTCGCCAGCGTCGACGCGCGCCGCGGCCGCGTCGAGATCGCGCGGGCCCGAGCCGAGCGCGCCGTCGAGATCCTGCGCCGCGAAGCGGGCGCCGACAGCATCCCCTACGCCCTCGGACTCGACACGCTCGGCGTGGTGAACCGGCTCGCCGGCCGCGCCGGCGAAGCGCGCGAGCAGCTCGAATCCGCGCTGGTGATCGTGGCCCGGGCCTTCGGCCGCGATTCGCCCGTGCTGCTCGAGATTCTCGAGCATCATCGCGAGGGGCTGGCCGCGCTCGGCGCCGCCGAAGCGGAGGCAGCGCTGGCGGAGCGCATCGCCGCGCTGCGCGCGCGACGCGACGCGCGTCTCGCTGCGCTCGACGAGCCGGCGTTGGAGACGCGCGCGGTGCGCGCGGACGCGACGCTGCGCTCCGCGGCATTCGGCTACACGCTGGATCTCGGCGGAACCGGCTGGCGCGCGTGGGATCGCATCGCGGCGTTCATGCCCCTCGCGGAGCTCGGCGCGCTGCACGCAGAGGGTGGCGGATTCGCCGTGCTCCCCGTCTCCTATTTCGACAGCGCGCCGGATCCCGAGCTGGCGCTGCCCTCCCTGCTCGCGCTCGTCCAGACCGACGCGCCGGCCGGCCCCCCACCCCTGCGCGTGGACGGGCACGTCGGCGTCGAGGTGACGACCTCGCGGCTGCGCGACGGCGCCGAGTACCGCTATCGCGCGCGGGCCCTCAGTGGCCCCCACGCCGGCTACGTACTCCTGGCCTGGCTCACGCGCGAGCGCGCCGAAGCGGATCCCTCTGCGCTCGAGATCGTGGAACGCGTACGCCTCGACGCCACGCGCGCACCGCGCCTCGACGCGCAGCACTTGTCCGTGGCGGAGCGCGCGCGCCACGCCGCCTTCTTCAACGAGCTGGGGCTGCGCAGCGCGCAGCGCGCCCGCTACACCGACGCCATCGACTTCCTGGCGCGCGCGGCGGCCGCCGCACCCGACGATCCCGTCATCTTCGAGAACCTGATCCGCATCCAGATGGCGGCCGGAGACAGCGCCGAGGCCCGGGAAGCGCTGCGCGTCGGCGTGGAGCGCTTTCCGGACCATCCGCGGCTGCGCGCGTACCGCGCCCAGGCGGCGGCCCAGAGCGGAGATCCGGCGGCTGCGCTGGACGATTACGCGCGCGCCTTCGCCCTCGGGGTGGAGGACGAGGCGCTCTTCGCGGGATGGATCGAAGCTCTCTGGCGGCTCGAGCGGCGCGAGGAGGCGTTGGCGCGCCTCGAGGCGCGCATCGCGGCAAGCGGCTCCACGCGCCTCCGCCTGCTGCACGCCTTGCTGCTGCGGGGCGGCGGTGAACCCGACCGCGCCGTGACGGAGCTGCGCGCGCTCGCCGCGGAGTACCCGGAGGATCCGGGCGTGCTCGCGGAGCTCGCGGGCGCCCTCATCGAAGCGGGTCGAGCGGAGGAGGCCCTGGCGCTGTGCGACGCGGCGCTGGAGCGGCTGGGGCCCGTGGCGGATCTCTACGCCGCCCGAGCCAACGCGGAGGTCGCACTGGGCCGCCTGCAGGAGGCGACCGAATCCTTCGAGCGGGCGGTCGCGCTCGACCCTGCCAGCCAGGCGCGCCCCGCGGCGCCCGCAGCGGCGGCGGCTCCCGTGCGCTTCGATGCGCCCATCGATCCCGTACCCGTGCCCGCGGCGCTCGCGCTGCTCGACGCGCTCCCGGCCGCAGCGGGCCTCGACGCCTACGGCGCCGCGTACAGCTTCTGGATCGAGTCGATCGACTTCGCGCCCGGCGTCACGCTGCGCCGCACCGCTCATTTCGTGGCCCGCATCGGCGACGCGCGCGGTGTCGAGCGCTTCACCACGCTGCGCATCCCCTTCGATCCGCTCTTCGAGCGCATCTTCGTGAACGACTTGATCGTGCGGGATGCACAGGGCAAGACGGTGGCGCAGGGCGATCCCGATGAATACTACGTGCTGCACGCTCCCGACGAGGGCCAGGCCACGTCCGCGCGGGCCCTGAACGTTCCGGTCCCCGGCCTGCAGGCGGGCGGAAGCATCGAGATGCGCGTGACCCGCGAAGATCTCCAACCGCCGCAGCATTTCGTCTACACGGACCACAGCTTCTCGCGTTCGATTCCGGTCGCACGCAGCGCGCTGGTGGTGCACGGCCAGGTGGATGCGATCGAGGCGCGCGCTTCGGCGGACGTCGAGCAGCGCGCCGCGAGCGACGCCATCGCCTGGTGGATCGACGCGCCGACACCGATGTTCTGGGAGCCCCTCATGCCGCGGGGCGGACCCGCGCTGCCCGAGGTGCGGCTGGGCGCGCGCGGCGAGAGCTGGGAGACGCTGGCCCGCGCCTATCACGAAGAGCTCGCGCCCCTGCTCGCGCCCATTCCGGACGTCGAAGCGCTCGCCGATCGCAGCGTCGCCGCTCTGCCCGCGGCGCAGCGCGGGGCGCGCGTGCGCGCGCTCGCGGCCTTGACGCGGGACCAGCTCTCCTACACGGCCATCGAGTTCGGCATGCGCGCGCGCATCCCGCCGCCCCTGCCCCTGACACTCGCGCGGCGCTACGGCGACTGCAAGGATCACGCGCTGCTGCTCTACCACCTGCTGCGCCGCGCCGGCATCCGCGCCCATCTGGCGCTCGTCAGTCTCGCGCGGCGCGTCGACGCGGATCTCCCCGCGCTCGATCAGTTCGATCACATGATCGTCTACTGCGAGGGCTGCGGCGCGGGGTTCATCGACGCCACCGACAAGGATTTTGCGAGCGACACGGGCATTCCGCGCGGTCTGGCCGGCGCGCAGGCGCTCATCCTCGATCCGGATCGGCCGCGCCTGGTGCGCATTCCCGAGGACGATCTCGCCTCGCATCAGCTCTCGGTCGAACGGACCGTGCGCGTCGCAACGGATGGCGCCGCGCACGTTTCCGAGAATCTCGTGCTCGAGGGCAGCGTCGGCGCGGCCATCCGCGGCGCGCTGCGCGCGCTCGAGCCGAGCGAGTGGAAGAATGCATTCCAGCAGCGCCTGGCCGGGGACCTTCCCGCCTCGCGCCTCCAATCCCTCGAGGTCGAGCACATGGAGACACCCGAGCGCGCGCTCGAGGTGTCGCTCGAATACGACGTCCAGGATCTCTTTGCGCGCACCACGCGCAGCCTCGTGGGGCGGCTCCCGGCGCCCTGGGAGCGCGCGCTCGTCGCGATTCCACGCGCGGAACCGCGACGCGCAGCGTTCGCCTTCGCGAGCCCGCTGCGCATCTCGACGCACGTGCGTGTGATCGCGCCGGAGCGCTACGGCTTCCGCGCGGATGCGGCGCGGCGGCAAGCGGGACGGCGCAGCGTGCACTGGCAGGCGACGGTGATCCCCGGAAAGCTGCCCGACGCGAACGCGCTGCAAGTGGAGCCGCTGCTGCTGCACTTCGAGTTCGACCGGCCGGCGGGGGAATATGCGGCGCAGGACTACGCGCATGTCTACGAGGACTCGACGGCCGCGATCCGTTTGCTCGACGCCGCGCTCGAGCTCGCCCCCTTCGCCGAGTAGCGGCGCCGTTCTCCGAGCCCCTGCCCTCAGTCGCAGGCGACCAGCGCCTTGACGCGCGCGTGCAACGCCTGGTGTGCGTCCGGCGCCAGGTGTTCTCCCGCCACGAACAGCAGGAAGAGGAGCGCCGTGGAGAGACCGTCCGCGAGCAGTACCTGGGCAGACAGGTCGCGTCGCCTGGCGAGCTCGTTCACGCGCTTCAGGATTTCTTCTTCGGGAAGATCTCCGTGCACCGAGAATCGCAGACCGAGAAACAGCGGAGCATGCGCGGGATCTTCGTCGAAGACGCTGTGGCTCGCGCGCCGCAGCTCGGCGCCCACCCCGGCTTCGTCGGCGGTTGCGAAGATGTCGCGAAATGCGCCGTTGTAGACGTGGAGCACGCGCTCGGTGGCGCCCAGCCCGCAGCTCCGCCCGAGGCCGGCGCGCGACTCGTCGATGCGCCGCACCCCCTCCATCAGCAGCGGCCCCGCCGCCAGGCCAGGCACGGTCAACGCCTCCCGGATCGCTTCGTCGGTGAGCACGAACGCCCCGTGCGCCTCCAGAACGATCGCCTGAAACACGCTGATGACGTGCTCCTGGATCGCATTCCACAGGTCTCGCTCCGACAGCAGCCCCCGCTCGACCGCGAGCCTGCCCGTGCGCCGATTCACGCCCACGCCGTCCCGCAGTGAGTCCAGATCCTCCTGCGTCAGCAGGTCCATGCGCACGGCGACCTCTCCGAGTCGCTCGTCGATGCGCTCCGTCGCGGTTCCGCGCACCTCTCCGTCCACGAAGACCACGGTACGCATTCCGGAAGAGCCGAACACGCGCAACACGCCGGTCGTGCGCGCGTGCGCGATCAAGCTGACCACCTCGGGAAAGGCGATCTGCTCGAGATCTCCCGCCAGGATCACAGCGTTCGCGGCCGCAGGATCTCGCAAGCCGGAAACGCCCAGCAGCAGCTCCGGGGAGGTCGGCACGAGCGCGTAATCGCGCCCGAGGAGCCGCTCCCGGCTGGCTTCGTCGATCTCGAGCCGAGCGTCTTCTGTGATCTTCAGCCAGCCCACCGCGCAATCCGTCGGTATTTCTGCTCTCGAACCGGTTTCGGCGCCTGGGTCTGGGCGCTTGAGACGCCTCGGCGCGACCTCCCTCCGGCCCGACCGGGAGCGCGCTCGAAGCCGGACACGCCGCGGAGCCGGGCTGCGCAGCCTTCGCATCGCTTGTGCACACCAGTTGCCGGCCGGTGATGCCCGATCTCGCGCGCCGCGCCGATCAAGGCCGGCGCCCATCCAGCCGATGCCAGACGGGGACTCGTGCCGCGCAGACCTGGCCTTCCGGCGTGGCGGTCACGGCCCATGGAGATCGCATTGAGCGGCGAGCAGACCACCCCGAGTTCGTCTCGTATCCGAATCCTCTTGGTCGGCGGCAGCGCGGAGGCCGCGAGCGCGCTGCGCGCGACGCTCGACCGTGCCAAGGCGATGGAATTCGAAATCATCCACGCCCAACGGCTCGCGCAGGCGCTCGCCCTGCCGCACGCCCGCGAAGCCGATGTCATGCTCCTGCACGTGGAGGAGTCGGATCTGCCGCGTCTCTCGGCACTCACCCAGGCGAGGCTCTCGGCGCCGCTGATCCCGGTGGTGGTCTTGAGCGAGATCGACGACGAGGCGATTGCGCTCAGGGCGCTGCAGAACGGGGCACGTGGCTACCTGGTCACATCGGAGATCAATCCGCGCTTGCTGGTCACGACGCTCGGCGTCGCCCTCGAGAGCCATCGCATGACCTTGCAGCTCAACAGCGCCCGGGAGCGCGCGCGCCATCTCGCGACCCACGACCAGCTCACGGGACTCGCGAACCGCTCCCTCTTCCAAGACCGGCTCTCGCAGGCGGTCTCGGCGGCCCGCCGCGGGCGCCAGAAGCTCGCCGTCCTCTTCGTGAACCTCGACGGATTCAAGACGATCAACGACACGCTGGGGCACGCGGTGGGCGACGGGCTGCTGCGCGGCATTGCGCGGCGCTTCAGCTCGTGCCTGCGCGAGACCGACACGGCCGCACGCCTCGGAGGCGACGAGTTCGCCGTGCTGCTCACCAATCTCTCCAACGAGCTCGACGGAGCGACGGTGGCGAGGAAGCTGCTGCACGTGCTGGGCCAGCCGCTCCAGTTTCGCCGCCAGTCGACATCGATTCGCTGCAGCATCGGAATCGCCACGTTTCCGCGAGACGCCTCGGATGCGGAGGAGCTCGTCAAGAAGGCGGACACCGCGACGTATCACGCCAAGGAGCGCGGCGGCAGCCGATTCGAGTTCTACACCGAGGACATGAACGCGGCGATCCAGCGGCGCGTCGCTCTGGAAGAGCGCCTGCGCACCGCCCTCGACGACAAACAGCTCGTGCTCCACTACCAGCCGCAGTTCGATCTGACGCGCGGCCGCATCATCGGCGCAGAAGCGCTCCTGCGCTGGCAGCATCCCGAGCTCGGACTGGTCTCCCCGAGCCACTTCCTCTCGATGGCCGAGGAGACCGGACTCATCGTGCCCATTGGCGACTGGGTGCTGCGCACCGCATGCGAGCAGAACGCGATCTGGAACCGGGCGGAGCACCACGGGCTGCGCGTTTCGGTGAACGTCTCTTCGCAGCAGTTCCTCGAGGTCGGCTTCGCCAACGTGGTGCGCAGAACGCTCGAGGAGAGCGGGCTCGCGCCGGTTTCGCTCGAGCTCGAGATCACCGAGAGCAGCTTGCTTCGCGACGTAGAGATCACGGTCAATACGCTGCGCAGCCTGAAAGACCTCGGCGTGCGTCTGGCCATCGACGACTTTGGCACCGGCTACTCGGCGCTCGCCTACCTGAAGCGGCTGCCCATCGACGTGCTGAAGATCGACAAGTCCTTCGTGCGCGCGCTCACCACGGACCCGGCGGATGCGACCATCACCGAGGCCATCGTGCAGCTCGCCAGCGGCCTGAATCTCACCACGATTGCCGAGGGCGTGGAGACGCTCGAACAGCTGCTCCTGCTCGGCTCCTACGGCTGCAATCGCATGCAGGGCTACCTCTTCGGCAAGCCGGTCCCGGCCCAGATCTTCGAGCAGTGGCTCGCGGATCCGCCGTTCCGCTGGGTGCAGGGACAGACCCAGGAAGCCACCGCCGAGTAGCCGCGCGCGGGCGCGCCAGCTGCCCCCGCGTGCTCAGAACGTGATGACGGAGCGCACCACCTCGCCGGCCTGCATGGCGCGGAAGGCGTCGTTGATCTCCTCGAGGGCGATGCGCCGCGTGATCATGCCCTCGAGATCGAGCTTGCCGAGCTTCCAGAGGCGCAGCAGCCGCGGAAAATCGACGCGGGCGTTGGCGCTGCCGTACAGGGATCCCTTCAGCGTCTTCTCGCCGTAGAAGAGCTCGAAGGCGTTGAACTCGATCTTCTGCTCCATGCGGCCAACACCCACCACGACCGCCGTCCCGCCGCGACGCACCGCGTCGTAGCTGGCGCGGATCGTCTGCGGGCTGCCCACGCATTCGAGCGCGTAATCGAAGCCCTCGCCGCCCGTGATCTCGAGCTTCACGGCGGCGAGCCCGTCGGGCGTCACGGCGTGCGTCGCCCCGAAACGCAGCGCTGCCTCGAGCTTCGCGGGAAGCGCGTCGACCGCCACGATCTCGGCCGCGCCCGCGATGCGCGCGCCCTGGATCGCCGCGCATCCCACGCCGCCGCAGCCGATCACGCACACCGAAGAGCCGGGCGCGATGCGCGCGGTATGGATGGCCGCACCCACGCCGGTGGTGACGCCGCAGCCGATCAGTGAGACGACGTCGAGCGGAATCTCCCGATCCACCACGATCACCGCCGCCTCGGACACGACCATCTGCTGCGCAAACGTCCCACAGCCCAGGAAGCCCGGCGCCGGCTTGCCGTCGATCTCGAAGTGCGACGTAGCGAGCATCGCCATCATGGCTTCGCAGAGATTGGACTGGCCACGCAGGCAGGCCTTGCAGCGGCGGCACGCGGGCACGAAGGAGAGGATCGCGTGATCTCCGGGCACGATGTCTGTCACACCTGCGCCGACCTCCTCGACGACCCCCGCGCCTTCGTGGCCGAGAACGCAGGGCATGCCGGTCGGGATGGTGCCGTTCTGAGCCGACAGGTCCGAGTGACACACGCCACTGGAGACGAGGCGGATGCGCACATCGCCGGGGCCCACGGCCGACAGCGCGACGTCGTCGCGCACTTCGAGCGCCTTGTCCCGCTCCCACAGCACCGCGGCCTTCATCGCGACGCCTCCCGCGCGCCCTGCGCACAGCGAGCCACCGGCTCGCGGCGCCATTGCACCACGTCCGGCGCGGCGCATCAAGGGAGGCAGGCGCGCAGCGCCGAAGCGCGGCGCGAGCTATCCGCCCAGCTTCTCCGAGCGTTTCGAGGCGAGAATCAGCCGCTGGTAGGCGCGCGAGACGCAATTGCACAGGGCGCCCAGTGCTGCGAGCGACGTCTCGGCGATCGGATCGAAGCCGTTGTCCGCGTACATCACGTTCACGACGCGATCGCGGATGCAGATGGGCAGCAGCACGATTTCGCGCGCTCGCTCGCGGCCGAGCGCGCGCAGAATGCGCGCGTCGACGCCTTCCTGCGCAGGCGCGCCTCGCCAAGGCTCGCGCAGCGTCGCCACCTGGGCCAGCTGGCACTCGGTCGCCAGCGGAATCACGATGCCCTGGATGCGGCGCTCGAGCTCGCTGCTGTCGCCGCGGAAGCCCGCTACGGCGCCCCCCTGCACCAGGAAGAGCGCCGCCGTGCGGGCGTGCGCGCGCGCCAGCCGCACCGCGAGGGCGGCGATCTCGTCCCGATCGGCCGCACCGGCAATGCGCATCTCGAGACGCGCGACCTCTCCGGAATCCTCCGGCGGATCTTCGAAGGGCACCGACGTGATCTCCGCACGGGCGTCGGGAGCGACGTCTTCGAGCAGAATCTCGTCCGACATTCCTCCCGATGCGCCGGTGTCCTCGGATCCCGACCGGCCGCGCGCGACCAGGTCCTCGTGAAGCTTCGCGAACGAGACCTCGTCGATCAGCTCCTCGCCCTCCGCGAGCGGCGTCGGAACCGCATCCGCGCGCGGGCCGGACGGCCGCGCGGCGGGCTTCGCCGGGGCCGGCGCACGCGCTGGCGGGGGCGGCTTGGGGCGCAGCGCCTGCTTGGCACCCAGGTTCCTGGCCAATCGCGCGAAGCGGCGCTCCGGAGGCACACCGAGGTGCTGCTCGAGCAGCGTGTGCAGCAGCACCTCCGGCACGGTGAAGGCCTGGATGCGCCGCCCGGTCAGCTCCGCGAGCTTTGCAATCTGGGCTTCGTCGCGCGGATCGAGCATCGCCACGTGCAGCGCGTTGCCCTGCTGGGCGTAGGCCAGCGCCTTGAAGCGGCGCGCGATCTCCACCGGGATCATGCGCAGCGCTTCCGGATCCGGATCGCTCAGGCGCTGCGCGGGCGCCAGCGGCACGCCGGTATACGCGGCCAGGTGACGCGCGAGATCGTCGAGCGCGAGATAGCCGAGCTCGAGCAGATTCGTCCCCAGGCGCCCCCCGTACACGACCCGCGCCTGGAGCGCATCCTCGACCTCAGAGCGCTTCAGGGCCCCGCTCTCGAGCAGATACGTTCCGAAGTAGGTCATGATCGCGCCGCGCGTCCCTGCTCGCCTCTTCGGAGCCGGCGGCCCCGGACTTGATGCAGCCCGGCGTCGATCCCGGTGCGCGGCGGCGGGCCGCCCAGCCGCGCGCGGCGCGGCCATTGTGCAGGGCCGAGCGCCAAGGCCCCGAAATCGCGCCGCCCTGGGGCCTCGCGGGCAGCCCGCGCGCTCCGACCGCGCGGCTCAGGGACGCCACTCCCGCACCGTGGCCTCGCCCCGCACCAAGACGTCGCCGTTCTGGTTCTTCGCGCTGAGCAGCAGGTCCGCGTGGAGCCGATCGCCCTGGCGGTACACGCGCACCACGCGGCCCCAGCAGCTGACACGATCCCCCGGCCACAGCCGCGCCCGAAAGCGCACGGCGAACCGGCGCAGCGATTCGGGGCCGAACCAGGCGGCGGGGATCCCGCTCAAGATGCCGGCCGTGAGCATGCCCTGGCCGAAGACCCTCTGCTGGCCGGCGTCGCGCGCCGCGGCGTCGTCGTAGTGCAGCGGATTGAAGTCACCGCTGGCGCCGGCGTAGCGCACGAAGTGGAAGCGACCGATTTCTCCCGCGTCGAAGCGGCGCTCGTCTCCCACGCGCACCGCTGCCCAGTCGACGCTCACCGCGCCTTCTCCACACCGGGCGCCTGAACGGCCGTGGTGCGCGATCGCACCACGATGTCACCGTTCTGATCGCGATAGACGATCTCGAACTCGACGAATTTCATGCGGCCGCCGCTCCCGCTTCCCTTCTCGTAGCTGCGCGTCGCTCCGGGCGAGCCCGTGAGCACGTCTCCCGCGCACAACGGCCGTTCGAAGACGAACTCCTGGGCGCAGTGCAGGGCCGACCGCACGTCGAATCCGTCGATCCCGGCCAGCGTCTCGACGCTCGCTCCCTCGAACAACGCCCCCGCCATGACGAAGCTGGGCGGCGCCACGACCGACGGCAGGCCCGCGGCCCGCGCCGCTTCCACATCATGGTAATGGGGGTGATCATCCAGGATCGCCGTGGCGAACTCGTGGATCTTGCCGCGCTCGACGGGAATGCCGCGCGGCGAAATCTTGGCCATGCTCGCTCCGATGATGGGGCGCGTAGCGTAGCGGCTGCGCGCAGCGCAGGCTCGTGCGCGGGCGCTGGTCGCGCCCGCGGCGACGCGCGCATCTCCGCTACCCTGGCGGCGTGGCGCAGCGCCGTACCGCACGCCCGGGCGGCACGAGTCGGGCGCGCGTGCTGCACGAGACGCGCGACGCGCGCGAGCCGATCGCCTGCCACCAAGACGTTCGCTCTGCGGGGAGAAACGAGCCCTTGTCACGCAATCCGAGCGGCAGACTTGTCCTCTGCGCCCTGCGTCTTCTGCCGCTGCACGCGCTCTCGCGCGCCGCGGGAGCGCTCGCCGCGCTGCGACTGCCGGGCCCCGTGCAGCGCGCACAGATCCGCTGTTTCGGCCGCATCGTGGGTGTGGATTTCGGCGAAGTGCGCGATCCGATCGCATCGTTCCGCTCGCTCCAGGCGTTCTTCACCCGCGCGCTCGCCGAAGGCGCGCGTCCGCTCGATCCGGATCCGCGCGCGTTCGTCGCCCCCTGCGACGGAGTCTGGGGTGCCGCCGGAACCGTGGAGCGCGGCCTCCTGCTGCAGGTGAAGGGGCGCCATTACTCCCTCGCGACCCTGCTGGGCAGTGACTCCGACGCGGCGCGCTACGAGGGCGGCGCCTTCGCGACGTTCTATCTCGCGCCCAAGGACTATCACCGCTTCCACGCACCCTGCGACGTGCGCATCGCCCGGGCGCGCTACCTGCCGGGCGCACTCTGGCCCGTGAACCCACTGGGCGTCGAGAACGTGCCGGGGCTCTTCGCCGAGAACGAGCGCATCTGCGCGTTCATGGAGGTGGGCGGCGAACACGGCGCGCAGCCGCTCTGCATCGTCGCCGTGGGCGCGACGCTGGTCGGCAAGATCCGCCTCCGCTTCGACGACCTCAGCACCCACGCGGGTCGCAGCGCGCAGGAGCGCGGCTACGGCGAAGACGCGCACGCCTTCGCGAAGGGGCAGGAGTGGGGCTGCTTCGAGTTCGGCTCGAGCCTGATCGTGCTGGCCGCGCCGGGCTGGCTCGACCTGACGCCTTCCGCGCCGGGCACCCCGCTGCGCCTGGGGCGCCGCATCGGCACGCTGCGGGCGGCGGCGGCACCCGCTCCCGGCGGCGCGCCCCGTTGACGCGCGCGCCGCCGCCGAGCCGCCGCGGCGGCAGGCGCCCTCAGCGCCCGAGCGTGCGCGCGACGATCTCGTAGACATCCTTGGAGAGCCCCCCGCGCGCGGCGATGCGCCCGAGCTGCGCCTCCATGAGTCCGCGACGCTGCGGATCGAAGCGGCGCCACTGGCTGAACATCCCCGCCATGCGCGCGGCCACCTGCGGATTGATCGCGTCCAATTCCAGAATCGCGTCCGCGAGGAAGGCGTAGGCGCGGCCGTCCGCACCGTGGAAGCGCACCTGATTGCCCGCGGCGAAGGCACCGATCAGCGCGTGCACCCGATTCGGATTGGCGAAGGAGAAATCGGGGTGCTGTGCCAGGGACGCCACGCGATCGAACGTATCCGGGCGCACCGACAGCGCCTGTACGCGGAACCACTTGTCGAGCACCAGCGGGTCTCCGTGCCAGGCCTCGTAGAACGCCGACAGCGCGCTCTCGCGCTCGGGGCCCTCCCTGTCCGCCAGCAGCGCCAGCGCTGCCTGCCGGTCCGTCATGTTGTCGGCGCTCGCGAACTGGTGCGCGAGGGTCCGGGTCCACTCCGGATCCTCGAGCACCGCGAGGTAGCCCAGCGCCGCGTTCTTGAGCCGGCGCCGATCGATCGAAGCGCGATCGGAGCGGTACGGCCCGGGCGTTGCGCAGCGCGTGTAGAGTGCCTCGAGGGTGGCGCGGTGCGCGCGCGCGAGTTCTCGAATCGCAAACTGGTGCGCCGCGTGAATCGCATCGACGTCGATCACCGGCATCGCCTGGCCGAGCAGCCTCTCGCTCGGCAGCGTCATCGCCAGGGCGCGCAACGAGCCATCGAGACTCGCATCCGTCAAGAGCCGGCCGAAGGCCTCGACGAAGTGCGACGGCAAGGCCAGCGCGCGTCCGGCCGCCGCCTCCGCCGCCAGCCCGAGAAGCAGCTCCTGCGCGAGCGTCTGACCGGCGTCCCAGCGGTTGAAGGCGTCGCTGTCGTGACCCATCAGGAACGCCAGCTGCGCGGCATCCCGCTCGACGCGCAGCTGCACCGGAGCCGAGAAATTGCGCAGGATCGACGGCACGGGCGGCTCGGCGAGCCGCGTGAAGACGAAGGTCTGCTCGCGCGCCTCGAGCAGCAACACACGGGTGGTTCGCGCGTCCGACGCCTCCCCCTCCAGGGTGAGCGGCAGGTCCTCGCCGCCCGGGCCGATCAGACCCACGGCGACGGGGATCGGAAGCGGGGGCGGCTCCGGCGCGTCGTCTGCGCGGGGCATGCTCTGGCGCAGGGTGAGCGCGTAGCGGCGCCCCGCGGCGTCGTAGGCGCCGCGCGCTTCGACGACGGGCGTGCCGGCCTGCGCGTACCAGCGCTCGAACGCATCCAGGTTCACGCCATTGGCAGCGGCCATCGCCGCGCGGAAGTCGTCGCAGGTGACCGCCTCTCCGTCGTGCCGCTCGAAGTACAGGTCCATGCCGCGCCGGAATCCATCGCTGCCGAGGAGCGTGTCGTAGAGGCGCACCACCTCCGCTCCCTTCTCATAGACCGTCGCCGTGTAGAAATTGTCCATCGAGATGTAGGACTCGGGGCGGATCGGGTGCGCCATCGGCCCCGCGTCCTCGGGAAACTGCGCGGCGCGCAGACTCCGCACGTCGGCGATTCGCTTGACCGAGCGGGATGCAGTATCGGAGGTGAACTCCTGGTCCCGAAAGACGGTCAGCCCCTCTTTCAGCGTGAGCTGGAACCAGTCGCGGCACGTCACGCGATTGCCGGTCCAGTTGTGGAAGTACTCGTGAGCGATCACGCCCTCGATGGCCTCGTATTCGTCGTCGGTGGCGGTTTCGGGCAGCGCGAGCACGTACTTCGAATTGAAGATATTGAGTCCCTTGTTCTCCATCGCGCCCATGTTGAAATCGTTGACGGCCACGATCATGTAGAGATCGAGGTCGTATTCCAGGCCGAAGCGCTCCTCGTCCCAGCGCATCGCCTTCTGCAGGGCGCTCAGCGCGTGGTCACAGCGGTCGATGTTGCGCGGCTCCACCCAGATCTCGAGGCGCACGTCGCGACCGGAACGCGTGCGAAAGCTGCCCTCGCGGCAGCGCAGATCGCCGGCGACGAGAGCGAAGAGATAGCTGGGCTTCGGAAAGGGGTCCTCCCACGTCACCGCGTGCCGCGCTCCCGCGAGCTCTTCCTGCTGCACGCGATTGCCGTTCGAGAGCAGCACGGGAAAGCGCTCCTGCTGCGCCTCGATCCGCACCCGATAACGCGCCATCACGTCGGGGCGATCGATGAAGTAGGTGATGCGCCGGAAGCCGTGCGCTTCGCACTGCGTGCAGTAGATGCCGCCCGACGCGTAGAGCCCGGACAGCTGGGTATTCTGCTCCGGGCGAATCCGCACGAGCGTCTCGAGCTCGAAGCGCGCGGGGGGGCGTTCCACCACCAGCGCCTCGTCGCCCACGTGGTACTCGGCCCGCGACAGGGCGCGGCCGTCGATCGCGATCTCGCACAGCTCGAGCTCTTCGCCATCGAGCACGAGAGGCGGCACATCGCCGCTCAGTGCTTCGTTGCGCCGGATGCCCAGGCGCGCCGAGACCGTCGTCAGCGGCTCGCCGAGGTCGAAGCGGAGATCCGCGCTCTCGATCCGATAATCGGGCGGTGCATAGCTCGCCCGGTAGATCGTCCGCGGCTTGTCCTGGCTCATGATGACTCCCCGCGCGCACGACGCGCCCCCGGCCATGGTACTGCCGGCACGCGCGCCGGGCATCGCCCGGTGCGCGCCGCTGCGCTCGCGGGGCACATGCGATGCGTTATTCTGCTCGCGATGCTCGTCTCGTCGCGCGCCAACGCCGTCCAGATCAAGAACGAATCCAATCTCGAGGCCATGCGGCGCGCGGGTCGCCTGGCCTCCGAGTGCCTCGCCTGGATCGTCGAGCAGGTCGAGCCCGGCATGACCACGCTCGACATCGACGACCTGCAGATGGGTTTCGCGCGGGATCGGGGCGTCAAGCCGGCTCCGCTCGGCTACCGGGGCTTCCCGCGCAGCATCTGCACTTCGGTGAACGAGGTGATCTGCCACGGCATTCCCGACCGGAACGTGACGCTGCGCGAGGGGGACATCGTCGGCATCGACGTGACTCTGATCGTGGAGGGCTTCCACGGCGACACCGCGGCTACGATCGCCGTGGGCCAGGTGAGCGAGGAGGTCGCGCACCTGCTCTGCGTCACGCTGCAGGCGCAGCGGCGCGGCGTCGAGGCGGTGCGACCGGGCGCGCGGCTCGGCGACATCGGGGCTGCCATCCAGTCCACCGTGGAGCCGGAGGGCTTCTCGGTCGTGCGCGACTTCGTCGGCCACGGCATCGGACGCCGCTTCCACGAGGATCCGCAGGTACCGCACTACGGCGAATCCGGTCGCGGCCTGCGCCTCCGCCCCGGCATGACCTTCACCGTCGAGCCGATGATCAACGTCGGGGTGCCGGACGTGGAGATCCTGGAGGACGGCTGGACGGCCGTCACCGGCGATCGCCAGCTCTCGGCGCAGTACGAGCACACCCTGGAGGTGACCGCGGACGGCGTGCGCATCCTCACGGTGCAGAACGACGCAGGAGATTGGGAGCCGCCCGGGGGCTGGTGGCCGCCCGGCTTCCCCGGCGCGCCCGGCGCGTGACGCGGGCCGCCATCTTGTACCCTCGCGTCCATGCACAGCGCCGCGGCACGCCGACTGCTCTGCGCGCTCGTCGCGCTCTCGCTGCTCGGCGCATGGGGCTGCGCCCGACGCGACGAGAGCGCACGGCGCTGGCGGGATGAGATCGCGGCGGCCCTCGGGCGCGGCGAGCGGCGCGCAGCGCTCGAGGCCATCCGCGCGTTCCGCGCGCATGCGCCCGATGCCCCCGAGACACTCGTCGAAGTCGCGAGCCAGCTCGCCCGGGCGGGAGAGGCAGCCGAAGCGGTGTGGCTGCTCGAAGATGCGCTGACTCGATTTCCCGATCGAGACGATCTGCGCCTGGCGCTCGGCAACGCGGCGCTGCTCGTCGCCGATCCGGCGCGCGCGCGAAGCGCCGTCGAGCCGGTCGTCGATGCCTCCCCACACGCGGCGGGAGCCCTGCTGGTGCGGGCCCGCGCCGCGCTCGCCCTCGGCGATCTCGAGAGCGCCCTGCGCTCCTTCCGGGCAGCCGAAGCGAGCGATCCCAAATCGCCGGCGCGTTGGCTGCGGATCGCCACGCTCGTCGAGGCGCGCCGTCTCGACGAGGCGCGAACCCAGCTCGACGGCGCCCGCGCCGAAGCGGGAAGCGACGAGGCGCAGGCAGAGCTGCGGCGCGCGGATCTGTGGCTGTCGAGCGTCGAGTCCGCGGACCCGGCCCGGCAGGCCGCCGCGCTCGGGCACCTGGAGGCGCTCGTCGCGCAGGCGCCGCAGGATCCGGCCGGCTGGCGGACCTGGGCGGAGGCGCTGCGCCGGGCGGGGCGCGGCGGCGAAGCGCGGGAGGCGCTGCGCCGAGCGCTCGACGACACACCCGGGCGTCGCGACTTGCGGCACCTGCTCGCCGAGCTGGAGGCAGCAGCGGGCCATCCGGATGCGGCGGAAGCGATCCTCGAAGCGCTCTTGGAAGACGAGGCGTCGCCGGCGGACTTCCTGGCGCTCGCCCAGCTCTACACGGCCACGGATCGGCCCCAGCGTGCCGCGCAGATTGCGCGGCGCGGCCTGCGCGCATCCCCGGACTCCTTCGCGCTGCTGCGCAGCCTGACGGAATCCCTGATTGATCTCGCGCGTTTCGCCGAGGCCGACAGCGAGCTCGCGCGCCTCCGCGCGTTCGCGCCCGAGAGTCCCGACGCGGAGTTCCTGGCGGCGCGTCTCGCGCTCGCGCGCGGAGAGCCCGAGCGCGCGCTGGGCCCGCTGCAGGACCGGGTGACGCGCACGGACGACGCAGCGGCGCACTACTGGCTCGGCCGCGTTCTCGAAGCGCAGGGCGATCTCGCCGGCGCAGAGCGCCGCTACCAGCTGGCCGCGGTGCGCTCGCCGGATGCACGGGCACCGCGCAGAGCCCTGCTGCGCGCGGCGCTGCGGCGCGAACACGCGCCGAGCGCCGCGGACTACGCGCGCGGGCTGCTCGAGCTGGAGCCGGACGCACTCGAAGCGTGGTGCGTACTCGCGCGCGCGCTGGCCGCGAGCGGCGCCGCCGACGCCGCGCAGGCGATCGCGCGCCAGGCGATCGCGCGCTTCCCGGATCGCCACGAAGCCGCCCTGGCGCTGGCCTTCGCGCAGCGCACGCGCGGCGCGCACGCCGACGCGCGCCGCACGCTGGAGAGCGCGCTCGCGCGTTTCGGCGCGCTGCCGGAGCTCGACGCCGAGCGCGCGCTGCTGCTCGGCGCTGGCGGCGATGCCGCCCAGGGCCTGGACGTCGCGGATCAGGCGCTCGCGCTGCATCCCGACGCGGCCCCCCTGCATCGCGCCCGCGCGGCCCTGTTGTTCCAGCTGGGCCGCGCCGACGCCGGCGCGCGCGCGCTGGACCGCGCCCTCGCGCTCGCGCCGGGCGACCCGACGCCGCTCAAGGATCGCGCGCGCTTCCGCGCCAGCGCGGGCGAGCTCGACGCCGCGCGTGCCGACTGCGCGCGCTACCTGGCGCAACGCCCAGACGACGCCGAGGCGCACTTCCTGCTGGGCGCCGTGCAGCGCGCCGCCGGGCGCCCCGCCGAGGCGATCGCCGCCTATCGGCGCGCAGCGGAGCTGGACGCGCGGGCCTGGGCTGCCCGAAACAATCTGGCCCTGCTGCTGGCCGAGCGCGGCGAGCTCGACGCGGCCCTGCACTGGGCGCAGGAAGCGTACGCGCTCGCAGAACACGAGGCGCAGGTCAAGGACACGCTCGGCTGGCTCTACCTGCAGCGCGGACTGCTGGATCGCGCGATCGCCCTGCTCGAGGCCGCGCGCGCCACCGCGCCCGCGCTCGTCGAGCCGCGCCTCCACCTCGCCCTCGCCTACCGCGAGGCGGGCCGCGACGACGCGGCGCAGCGCGTGCTCGCCGATCTCGCCGCGAGTCACGGCGGCCGCGAGTCCGTGGATCGGAGCCTCGGTGCAGCGCTTCGCGATCTCGAGTAGGCGGCGCGCGCGGCGGCGGGGCCTTGCCACGGCTGCGCTCGCGCTCGCCGCGACCTCGCTGGCGTGCGAGCGCGCGACGTCTTCCGCCCCCATCGCCTCCCGCCTCGCCGCGCTCGGCAGGCCCCACCTCGTGCTGATCGTGGTCGACACGCTGCGCCCCGACTGGACCACACCGTATGGCCAGCGCCCGGACACCTCGCCCGAGCTGGCGCGCTGGGCCGCGCGCGGCGTCGTGTTCGAGCAAGCCCGCGCGCAGTCCTCGTGGACGAAGACCTCGATGGCCTCGCTCTTCACGAGCCTCTGGCCCCACACCCACGGTGTCGTCGCGCCCGACGACGGACTCGCCGCGGGCGCGCGAACCGTCGCCGAACTGCTCGCGGAAGCCGGCTATGCCACCTGCGCCGTGCAGACCAATGGCTGGCTGCACCCTTCCTTCGGCTTTCACCAGGGCTTCGAACGCTACGTGTTCCCGACGAGCGGCGCTGCCGCACGCCTGCCCAAGCCGATGATCTGGCCCCACGCGGATCGGGTCGTCGAAGAGGCCGCGCGCCTGATCCGTGGCCGCGATCGCGCGCGCCCGCTCTTCCTCTATCTCCACTTCATGGACGTTCACGAATACGCGGCGCCGCGCGAGTTCAAGCGCTTCGGCAGCGGCGCGCGCGGCGACTATCTGGCGGCGATCCGCTGGGTGGACGATGCGCTCGAGCGCGTGCGGATCGAATTGGACCGCGCGGGTCTGCTCGACCAGACGATCGTGATCCTCGCCAGCGACCACGGCGAAGCCTTCGGGGAGAACGGCCGCCAGGGCCACGCGCGCAACGTGCTGACCGCCGCCGTCTGGGTGCCCCTCGTGATCCGCTTCCCCTTCGCGAGCGATCCGATTCGGATCCGCGCCCAGGTGCGCAACATCGACATCGCGCCGACGCTGCTCGCATTGGCCGGCGCGCCGCAGCCGCCGGACCTCGAGGGACGCTCGCTGCTCCCGCTCCTCGCCGGCGCGAACGCGCAGCCCCCGGCCGCGACCGATCGCCCGAGCTTTGCGAGCCTGGAAACGCGGCTCTACGCAGACGCCTCCATCCAGCGCTCCGTGAGCGACGGCAGCTGGCTCTACGCGCGCAACGCCGGCGCCGATGCGAGCCCGGCGGAGCTGCTCTTCGATCGCGGCGTGGATCCGGGCGAGAACGTGAACCTGATCGATCTCGAGCCGCGCGCGGCCCGACGCCTGCGCGCCCTGCTCGAGGCAGAGATCACACGCACGCCCCGCGACGGCGTGCGCGCTGCGGGCGTTTCCATCGATCCGAGCATCGCCGAGCGGCTGCGCGCGCTGGGCTACCTCCCGCAGGCGCCGACACCGGCACGGGCGCAGCGATCAGAAGCGGTACTGGAGGCCCATCCCGCCGGAGACGTAGGAGAACGGTGAGACACCGCCGGTCGGCTGCACGTACGAGATATCGAATTCCACCACGAGGTTCCGCGTCACGGCAAAATCGACCCCGCCACCCATGCGCAGCACGAAGCCCATGTCGTCGTTGCGCATGTCGAGCCCGACGAATTGCTGGGTGTACTCGTTCCAGACGATCGCGTTCTCCTTGGTGTCGACGCTGATCATCCCCACGCCCGCGGAGAGGAACGGCTGCACGCGACCGGTCGGAATCACGTAGCCCTTCGCGTTCACCGTGACCACCCAGGAGCTGAGCTCGAAGACGTCGTTCTGCTCGAAGTCTCCCGAGGAGTTGACCTGCGACTTCGTCAGCCACTCGAACTGCACCTCGGTCGCGAGACGCGGACGCAGGCGGTAGCCGACGCGCGCGTTCAGCCCCGCCGAGGTCTCCGAAAACGTATTCGTGGAGTAACCGAGCCACGTGCAGGTCGGGGGAGTCCCTGGAGGAGCGCCCGACGGCGGCGGTTTGCACACTTCCTGGCGCTGAATCGCCCCGAAGCGCTGCCTGACCTCCTTGGCCACTCCCGTGTAGCCGGCGCCTGCGATGCTGGCGCCGACGTAGAAGCCTTCGCGTGCATAATCTTCCGCTTCGTCGGCGGCCGCAGCGGGCGCACTGGTCAGGACGAGAAGCGTTGCGAGTGCCAGGGCCCGTGCCATCGGATTTCTCCTTGCCGTTCCACCGCCGCGCCGCGCAGCTCCAACCGGTCCGCCGAGGCGGCTCTCCAGCATCGCGTGGGACGGATTCGGGGTCTCGGTGATCGGGATTGCGAATTCTCTACCGGGGCAGGTTCCCTGTCAAATGCCCGCGCGCTGCGCCGCTGCCGAAGTCAGGGTGTCCCCGTGGCAAGGACTTTACCTTTCCGGACGCCCAACTGTGACTGCTCGGGGCGAAAAATCGCGCACCGATCCCGCGGGGGCTCAGGCGCTTCCGGCGGGCGGATCGAGCAGCCGCTTCGACCCGAGCAGCGGCCGGGGGTCCACCAGATTCTTGTGCAGCAGCGCCTCGTCCGCGCCGCGCCCGAAGGCGAGCAGCATGAGCTGGGTGGCGTGCAGGATCGGCAGCTCGCGATCCAGGTGCAGCGCGCGCTGACGCGCATCCAGGTTCATGTGACACAGCGGGCACATGGTGACCACGGCCTCGGCGCCACACGCGCGGGCGTTGTCCAGCACCTTGCGCGACATCTCCAGCGCCAGGGACGTCTGGGTCAGGCTCAGCGAGCCCCCGCAGCAATCGGTCTTGCCCGACCACTCGACGCTCTCGGCCCCGAGCGCGCGGACCAGATGATCCATCTTCAGCGGGTATTCGGCGTGTTCGGCCCCGGTGACCCGGCTCGGCCGCGTGATCAGGCAGCCGTAGTAACAGGCGACGCGCAGCTCGCGCAGTGGTCGCTTCACCCGGCGCTCGATCTCCGCCAGGCTGACCCGATCGAGCAGCGTGTCGAGCAGGTGCTGCACGCGAACCGCGCCGCGATAGGCCTCGCCCAGCACGGCTTCCATCTCCCGGCCCGCGGCGGGATCGTGGGCGGCCGCGACCTCGGCCGCCTTCAGCCGGGCAAAGCAGTTGCTGCACGGCGAGGTCACCGTGTCGAGCCCCATCTTCTCGATGGTGGACAGCGTGCGCAGCGGGAGCCGCAGGGCGAGGGCCGCATCCGTCGCGTGCGCCGCGCTCGCACCGCAGCAGGTCCAGCCGGGAGGCTCGATCAGCTCGAGGCCGAGCGCCTCGGCCACGGCGCGCGCGGTGCGGTCGTATTCGGCGGCGCTCGATTGGGCCGCGCAGCCCGGGAAGTACGCAACCTTGTTCTTCGTGTCGGCGAGCCGCGCGACCACCCGGGGCGGTCGCGCGAAGTGCAGCTGCGGCTTGAGGCGACCGCGGCGCATCAGGCGCAGGCCCATGTCCAGATCCCGGAACGGTCTGCGCTCGAGAAGGTTGTAGACGAGGATGAAGAGCAGCTCGGGAATTCGGCCGAACCAGCGCACGAATCCCATGAACAGGGCGTTGAAGCGGGCGATCTCCGGAATCGCCGGCGGGATGCCGCGCCGCGTCGCCTCGATGCGCAGCGCATCCATCACACCCGTGACGTCGATCTCCTGGGGACAGCGGGTCGTGCAGGTCTGACAGTTGGCGCACAGCCAGACGGTCCGGGTCTCGAGCACCCGCGCGTCGTTCAGCTGCAGGCCGCGCATGATCTGGTTCGGCGTCCAGTCGAAGCGATCGGCGAGGGGGCAGCCGCTCGAGCAGCGGCTGCACTGATAGCAGCGGTAGACGTTCTCCCCGATCCCCGACAGCAGGGCCTCGGGCAGCGGCGCGGCAACGGCGCGCGCGGGCGCGGCAATCGCCTGCGTCATGCGTGCACCTCGGGACGGGGCAGCAAGCCCGCCCCCTCGACGATGGGCCGCACGGCCGCCTCCCAGCCGATCGCCATGATGTGCACGCCGGCCACGCCCTGGATCTGCTTGAGCTCGCGGGTCAGCTCGATGCAGATCGCGATGCCCTCGGCGCGCCAGGCCTCCTGACGCGCCGCTTTGTCCTGAGGATCGAGGTCCGCCACGGCGCCCGCCATGCGCTCGACCAGCGCGTCGGGCACCGCCATGCCCGGCACCTTGTCCCGCATGTAGCGGGCCATGCCGGTGCTCTTGAGCGGACCGACGCCCGCCAGGATCGCAACGCGTTCGTGCAGGCCCATCTCGACCACGCGGGCCATGTACTCGCGGAAGCGATCCAGGTCGTAGACGAGCTGCGTCTGCACGAAATCAGCGCCGGCGGCGACCTTCTTCGCCAGGCGGTGCGGGCGCAACGCGACGGGATCCGCGAAGGGATTGGCCGCCGCCCCGATGAAATACGGCGGGCCGCCGCCCGCGATCTCCTCCCCGCACTGGAAGCGGCTCTCGTCGCGCATCTCCTTCACCATGCGCACCAGCTGGATCGAATCGATGTCGTGCACGTTCTTGGCGCCCGGGTGGTTCCCGAAGGACTGATGGTCGCCGGAGAGACACAGCACGTTCCGCACGCCGAGGGCCGCGGCGCCGAGCAGATCGCTCTGCATCGCCAACCGGTTGCGATCGCGACAGGTCATCTGGATCACGGGATCCAGGCCTCCCTGCAAGAGCACGATCCCGGTGGCGATGCT
The DNA here is from genome assembly GCA_029881215.1 of Myxococcales bacterium. Lineage (GTDB taxonomy): Bacteria > Myxococcota_A > UBA9160 > UBA9160 > SMWR01 > JAOUNA01. Next base: position 1,015 of record JAOUNA010000014.1, on the reverse strand, counting down.
GCTCATGCGCACGATGGCGGTCTGGTTGTCCGTGATGTTGGCCGCGTCGACGCAGCCGACCAGCAGCGCCGCCTTGCCGCGGATGAAATCTGCGTCGTGTCCCTTGGGCGGCTCGACCTCGGCGGTGACCGCAAAGTGCCCCGCGGCCAGCACGCGCTCCAGATTGCTTCCGGACTTCAGGGCTCCGCCCCGCTCCACAGTGCCGTCGATCGCCTGTTGCATCGCGTCTCACCGCCTCTCAGGAAGCATCGCCGCGGGGCGTGCGCAGATCTTCGCGAACCACGCGCCGCAGCCCGCCGTCGCGACTGGTGGCCCAGTCCTTGGGCGGTTGGATTTCGAGCAGCTCGTCGAGGCGCCCGAGCGCTTCCATGCGCTCCCAGATCATCTGCCAGGCGCACGGGATGCCCGCGTCGACCTCGCAGCGACCTCCCTTCGATCCGCCGCACGGGCCGTTCATCAGCTGCTTCGCGCAGCGGCTGATCGGGCAGACGCCACCGGTGCGGTCGAGGATGCAGCTTCCGCAGCCCTGGCAGCGCTCCTCCCAGACGCCGGCCTCGGTGGGGCCGCCCATGAACTTGGTATCCAGCGCCGGCAGCACCCGTTTGCCGGGAAAGCGGTCTGCCAGGTACTGCACGCCGACGCCGCAGCCGAGCGACACGATGGCGTCGTAGGCATCGATGCCCCCGGCCAGCGCCTCGATGTACTCCACCTCGCACTGGCGCTGCACCGACGTCTCGTCGACCTGCAGCGGCTCGCCGTCGAGACCCCGCGCCATGCGCAGCGCAGAAGCCAGCACGCCGACCTCCTTGCGTCCGCCGGCAAAACAGACCGAGACGCAGGTGCCGCAGCCCACGGCCAGCACCTTGCGGTGCCCGCGCAACATCTCCAGCACGGCCTGCAGCGGTTTTTGCTCAGCGACGATCATGATCCGTCTCCATCCTGTGGCGCGGAGCGCCGCGCGAGGCGACCTCTCGCTCTCATGACATCTCTTCCACCGCCGCATCCTGCTGCGCAG
>JAOUNA010000127.1 GCA_029881215.1 Myxococcales bacterium | reverse complement strand
TCAAGGCGCTCGCGTGCGGCGCGCAAGCTTCCGGCCGGACGATCCCATCGGCTAGGCTCCGCTCCAATGCGGCACGCTCTCCTCTGGCGCCTCGGGATTGCACTGCTGGCCGGAACGTTGGGCGCGGCGTCCAGCGCGGAGGACGCGGCAGACCCCGGTCGTTCGCGGGCGGCAGGCGCTCAGGAGGCCGCGCGACCGACCTGGTACGCGCAGGCGCTCGCCCGCGGAGAGGCCGGGCTCAACGTCACCCATTTCTGGTCGAAGGGCTCCATGCTGCGCGCGGAGACCGTCATCTCCGGCCACAAGATCGTCACCGTCGTGAACGGCGCGTGGTACTACGCCTTCGATGCGCTGAGCCGGCGCGGGATGGCGATCCGCCGCGAAGCCGCAGCGGTTGCGCGCGACGCGCCCGGGAGGCGACCGTTTGGCGACGAGTACGCGCTTCTCGTCGAGCAAGGCGCAGAGCAGGTGGGCGAGCAGACGCTGCTGGGGCGGCCCGCCGGCATCTTCCGCGTCACGGACCGCCACGGGCGCCGCGAGCTCTGGGTGACCCTCGACGCCGAGCGATTGCCCTTGCGCCTGGAGATCTTCGACCGCAAGACCGGTGAGAAGCGCTACACGGACTATCTCAACTGGCGCAGCGGGCTCGAGATTCCGGAGGCGTTCTTCGAGCCGGAGGCCGGCATCGCGCTCGAGCGCATGGATTTCCAGGACTACGTTCGGCGCAGCGTCGAGGAGGGTCCGCTCGGCCCGGTCCCCGTCCTGTACGCGCATCTCCTGTACGTCAAGGGCAGCGAATGATCGACGGAGCGATCAGCCGGCGTCGGACACCCACGTGATGTTGGCGTCGGCGATGGGCGGCGTGGCCTCGGACAGCAGCGCCAGCTTGCGCGCCACGCGTCCCGCGATCTCCCGGAACACGGCTGAGACCGGCGCATCCGGGGCATCGTGCACGATGGGGCGACCCTTGTCTCCGCCTTCGACGACGCGCGGATCGATGGGGATCTCGCCCAGGAAATCCACGCCGAGCTGCTCGGCGGTGCGCCTGCCCCCGCCCTCGCCGAAGATGTGGTATTTGCGATCGGGCAGGTCCGGCGGCGAGAAGTAGGACATGTTCTCCACGATGCCGAGCACCGGCACCTTCACCGCCTCGAACATGCGCAATCCCTTGCGCGCGTCGATCAGCGACAGGTCGTTTGCGGTGGTGACGATGATGGCGCCTGCCAGTGGCGCCTGCTGCGTCAGCGTGAGCGCTGCATCTCCCGTGCCGGGCGGCATGTCCACCACGAGATAGTCGAGCTCGCCCCACTCCACGTCGGTCAGGAATTGTCGGACGAGGCCGTGCACCATCGGACCGCGCCAGATGACCGGCGCGTCGTCGTCGAGGAAGAAGCCCATCGACATGAGCTTCAGACCCAGCCCCTCGTGGGGAAAGATGCGCTGTCTTTCCTCCGAGACGCGCGGTCGTCCGTGAACGCCGGACAGCAGCGGCAGGGACGGTCCATAAACGTCCGCGTCCATCAAGCCGACCACCGCACCCGCGTCGCGCAGCGCGAGGGCGAGATTGATGGCGACGGTGCTCTTGCCCACGCCGCCCTTGCCGGAGGCGACCGCGATCGTGTTCTTCACGCCGGGCAGCGGCGCCTCCTGCGGCGCGGCGTGCGCGGCAGCCCGCGTGCTGGACGTCATCGTGACGTCCACCGCGTCCACGCCATCCAGCGCGAGCACGCGCTCGCGCGCGGCGCTCTTGAACTCCTCCTTGACGGGGCAGGCGGGGGTGGTGAGTTCGATCGAAAACGAGACACGCGTGCCGTCCACGCGGATGTTCTTCACGAAGCCGAGCTCGACGATGCTCTTGCGGAAATCGGGGTCGATGATCGGACGCAGCGCTTCGAGCACGGCGTCGGCGGAGATGGACGGCATGGATTCCTCTTCTATGTGGGACCGAATCGGTCCCGATTTATAGCAAGCACGCGCGGCGCCGGCGAGCCACGTCGGCTGACGCCGCCGCGCGCAGTCAGGACGGGTCGGGCCGCGGCGTGGTCGGGCCGCTCGGCGGCAGCGCGGGACGCGCCACGAACGTCTCGTCCACGCGACCGGTCAGTGCCTCGAGAAACGTCCGGATCGAAGCGATCTGCGCCGCGCTGAGCGCGACCCCCAGCTGGTGCTCGCCCATGATCCGGATCGCATCGTCCAGCTGCGCGATCGAGCCGTCGTGGAAGTACGGACCGGTGTGCGCCACGTTGCGCAGCGACGGCACCTTGAAGACCTGCCGGTCGGCTGCGTTGCCCGTGACGGCCTCGCGCCCCGGGTCGTCCGTCGGGTAGGGCTTGATCAGGCCGAGCTTCTGGTACATGGCTCCGCCCACCGCGGGGCCCTGGTGACAGATGATGCAGCCCGACGACATGAATTGTTCGAGGCCCGCCCGCTGTGCAGCGCTCAGCGCGGCATCGTCTCCCCTCAGGAAGGCGTCGAAGGGGCCGGGTGTCATGAGCTTGCGCTCGAAGGCGCCGATCGCCTTGGCCATGTTGTCGTACGTGAGGGGTTCGGATTCCTGTGGAAAGGCCGCCGCGAACAGCGGTGCATAGCCCGGGATCGAGCGGATCACCCCGAGCACCGCGGCCTCCGAGGGCATGGCCATCTCGATCGGATTCAGCACCGGGCCCTTGGCCTGCGCCTCGACGTCGGCTGCGCGGCCGTCCCAGAACTGGGCGATGTGGAGCGCCGCGTTGTACACGCTGGGCGCGTTTCGTTTTCCTCGTTCGTCGCGGTGTCCCTTCGAAGTGGGCAGGCCGTCGACGCCGAAGCGGTCGAGCAGATGGCAGGTGTTGCAGGAAATCTCCTGATTCTTGGAGAAGCGGGGGTCGTAGTACAGGATGCGGCCGAGCTCGATCTTCGCCGGGCTGCTCGGATTGGCCGGATTCACCGCTTCCGCCGGCAGGGCGTCGAACACGGTGCGGGCGCTCTCGCGCAAGCTCGCGCTGTCCGATGGCATCTTGGCGCCGGCGGCCTCGGCGCGGGCGTCCGCCGTCCACGTCGAGAAGAAGATCGCGACGACGGCGGCGCAGACGATCCGTGCCATTCGTCTGCCATTCGAACCCAGTCCAGAAATCCACCCCTTCTTCACGCTCTGCTCGATCGAAGTCGCCATGCTGCCTCCCGGCTGTTCCAGGCCCCACCCGATCCCCGACGTTCGCGAGATTATTCCCGGCCCGATCCCGGCGCGCTACCAGAACGCCCGCGCCGAATCGCTCGCGCGTCCCGCCGGATTCCACGGGCCGTGAGCCGCAGCGGGATCGAATGCGTATCATGGAAGAGCCATGACGGGCTCCTACGAAGACTGCTACGCGCGCTCTCTGCGCAACCCGCACCACTTCTGGGCCGAGGCCGCGCGCGAGATCGAGTGGGTGCGCAGGCCCCGCGCCGTGCTCAACGATTCCGATCCCGAGCGTGCCTCCTGGTTTCCCGGGGGCAAGTTGAACAGCTGTTACAACGCGCTCGACCTGCACGTGCTGGCGGGTCGGGGCGAGCAGACCGCGCTGGTGTACGACAGCCCGGTGACACAGACGGTCCGCAGCTACACCTATCGCGAGGTGCTCGAACGCGTCTCGAAGCTGGCCGGAGCCCTGCGCGCGCTCGGCGTGGAGAAGCGCGACCGCGTTCTGCTCTACATGCCGATGGTTCCCGAAGCAGTGTTCGGCATGCTCGCGGCCGCGCGCCTCGGTGCGGTCCACTCCGTGGTCTTCGGCGGATTCGCCAGCGGCGAGCTCGCACAGCGCATCCAGCACGCTGCGCCCAAGGTCGTCCTCACGGCGTCGTGCGGCATCGAGCCGACCCACGTGGTGGAGTACAAGCCGCTGCTCGAAGCCGCCATTGCGCGCGTGAGCAACAAGCCCGCGCACTGTGTGGTGCTGCAGCGCCCCGAGCGTCCGGTCTCCCTCCTCGCGGAGCGCGATCTCGACTGGGGAGCCCTGGAGGCGGCGGCGAGTCCCGTCGGATGCGTTCCTGTCGAAGCCAAGGATCCCCTCTACATCCTGTACACCTCGGGGACGACGGGTGTTCCAAAGGGTGTCGTGCGCGACAACGGAGGCCACGCGGTTGCCCTCAAGTGGAGCATGCGCCACGTGTACGACGTGCGTCCAGGCGATGTGTTCTGGGCGGCGTCGGACATCGGTTGGGTGGTCGGCCACTCCTACATCGTCTACGCGCCGTTGTTCTCCGGTTGCACCACGATCCTCTACGAGGGCAAGCCCGTGGCCACGCCGGATGCGGGTTCGTTCTGGCGCGTGGTCGAGCAGCACGGCGTCCATACGATGTTCGCGGCGCCGACTGCCCTGCGTGCGATCAAGCGCGAGGATCCCGATGCGGTGCTGCCCCTGCGCCGTGCTCTCGGGAGTCTGCGCGCACTCTTTCTCGCCGGGGAGCGCGCGGATCCCGAGACCGTCGCGTGGTGCGAGCGCGCCCTCGGCGTGCCCGTGATCGATCACTGGTGGCAGACGGAGACGGGCTGGCCCATTGCCGCGAACTGCCTCGGGATCGAGCGTTTGCCCGTGAAGCACGGATCGCCGACGCGTCCGGTGCCTGGATACGACGTGCGCGTTCTCGACGATTCGGGTGTGGAGTTGCCGGCGGGCCAGACGGGCCACCTCGTGATCAAGCTTCCTCTGCCGCCCGGTTGCCTGCGCACGCTCTGGGAGAACGACGCGGGCTACGAGCAGGCCTATCTGCGCCGCTTCCCGGGCTACTACCAGACATCCGACGCCGGCTACTTCGACGCCGACGGCTACCTCTGGGTCATGTCGCGCACCGACGACATCATCAACGTGGCGGGCCATCGCCTGTCGACCGGCGCGATGGAGGAGGTGATCGCCGCGCACCCCGATGTCGCGGAGTGCGCCGTGGCCGGCGTGAAGGACGACCTCAAGGGCCAGGTGCCGGTCGGATTCGTGGTGCTCAACGCCGGGGTGTCGTGTTCGGCGGGAGACGTGGAGCGCGATCTCGTCGCGCGGGTGCGCGAGCGCATCGGGCCCGTTGCCTCGTTCAAGCAGGTCTGCGTGGTGCAGCGCTTGCCGAAGACGCGCTCCGGCAAGGTGTTGCGGGGTACGATGCGCAAGATCGCGGATTCCGAGCCCTACCGTACACCGCCGACCATCGATGATCCCGCGGTGCTCGACGAGATACGCGAGGCGCTTCGCGCCAAGGGCTACGCCCGCTAGGCGCGCGCATCACGACTCGAGGAAATCCTCCGGGCGCACGGCCACGCGAGGCGCCTCGCCAGCGCGCACCAGGCCGCGCAGCATGCCCGTGGCGTTGAACGCGAGCGCGACCTCCCCAGCGCGGTCCACGGCGATGCAGCCGCCGGATCCACCGAGTGCCGCGACCTCCGCCAGCGCGGCCGCGCATGCCGCCGCGAGGTTGCAGCCCGCGAAGCGCATGCGGGCATCCACCGCGCGCGCAAAGGCGACTCGGATGAAGACATCTCCATCGCCGGTCGCCGACACGGCGCACGTCTCATCGTCCGCCCAGGTTCCGCCGCCCACGAGCGCGCTGTCCGAGACGCGCCCCGGCAGCTTGCCCGGCGTGCCTCCCGTCGACGTCGCGGCCGCGAGCCCTCCGCGCGCGTCGCGCGCGACGGCGCCCACCGTGCCCTCCGCATCGCGGCCTGCCGCCGGCTCCGAGAGATGGGCGTCCGAAGGCTTGCGTGCGGCCGCGATCAAGACCTCGGGCGCGACGAGCGCAATGCCTGCATCTCGCGCGAAGTGCTCGGCGCCGTGCCCGGCGAGCAGCACGTGGCGTCCATCCTGCAGAACAGCGCGCGCGGCTTCGATCGGGTTCACGAGGCGGCGCACGCCGGTCACCGCGCCGGCGCGGCGCGCGGTCCCCTCCATCAAGGCTGCGTCGAGCTCGACCGCGCCGGCCGCGTTCAGTACCGAGCCCGTGCCCGCGTTGAGCGCGCGACAGTCCTCGAGCACCCGAACTGCGGCGGTGACGGCTTCCAGGGCCGGCTCGCCCGCTACGAGCAGGTTGCGGCCCGCCTCGAGCGCCGCGCGCAATCCCTCGCGCGCGGCGGATACGCTGGCGGGATCCTCGAGCGCGCGGGGCACCTTCCACGCGCCCCCATGCACCAGGAGTGTGTAGCGATTCGTCAGGAGTCGAGCTCCGCACGACCGGCGAAGAACGCCAGGGCCTCCGGGTTTGCCAGCGCGTCTCGGTTCGCCACGGGCCGGCCGTGGACCACGTCGCGCACCGCGAGCTCCACGATCTTTCCGCTCCGCGTGTGGGGAATGTCGGGAACTTGCAGGATGCGGTCGGGCACGTGCCGCGGACTGGCGTTTTCCCGGATGCGCTGCGCGATGCGCGCGCGGAGCGGGTCGGTCAGCTCGATGTCGTCCCGCAGTCGAACGAAGAGCACCACGCGCACATCGCCACCCCACTCCTGGCCGATCACCAGGCTCTCGAGCACTTCGTCGATCTGCTCCACCTGGCGATAGATCTCCGCAGTGCCGATGCGAACCCCGCCCGGATTGAGCACCGCGTCCGAGCGCCCGTAGATGACGACGCCGTCGTGCTCGGTGATCTCCGCAAAATCTCCGTGGGACCACACGCCCGGATGTTTCTCGAAGTAGGCCGCCCGAAAGCGCGCGCCGTCCGGATCGTCCCAGAAGCCGACCGGCATCGACGGGAAGGGCGCCGTGCACACGAGCTCTCCCTTCTGTTCGCGCACCGGCTGACCCGATGCGTCGTAGACCTCGACCTTCATGCCGAGTCCGCGCGCCTGGATCTCTCCGCGCCAGACCGGACCGATTGGATTGCCCAGGGCGAAGCAGGAGACGATGTCCGTGCCGCCCGAGATCGACGACAAGCAGATGTCGGGGTGGATTTCCCGGTAAACGAAATCGAAGCTCTCCGGCGCCAGGGGCGATCCGGTCGAGAGCAGCGCGCGCAGGCTGGAGAGATCGCAGCTGCGGCGCGGGCGAACGCCCGACTTCGCCACGCCATCGATGAACTTGGCCGAGGTGCCGAAGACGCTGACGCGCTCGGTGTCCGCGAAGCGGAACAGGGCTGACATGTCCGGATGCGCGGGCGATCCCTCGTAGAGCAGGAGCGTCGCCTGCGAGGCCAGACCCGAGACCAGCCAATTCCACATCATCCAGCCGCAGGTGGTGAAGTAGAAGAAGTGATCGTCCACCCGGAGGTCCGTGTGCAGGCGGTGCTCCTTCAGGTGCTGCAGCAGCGTACCGCCGGCCCCGTGGACGATGCACTTGGGCGGACCGGTGGTTCCGGAGGAGTAGAGGATGTAGAGCGGGTGCGCGAAGGGCAGGCGCTCGAAGACGAGCTCCGCATCCGGCGCCAGGTCGAGCGCTTCGTCGAAGAGCAGCGCGCCGGCCACACGCGGCGGAGACGGCTGTGTGTACGGCACCAGCACCACGCGCTCGACGCTGGGCAGCTGCGAGCAGATCTCCTCGACGCGCGCGAGGCAGTCGTAGTGGTTGCCGTTGTACCAGTAGCCATCCGCCGCGAACAGCACGCGCGGCGCGATCTGGCCGAAACGATCCAGGATGCCGCGCGCGCCGAAGTCGGGCGAGCTCGAGGACCAGATCGCGCCGATGCTGGCCGACGCGAGCATCGCGATCAGCGTCTCCGGAAGGTTCGGAAGGAAGCCCGCCACCCGATCGCCGGACTGCACGCCCCAGCCGCGCAGCGCCGCCGCGAGGCGCGCCACGCGCTCGCGGAGATCGCTCCAGGTCAGCACGCGCCGCATCCGGTCTTCGCAGCGGAACACGACGGCGGGTGTCGCGTCGCGGCGCCGCAGCAGATTCTCGGCGAAGTTGAGGCGCGCTTCCGGAAACCACACGGTGCCCGGCATGCGGCCGGATCCGGCAGCCAGCGCGGGCCCCGGCCCGTCGCCGATCACCTCGCAGAAATCCCAGACCGCACTCCAGAAAGCGTCCGGATGCTCGATCGACCAGCGATACAGGGCGGGGTAGTCGGCCGTCGCGACGCCGCGCCGCGCCTCCAGCCAGCGCATGAAGGCGGTGAGGTTCGCCCGCTCGATGCGCTCTCGCGACGGCTGCCACAGGGGTCCGCTCACGGGGATCGAGAGTAGAGCCGCGCGGCGCGCGTTGCACCGGGTGAGCGTGCGAACCCCATCGCGCGCGCGGCGCTAGATCCGCGCGGCGCGCGCGGACGTCGACGCATCTGGCGCGCCGGAAACGGAGATCGCGGCGCTTTCGTGCGCGCGCACGCGGCTGCGCAGCCACCACACGACGCCGCCGATCAGGACGAGCGGCAGGATCGTCATGAAGGCGGTGGTCAGGATGAACGCGAAGCGGCTCTCCTCGTCGCGCCCAGCCGTGCAGACCGAGCACGCGCGCGCGAGCTGCGGCGTTCCGATGACGATCGCAGCGAACGCGGCAGCGCCGAGCGCTGTCGCTCGCAGCTGGATCCCGCGCGAGATGCGCCTGCAGAATGCGGTCGATTTCGCGCGCGCGCGAGCGTGCACGGGACGCCCCCTCACAGGTAGACGCGAAGGTAGAGGACCGGCCACACGCCGACCACGAAGTACCAGAACACCGCGGCGGTTGCGAAGTAGCCCGGCGTCAGCGCGTCTCGCCGCAGCCGGATCCAGGCGGAGGCGACGAGGGCCAGCGCCGCCAGCGCGTGCAGCGCGTGCAGCCCGATGATCAGGTAGAAGAAGCTGCCGAGCGAGCTCGACGTGAGCGTCAGGCCCTGGCCGATCAGGCGC
>JAOUNA010000126.1 GCA_029881215.1 Myxococcales bacterium | reverse complement strand
TGCGGCCACGTTGTCGCGGATCGCGCGCCAGGGGATCGCGGTCACGACCAGGCGCTCGAGAGGGCGCGTGTCGAGCAGACCGTACAGGCGCTCGGGGGGCTGCCCGCCGCGCAGGGTCCGGGCGACGCGGCGCAGACCGAACAGGCGGCGGGGCAGCCCGACCAGATCGCGCATCGAAAAGGGCAGGGCCTTCTCGATGCGCAGGGAGCGCCAGAAGTCGATCAGGCGCGCGCCGCGCGCGGGGCCCAGGTGAGCGGTGGCGCCGAGGAAGCAGGCGTGGATGGCGCCGACGGACGTTCCGCACGCGATGTCGATCCGAATCGGATGTCCCAGCCGGCGCGGCAGCTCCTCGATCAGATAGCGGAGCACGCCCGCTTCGTAGGCGCCCCGGGCGCCGCCGCCCGAGAAGACGATCGCGCGCCGCGGCGTGTGCAGCGAATTGCCCATCGCATCCAGAATCGGCATGCCCGGGTCGGCAGCGGAGCGAATGGCGCGAGAAACCGGCGCGGCGCGCGGCGGGGGCATGGGGGGGAAGGGCACCGTCGTCTCCTCGCCAGCCAGGAGTGCTCGCGCTACAAGTACAGCACGGAACGAGGGGCCGGTTTGGGGCACGGCGCCGCGGCTCGGCGCCGCGCGGCGTGAGGATCGGTCGGGCCGCCGGTGTCGGTGTCGATGTGGGTGGCGGCCGCATTCGTGGCGAACCGTGTTCGGGAAGCGCGGTCCGGGTCGCAGCGCGAGCGGGGTATGTACGTCAACCTGAAGCTCCTCTCGAAGGCCCTGTTCATCACCTTCTTCGCGCGCCCGCCGCGTCTGCGGCGCTGGGGCTGGACCCTGGGCGTGGGGATCGTGTTCGCGGTCATCTGGTGCGCGGTCGCCCTCGGCCGGCTGCTCGACCGCGTCTTCTTCCCGGGCTTCCGGCAGCAGCCCATTCGCGAGCCGGTGTTCATCGTGGGCGCGCCGCGCAGCGGCACCACGTTCATGCAGAGCCTGATGAGCCTGGACCGGGAACGCTTCACGCATCTGAAGCTCTACCAGACGATCTTCCCCTCGGTCGTCTATCAGCGCTGCTTCGACTTTCTCGGTCGCGTCGATGCCCGCAGCGGCGGTCTGCTCTCACGCCTGCCGCACCGCATCGAGCGCCATTTCTTCGGCGCCTGGGACGACATGCACCGGCTGGCGTTCGATCGTCCCGAAGAGGACGAGGGGTTGTTCGTCTACACGCTGATGACGGAATCGATCTACCTGCTCTTCCCCTACGTGGCAGAGCTGCCGGAGGCCGGGTTTCCCGATCGGCTGCCCGCGAAGAGCCGGCACCGCCTGATGCGCTACTACGCGAGCTGTCTGCGCAGACACCTCTACGCAACGGGCCCCGAGAAGACGCTGCTCTCGAAGAGCACGTCGTTTGCGGGCCGCATCGACTCGATGCTCGAGAGGTTTCCGGATGCGCGCGTCGTGCATCTCGTGCGTCACCCCGACGAGTGCATTCCCTCTCACGTGAGCGTGTTCTACCCGGCGTGGCGGGCCCATTCTCCCGAGATCCGGAAGGACTCGCCCGAGTCGCGGGCCTACGCGCAGCTCGCAGTCGACTGGTACCGGAACATGTTCGAAAAGCGCCACAAGTTCTCCGAGGATCGCTACGTCTGCCTCCGCTACGAGGAGTTCGTCGCGGACCCGCAGGCTGCCGTCGCCCGCATCTACGCCCACTTCGACTTCGAGATGAGCGACGCGTTTCGCGCTCGGCTCGCGCAGGCGGCGCGCGCTGCCAGCAGGCGCGAGCGCAACCACATCTACTCGCTCGAAGAGTACGGACTGAGCCGGGCGTGGATTCGCGAGCGCCTGGGGGACGTGCTGGAGGTCTACGGCTTCGAGGCCTGATCCGGCGCGCCGCACCCTTGCGCGCCGCGGCGCAGCACGCGATGTCCTTCGCTGAGCTGCCAGGCGACGAGCGCCGGCAGCCCCACGGCGAGCTCGCGCACGCGCTTGATCAGGGAGACGGCGAGCGAGGTCTCGGGGCTGAGACCGAGCAGCGATCCCAGCAGGATGAAGCTGCCCTCCTGGACGCCCAGCGCTCCCGGGATCGCGAAGGCCGCGGCGCGCACCGCGCTGCCGAGGCTCTCGAGCACCAGCGCCTCGAGGATGGCGGCGGGATGCCCGAGGAAGTGCAGGGCCAGCCAGCTCTCGCCGACGCCGAGCAACCAGAAGGCGAAACGCCAGGCGGACGCGCGCCAGAAGGCGCTGCGTCTCCGGTAGAGCTGCGTGACGGCGCGGTCGAGCTGCGCCGCCGATCCCACCAGCGCGAGCCAGTCCCTGCCCCGGGCCAGGCGTTCGAGGTTGCGCGCCAGCGATTCGAACATGCCGGCGCGCTGCGCCAGATAGAAGCCGATCAGCAGCAGGCTGAACATTCCGATGCCGACCGCGATGCCGAGCGCCGCGTCGCCGGCACCCCCGCGCTCTGCGAGCAGCGCCGCGCCGAGCAGGGCGAACGCAACCTGGGTCAGCACGGCGGCGGTGAGGTCGACCACCACGGATGCGCCCGCCATCGGACCCGGCACGCCGCTGCGGCTCAACAGCCTGGCGCGCACGAGCTCTCCGCCCACCTGCGCCACGGGCAGCAGCAGGTTGATGGCATCGCCGATCCAGCGCATCCAGAGCAGCTGCGCGAGCGGTCTGCGATACGCGTGCGGAAGCAGCACCAGCCAACCGAGCGTATCCGCCAGCATCGGGAGCGCGCGATAGGCGACGATCGCGACCAGCCCCCAGCCCGCCATCGCCACCGCCGAGGCGACGTCGCCGACTCCGTGGTATGCGATCAGTGCGACGAGCAGCGCGAGGCCCGCCGCCCAGAACAGGTAGAGAAGGGTTTTCACGGTACCCGACGCGTTCTAGCTGACCCGCTCCACGTACACGCCGGAGCGCGTGTCGACTCGAATCATCTCGCCTTCTTTGATGAACAGAGGCACCTGCACCACGGCGCCGGTTTCGAGCGTCGCTGGCTTCGTCGCACCCGACGCGGTGTCACCCTTGACGCCCGGATCGCACTGGCTCACGACCGCTTCGATGAAGGAGGGCAGCTCGATGTTGATCGGGCGACCCTTCCAGAACATGACGTCGACCTCGAGGTTCTCTTTGAGGTACTTCATCGCGTCCCCGATCTGCTCCGCGGAGAAGGGGATCTGATCGAACGTTTCCTGATCCATGAAGATCATCTGCTCGCCGTCCTGGTAGAGGAACTGCATCCGCTTCTCCTCGACGTCGGCCTCGTCGAGCTTCTCGCCGGATCGGAATGTCTTGTCCAACACGCGTCCGGTACGCAGGTTGCGGATCTTGGTGCGCACGAACGCACCGCCCTTGCCGGGTTTCACGTGCTGGAAATAGGTGATCACGAAGGGATCGCCGTCGATCTCGAGCTTGAGGCCGTTTCGGAACTGTGAGGTATCGACTGCCATGGGGGGCTCCGGTGCTGGGCGCGGGAGTCTAGCGGCATCTCCGGCGCGACGCCGCCGGCGTCTAGAGCGATGCCGTTTCGAGTCGCAGGCTGCCGTCTCCGGCGCGGGCGAGTCCGATGCGGACGCTCGGGCGGAAGTCCAGGTCGCGCTCGGCGCGGCGCGTGTCGAGCGTGAATCCGTAGCGGCGGTAGGGCGCATCCAGGCTCGTGGTCCCGACGCCGAGCAGGCGCGCGCCGCGCGACAGCCAGCTGAGCACGGGGCCCGGCACCGGCAGCGCGGTGCGTCCCGTCCACTGCGAGAGGCGCGAGAGCGGCAAGGCTTCGTTGCCGGCGATGTTGTAGATCCCCGAGCACGGGGTGTGGATGGCGGTCTGCACGGCGCGTGCGACGTCCTTGTCCGAGATGAGCGCGCAGATCGGATCGAACCCCATGCTTCGGATGCACAGGCCCGAGGCTCTCGAGAGCAGGGGATTGAGGTAGATGTAGCCGCCCGAAGTGACGATGGTCGGCACGCGCAGCAGCACCACCCGGATGCGGTCGTTGTGGATCTCGCCGTGGAAGATCATGTCGCAGTCGATCCAGGCGCGGATCTCGGGTAGCACGTCGGGCTCGAGATCGAGCTCGCTGTGCTCGTCGAGTCGGTTGGCGTTGCCCGGCGGCAGTCGGTACACGAACGCACTTCCGACGCCGATCACGTTCTCGATCCCCGGGGTTTCCAGGCAGTGTTGGAGCACGAGTCGGGTCTCGGCGGTCTGCTCGGTCAGTCCCGGGATCCGCTGCGCCGTGGGCGCGGCCGCCGCGCCGTGTCTCGGCAGATGGATCACCGTGTCGATCTCCGCCGCGCGGAAGCGCGCCGAGTGGAAGAGGTCGGCCATCGGCCGGTGCCGGGCGAGATCGACGCGCGTGTAGAGCATGCGCGGCTCGGGCTCGCCGAGGAAGCGATCGAACGCGTGGGGGGGCGGTCCGTCTCCGATCGCGAAGATCGTGGCGATCCGCTCGTCGTGAAACAGGCGCTTGACGATGCGCCTTCCGAGGGGCTCGTCGGCGTGCGTGACGAGGACGCTCGTCACGGGCGGCTCCGGTCGAGCAGCTTCTGGATCGATCCGCGCGCCTGCTTCGCCAGGTAGTGCACGAGTCGCGCGTCGTCGGCGCCCTCGGCGCCGAAGCGCAGGTGGTAGTCCAAGGGCTCGCCGTACCGGATGCGGTAGCGCACCGGGTAGGGCAGCAGGCCGAGCGGCCCGAGCCAGGGGAACGTCGGCGTGACCGGCAGCACCGGGACGCCGAGCCAACGCGCGATCGACTTGGCGTCGTAGAGAATCGGCGCCTGGTCGTCGCCGCCGACGATGGCGGTCGGAACGATCGGGGCCTGGCGGCGCAGCGCGTGCTCCACGAAGCCCACGTGGAACGGCTGCAGGCGGTAGCGTTGGCTGAGGTTCTTGCGGATGCCCTCCAGGCCCTCCGGAAACACGAGCAGGAGCTGACCCTGTTCGAGCAGCTCGGCGCAGTTCTCGCGCGTTCCGATCACCTGTCCCATGCGCGCGAAGAACACATTCACCCAGGGCAGGCTGCCCGCCCAGCGGTCCACCACGCTGCGCACCAGACGCGGCGGGTCGGTGTGCAGCGCCACGTCGACGACCGTCATCGCGGCGTCGAAGGGGAGCAGGCCGCCGTGGTTCGCGGCGAGGATCGCCGGGCCGTTCGCCGGAATGTGCTCGTGCCCGTCGCTCTTGGCTCGGAAGTAGCCGCGGTAGAGCGCGCGGAAGAAGGGAAAGGCGGTCTGCATGACGTCCGGGGAGAAGCCGAAGCGATCGTACGGTCCCTCTCCCTCGACGAGATGGTTGAAGGCGGCCATCACCCGGCGATCCGAGTCGCCGAGCCAGCGTTCGATCCAGGTGCGGGGCTCGGGAAGCTCGATCTCTCCGAGGGTCGGAACGCAGGGCCGGCCCGGACGCAGCTGCGCCGGGCGCCGGCGCGGCGCCAACGGCGCGAGTCGCTGCCAGCCCGCGGCGGCGGAAGGCGCGCCCCCTTCGAGCGCGTCGAGTCGCGCCGCGAGGGGATCGCCGGCCGGCTCCGCCTCGAACGGGTCCCGGCCGAGTGCTTGCGCTGCCGGTTCGTCGAGCGCGCGCCCGGGAGCTCCGGCGTCTCGCAGCGGCGCGATCCATCCTTCTCTCATGTCGGGGTCTCCCCGCTCACGTCCTCGCCGCGCAGCGCCAGCTCCTCCGCGAGCTCGGCCATCACCTGCGCTCCGCGATCCCGCGGCGCGTGCTCGAAGATCGAGAGCCCGCGCGACTGCGCCTCGTCGATGCGCACGTGGTATCCGACCACGGCGTGCGAGATCTGCTTGGGAAAGCGCTGCTTCAATCGCTCGAGAATCTCGTGGGCGAGCTTGGTGCGCCGATAGAAGGTCGGCACGACCATCGCGACGCGCAGCCGCGGATGAGCGTACCGTTCGCGCACCGTCGCGATGGTGCGCAGCAGCTCGGCGCAGCCGTCCATCGCCAGGTAGGTGAGTGGAACGGGCACCACGACTTCCTCCGTGGCGCGAAGCACGTTGAGCGTCAGCGGTCCGAACGAAGGCGGCGCGTCGAAGAGAACGAAGTCGTAGGGCTCGAGCCTGCCGTTGGCCTCCAGCGCGCGCGCCAGCCGGCCGGTGGGATCCCGGTCCCCTGCACCCTTCCAGGCGGGAAACAGACCCAGTGCCTTGTTCGCCACGATGACGTCGAGCCCCGGAATGCGCGAGCGGGAGACCGGGAGCGGTGCGTCCGGCTGTGCGCGTCGCCCGGCGGGCGCGGCGTCGGCGGGACGCCGCTCGCCGAGCACGCTGTCGAGCAAGAGCTCGATCGACGACCGCGCGCTGCACTGGGTTTCCAATCCCAGCGCCTTGCCCAGCTGGCCCTGGGGGTCCATGTCGATCGCCAGCACGCGCCGATGCGTGTGCAGCGCTAGATAGGCGCCCAGGTTGGTGACGAGTGTGGTCTTGGCGCTGCCGCCCTTCTCGTTGATGAACGCGATGCGACGGGGAGCGGACACGCGACGCACTCCACTGGCCGGGTTGCGACATTCGCTCCGAGGGGGCTCGTTCTGCGGCAGATCAACGGGAGGGGGGTCGGCCAGTCCCTTCCTACTGCGCGGCTGCTCGGGTGTCAACGGCCAGAGGCCGCACGCGCGGGCGCGGCTGCGACGAAGACGCACGGCGCGCGGGTGCGGCGCCGCGAAGCCGCCGCGATTGCGGGAGAAATGCAGGCGGCACGGCGCCTCAGGCGCCCTTGGCCGAGCGCACCGCCGCGGTCAGGGCCGGCACGATCTCCAGCAGATCGCCGACGACGCCCACGTTCGCCACCTCGAAGATGGGAGCATCGGCGTCCTTGTTGATGGCGATGATGAAATTCGAGGATTTCATGCCGACGAGGTGCTGGATGGCGCCGGAGATGCCCGCGGCCACGTAGAGCTTCGGACTCACGACCTGTCCCGACGATCCGACCTGGTACGCGTGCGGCAGCCAGCCCGCGTCGACCACGGGCCGGGACGCCCCCATCGCGCCCCCGAGCGCCTCGGCGAGCGGCTTGATCACTTCCTCGAACTTCTCCGGCGCGCCCACGCCGCGTCCGCCGGAGACGATGATGTCCGCCTTCGAGAGGTCCACGCCCTTCGCCTCGGCCTGCTTGACCTCGACGAATCTGCTGCGCAGCGCGCCGGCGTCGATCGCGATGGAGAGCGGCTGCAGCGCGCCGTCGGTGGTGCCCTCGAAGGGCTTCACCGCGCCCGGCTGCACGGTCGCCACGACCTTCTCGCTGTTCGCCGAGAAATGCGCGTTGAGCTTGCCGTTGAACACGCGCCGCTTGAAAGCGAGGCTGCCGTCCTCGACGGTCACGTCGAAGCAGTCGCTCACGAAGCCCGCCTCGAGCGCCGCGGCGATCCGCGGCGCCACGTCCCAGCCGCTCGGCGTATTGGACAGCAGGATGAGGTCCGCGCCCGAGGCTTCCACCGCCGCCTTGATGGCCGTGGCGTGGGCCTCGGCGTTGTAGTTCGCCAGCAGCTCGTGGTCGGCCGTGTGCACCGTGCCGCCGCCGCGCTTGGCGAACTCCGCGGCCAGCGACTCGACGCCGCTGCCCGCGACGAGACTGTGCACGGATCGGCCGCTCGCGCTGCCGACCCGCTGCGCGACGCTCGCGAGCTCGTAGCTGGCCTCGCGAATCCGACCGTTCTGGATTTCTGCGACGATGAGGACGCTGCCCATCGGTGTGTACCTCGTTTCGAGAGGGGTGCCTTAGAGGAGCCCCAGCTCCTTGATCTTGCTCACCAGCCCCGCGGCGATCTCGTTGGCGGATCCCTTCAACATCTCGGCGCCCTTGCCCTTCGGCGGCAGCGCCAGCGACTGGATCTTCACCTTCGCCGCCGCGCCGCCCACCCGGCCGCTCAAGCCCAGCTCGGCCACGGTCTTGACGTCGAGCGGCTTCTTCTTGGCCGCCATGATGCCCTTGAGGGAGGCGTAGCGAACCTGATTGAGGCCGGTCTGCACGGCCACCACGCACGGTCCCGTCAGCGCCACCACCTCGTGAGCGCCGCCCTCCATCTCGCGATCGACGGTGGTGGTGCCGTCGGAGCGCGCGACCTTCAGCGCGGCCGTGGTGTGGGGCAGGTCGAGGAGCTCGGCGAGCATCGGACCGACGGCGGAGAAGTTGCCGTCGTCGGACATGAATCCCGTCAAGATCAGATCCGGACTCTCCTGCGCTGCGACCGCCGCCAGGATCCGGGCAATGCCCAGCGAGTCGGATCCCTCTGCCTCGGGATCCTTCACGTGGATGGCGCGGTCGGCGCCCATACCGAGCGCCGTGCGCAGCGCCTGCGTCGTGCGCTCGGGGCCGATCGATACCGCGAACACATCCGCTTCGCCGGCATCCTTGATGCGGAGCGCCTCTTCGAGCGCGTAGAGGTCGTAGCTGTTGATCTCGAACTTGATGCCGTCATCCTTGATCCAGTTGCCCTCGGAGTTGATGTCGAGTCGGGCGTCCTGGTGCGGCACCTGCTTCAGGCACACCATGATCTTCATGGGGGGCTGCCTCCGCAAGAGTTGGGAAGATCCCGAAGCGCGGCGCTTCGCGGGTCGAAAAGGCGGGGGAACGCTACTCGAACGATGCCTCGATTTCAACCCGTCGAAAGTCCAAAAGTGAACCGGATTCAGCGTGTTACGCCTGCGGTTCGGCGCGGTCGTCGGCACCCGCGGCGCGGCGGGCCTGCACGGCTTCGCGCAGTCCGCCATCTTCACCGCGTCCGCAGCCCGAAACCCCGGGAGGCAGCGATGCAGTGCGCGCGCGCGAATCCTCGC
>JAOUNA010000125.1 GCA_029881215.1 Myxococcales bacterium | reverse complement strand
TCCTGCGGGCACACAGGCGAAGCAGCAGAAAACACCCGCGCCGCAGATGGAAGGCTTCGGGCGTGTGCCAGTCGCCTTCGATCTCCTTCGGATAGTTCACGAAGACGATGCCGCCGGGCCGAATCCTGGCGAGCAGCTGTCGAAGGATGCGAAACGGATCGATCGTATGCTCGAGGACATCGGCGAGCGCAATCGCATCGTAGCGCCCCGAGATGCTCCGGCTGTCCACGGGAACGCGCGCGGCCCGCGGCGGCAGGGCGCAATCGCCCTCGAGGCGCTGGACGCGCAGTCGCTCGGGGAGATCGCGGTGCTTCCAGGCGAGATAGTGGACGAGCTTCGGATCCATGTCCGCGAGCGTGCAGCGCACCTCGTCGAACGAGAGTGCCAGATTTCCGAAGCTGCCCACACCGCAGCCGTAATCGAGAACCTGTAAAGGCGCGCCGGGAGCACGCAGAATCTCGAGCGCCTCGAGCCATTCGACATGCAAGGCCACCTTGTACGACTCGCGCGCCATCAGCTCGTAGTGAACCAGCTTGCAGAGCGGCATCGAGGCTGACCAACCGTGGGCGCGACACAGCGTCTCGCGCCGCGCCTCGAAAGCCGGATCCTCGCGATCCTTGGCCCAATCCGGGATCTCGGCAGCAGCCCGGTCCGCGAAGAAGCAGCCCAACAGATCGCGGAGCTCCTCGCGATCGAGGCCCGCGTAGCCCGCCAGGTCTGCGAGCCAGCCCACGTCGTCGTGGTAGGCCCGCATGCGCGCCCGCGCCTGGCTCTTCCCGCTGCAGCCCCGTCGCGATGCCATGGCCTCGGATCGTCCGCGGCCGCTCGGCGCTTGAGACACTCCTGGCGGTCACGCTCGCCAGGCCGCGGCTGCCCGCGCTACGGCCGGGCCCGCGTCCGGCCGATAGCGCGTGGCACCAGGCGAGTCCATCGCCTTCCACTCGGAGCCCATGATGAGCAAGGCCTTCGGAATCCTCTTGATCGTCGCCGCCGCCTGGGTGGGGATGGAGTTCTATACGGAGGGCTCACGCAACGCCTTCGGCGGAGCCTTCGCCTCCATTTTCGAGAACGAGCAGGCCCCCGCCCCGGACGCGCCCCGCCTCTCCACCCCCCAGCGCGCCGGTGCCGCCGTCGAGCGCGCCCATCGCGAGGGCGAGGCCCGCTACGATCGCATGCTGGACGAGTGAGTCCGATCTGTGATCCGAACAGCGCGCGCCACGCGTCGTGCGTCGCCGTGCTCGCGTCGCACCCGCGCTCGATGGTCGGGCCGGAGAGATTTGAACTCTCGACCTCCTGACCCCCAGTCAGGCGCGCTAACCAAGCTGCGCTACGGCCCGGACCGCCATCAGAGGTAGCGGGTGGCCGGCGCGCTGTCGAGCAGCACGCGGGGCGACCGAACGCCTGCGAGTCACTCGAACACGACGCGGCGATGCTCGGCGTCGATCTCCACGACGCGCTCTCGCACGCTGCCGTCGGGCATCCGCGCGCGGAAGCGATGGGCGCCGACGGCGATTCCGATCCCGGCGAGCGGTGTCTCGCCGATCTCGACTCCATCCACCTCGATCACCGCCCAGGGCACCGCATTGATGCCGACGCGAACGATCACCGGTGGCACGGGCGCCAGGACCGCGGTCGGCGTCGGAGACGTCGGCTGCGTCGCGAGCGGCGCGGGCGCGGCCGGGGCGTCCGTCTCCGGGAGGACCGGCGGCGGCGGCTCGGCGTGGCGCCCTGCCCGCTCGGCGTCCGCCCTTTCCACGAGCGCGGCCGGCCCACGCAGCGCGTCAGCCGCGCCCTTCGTCTCCGCGCGCTGCTGAACGAGCCCGTAGAGACCCACACTCAGGCCGACGATGCTGGCGCTCACAGCGGCCAGCAACAGCGCACGCAGCGCACGCCGCAGACGACTGCGCGGCGCGGCCGCTGCGCGCGGCGCTCCGCCTGCATGCGACCGCTCGGCGCGCACCACCAACGGCACGTTCCCGAGTGTCGCGTGCGCGGTGTGCCCGGCTCCCGGCGCACCTGCCCCGGCCCATCCCGAAGCAGTCTCGCCTGCCAACGTATCCACGTGGGGATGCGCTCGCTCGGGCACCTCCGACGGCCGCTCCACCGAGCCGCTCCCGCGCGTGAGCCGGTACGTCCCCACCCGAGATTCGCGGCGCTCGACCGGAGGCTCCGCGGCGGAAGCGGCCGGCGCAGGGGGCACCTCCACGGCGGGATGCTGCCGCGACGCTTCGCGCGCCTCGCTGCCACGGGATGCGGCGGGCAGCGCGGGCGCCGCCCGCTCCGGCTCGACACGGGCTCGCGGCGCCGATTGCGGGTCTCGCAGCGCATCCACGACCTCTTTCACGTCGGGCTCCTGCGCGAGCAGCGCCGCGATCGTCGAACGCGGCGGCGGCGGTGGCGGCGGTGCCGGCGCGGGTGCGCGCGTCGCGAGGCCCGGAAGCACCTCCTGAAGCACTTCCCGCACGCGCTGCTGTGCGGCCAGGTTGAGGCGGCGCGGGATGCCCTCGGACGCGCGATGGAGTGCGTCGATGCTCGCGTCGTCGAACGCCGTGCACAGGTGTGCATCCGCCCCGGCGAAGGCCAGGCGCGAAGCCACGTAGCGCCGCGCTTCGTCTGCACTCAGCGGCCCGTCGAGCCGGATCGGATCCAGCGTGCTGCCGAATACGGAAAACACGCGCTGCGCCGCGTCGCTCTCTCCCGCTGCGAGCACGAGGCCGAGCGCCGGGCCCACCCGCTCCAGCAGACTGGCGAGCGCCTCGGCCGTGGCGAAGGGCATGACGCCCGCGTCGTCGATCAAGAGCAGCACGCCCGATGCATCCTCTCCGCGGGCGCGCGCGTGCGCGGCCAGGGCAGAGACGGGATCCGGCGCATCCGCCTTGCCGAGCAGACGCAGCGCGAGGCTGCAGAGCTCGGCCAGCGTGAGGCTGCAGAACGGCACATAGACCGCCTCGAGCTGGCGCTCCTGAAGGGCGACGCGACGGAGCAGCAGCGACTTTCCGAAGCCCGGTGGGCCGACGAGCGCGGCCACCCGCGCGGCGCTCAAGGATGCTTCGATGGCAGTCAGCGCGCGCTCGGTCTCGGCGCGGGGCACGTAATCACTCGGACTCGCCGCCGGGCCGAAGGGATCGCGCGCAGCGTGCGCGTGCGACACCGGGCTCATCCTCCATCCGTTTCGCCGGCGCCCGCCGCCTCCGGCATCGCTTGCCAGCGCCACCTGCGCACGGGCGGATCCGCTGCCGGAAAATCGACCAGCTGCAGCACGAGATCGATTCCGGGGGAGAAGTTCCGCTCGAGGCGAAGCGGAGGATCGAGCTCGACGGTCAATACGCCGCGGCCCGGCGGCAGCGTCAGCGGACCGGCGCCCGCCTCGCCGCAGCTCACGAGCGGAATACCCGGTGCAAGTTCTGTCTCGACGTGGAAGCGGACCGATCGGATCGGGGCAATTCCGGCCGGCGGAGCCGTGTCGGGTAGATCGAGGCGCTCCAGCAGACAGGCGGGCACCTCGGCGTCGCCGATCACGACCAGGTCCAGGCGCACGCCACGGGCCGCAAAGCGCGGCGCGACCGCGCATAGATCGCCACCGCACTCGCTTCCGAGGTCGGTGAACGCAACGACGCGGCGCGCTTCATCGAGCACCTCGCGCGTCTCGAGCATCCCGAGCAGCGCTGCTGCAAGAGAAGCTTCCCCGCGCGAGCGCATCGCTTCGATCTGCTCGAGCAACACCCCGTCTCCGCGCGCGACCTCCGCCTCGGCCACGCGCGACGCGGTGCCGCACGCCTCCTCCTGCATCCCGAGCCCGTGCAGCCTGACCTGGGTTCCAGCGGGGAGCGCGCCCACGAGGCGCTGCGCCGCGCGGCGTGCCGCCGCCTGGTGCTCGGGCCCGGCATTGCTCTGCGCACCCATCGAGCGCGTCACGTCGAGAAGAATATCGACGCGCGGGCGTGTCAGCGTCGACATCAGGGCTGCGCTCTGCAGCAGCTCCAGCCGGACACGCGCGGGGGTCGGCGGCTTCGAGGCACAGGCAGGCGCCACCAGGGCTGCGAGCCAAACGAGCATCACTCCGATGCGCCGCATGCTCAGTGCTCTCCGGCGCGCCGCGTCGCCCGCGCCTGCTCGAGCGCGCGCAGCACCTTGGGCGGCGTGCGGGACGGCTCGAGGCGCAGCTCCGGATCTGCCGCGAGCGCGCGCCCGAGGCTGCGCTGCGCCGCATCGCCGCGGCCCAGCGCGAGCTGGGCGGTCGCCGTCAATACGTCGAGCTCGACATCGCGCCTGCGGCGCTCTGCCGCCCCGGCGCCCGCCAGCTTCTCACGCGCCTGCTCCGCGGCCGCGAGCGCCTCCTCGAAACGCGCTGCCTGCAGCTGTTCTCTCGCCTCGCCAATCGCGGCGTCGGCGGCGCGCGCGTCCCAGGCGGGCGGCTCGCGGCGCGGCGCCTTGCGCGAAGCGGTCGGCAGCGCCACGCGCACGCGAAGCGGGGCGCCGAGGTCCGTCCAGGCCACCGCTTCGGCTGGCTCCAGGGCGGGCTTGCGCAGCGCGACGATCGGGGGGCGAGCCACCGCGACCACGCGCGTCCGCTCCAGGCCCGCCGCCGCCGTGCGATTCGACGGATCCAGGCACTGCACGTGCCGCCACAATCGCTGGGCGCTGAGCGGCGCCGCCGACTCGGAGGCGCGCGCCGCAGCGACCAGCTCCTGGACGCGGAGCTCCGCCCAGAGCCCGCGCAGCGCATCGGGGTCGTCGCGGCTCGGCAGCGGCGTCGGCTCGCCCGGCCAGGCGAGGCAGCTCGACGCGCCGGCGACCCGGGCGAGCAACAGCGACACGATCAGGAGCCCGCTCAAGCCTCGTGCGTTCACGGCTCTCCTCGGTCGACTCCAGCGACCCGCAATTGCATCGGGGAGATGGCCGCTCTGCTTGAGGATGGACCGCGCCTCGCGTGCGGAACAAGCGACGCACCCGGCGCGAAGAATGCACGCCGCCGCTCAGAGCATTGCGCGAATGATCGCGAGCTCGTCTCGGATCTTCTGGTAGCGCGCGCGATGGTCCGTCTCGAATGCGAGCTCGCCGGTCTGCAGCGCGTTTCCGACACCCATTTCCCGCAGCTTCTTGCACGCCCCCGCGATCGTATAGCGCTGCCCGTAGAGCAATTTCTTGATCATCAAGATCATGTCGATGTCGCGCTTGCGATACAGCCGCTGCTTCGAGCGGGACTTCTGCGGCGCCATCCAGCGGAATTCGGATTCCCAGTAACGCAAGACGTACGGCTTGACGCCGGTGATCTTGCTGACCTCGCCGATCCGGTAATAGCGCTTCTCGCGCCCGCCCGGTTCGCCGTCGGCTGCTTCGCGATCCGCCATGGCTCCCCCTTGCGTCCGCCGCGCCACGCTCGATCTCAGCCGTGCGAACTCGATTGGACCGCGCCGCCGGCGCCCGTCGCGGCCTCGCCGCCCAGATCATCATTCAAGAGATTCTTCAGCACGAGGCTCGGTTTGAAGGTGAGTACCTTGCGCGCCTCGAGCAGGATTTCCTGTCCGGTCTGCGGGTTTCGTCCCTTGCGCGAGTTCTTGTCGCGCACGACGAAGTTCCCGAACCCGGAGATCTTCACCTTCTCTCCGCGGGCAAGGGTATCCTTGATCGCCTCGAATACTTTCTCCACGAGCTCTGCGGACTCCTTCTTCGAGAATCCCACCTGCTCATAGATCTGCTCGACGATGTCGGCCTTGGTCATCCGTTCTCCCTCGTCGGCTGGGAGCTAGCGAAGCTCCGCACCGAAGCGCTCCTTCAACACACGAATCACACGGGTCGTCACCTTGCTCACCTCGGCATCCGTGAGCGTGCGGTCCGGCCGCTGGAAGACCATGCGAAATGCCAGGCTCACGCGGCCCTCGGGAATGCCCTTGCCCTCGTAGCGATCGAAGATCTCCACGGAGACCAGCGCCGATCCGCCAACCTTGCCAATCTCCTCGAGAATCTCACCCGATGCCTGCTCGCGATCGACGAGCACGGCGACGTCCCTGCGAACCGAAGGCTCCTTCGATACCTCACGAAATTGTGCTGCGCGTCCGCGCGCTTCCGGGAATGCATGGAGGTCGATCTCAAGCACCGCACACGGCACAGCGATCTCGAATCGGTTCGCCACTGCGGGATGAAGCTCGCCGACCGCGCCCACGACTTGTCCCTCCACCCAGAGTTCGGCGGTCGCTCCCGGATGCAGATACGACACGCCCCCCCCGCTCCGTAAGCATGCCACATAACCCAGCGCAGACAAAAGTCTTTCTGCAATGCCTTTGGCTTCGAAGAAGAGCGGGGGCGCCTCGGCCGGTGCCCAGAGGTGGCGATCCGAGTCCGAGGTGACCACGACCGCCACCTTCAAGGGCTCGTGGGGCAGCGCGGCCGGGTCATTCCCGCGGGGCAGAAAGCAGCGCGCCACCTCGAACACGCCGATCCGGCCCACCTGCCGGCTCAGGTTCTGCCGGGCCATGCGCAGCAACGAGGGCAGCAGGGTCGTTCGCAGCCTCGACTCGTCCTCCTGGATCGGGTTCTGCAAGCACAGCCCGTTGCGCCGCGGATCGGTCTCCTCCAGCCCCAGCGCGGAGAGATCCTGCGGCCGCACGAAGGGAAACGTGACCAGCTCCAGCAGGCCGAGCGCGGCGAGCGCATCGCGCGCCCGCTCGCTCTGCTCGAAATCTCGGGGCAGCGCCACCGGCGCGAGGCGCGCCAGCGGAAGCGTGGACGGAATCTGCTCATAGCCGTGGATGCGTGCGATCTCCTCCACGAGGTCCTGGGGGAGATGCAGGTCGTTGCGGTGACTCGGAATCGCACAGACCAGCGTATCTGCCTCGCGGATCCGACACGCGATGCCCAGGCGTTCGAGCAGCTCCGCCGACGCAGCCACCGCGAGCTGCGTTCCGAGCAGGCGGTTGGCCCGCGTCACGGAGAGCTCGACGCTCTCGGTCCGCGGCGCCGCAGCGCCGCGCGCTTCCACCACACCGGCGGCGACCTCTCCCTGGGCGAGCGTCGCCAGCAGCTGCGCGGCTCGGTCCGCCGCGCGCACGATCCCGTCGCGATCCACGCCTCGCTCGAATCGATACGAGGCCTCGCTCTGCAGTCCGTGCCGCCGCGCGCTGAGTCGCACGCTCGACGGCGCGAAGTGCGCGCTTTCCAGCAAGACCACGCGGGTCGCGATCGTCACCTCGGTCGCCGCTCCGCCCATCACGCCGGCCAGCGCGACGCTGCGCGCGGCGTCCGCGATCACGAGATCGCTGGCGTCCAGGCGCCGCTTCTGGCCGTCCAGTGTCTCGATCGTCTCGCCAGCGCGCGCCCGGCGGATGCGCAGCTCGCCCCCTTCGAGCTTCGCGAGATCGAACGCGTGCAGGGGCTGGCCGAGCTCGAGCAGCACCAGATTCGTCACGTCGACCACGTTGTTGATGGAGCGGATGCCCGATGCCGCCAAGCGCCGCTGCAGCCAGTCGGGCGAGGGCCCGACGCGCACGCCGCGCACGACGCGCGCGGCATAGTGGTGACAGGCATCCGGCGCCTCGATGCTCACGCGAATCGCGTCCGCTGCCGGCGCGCCGCGCTCGGCGGGCTGCGTCTCGGGCAGGCGCAGCGCGCCACCGAAGAAGGCCCGCACCTCGCGCGCCACCCCGAGCACCGAGGCCGTGTCGCCGCGGTTCGGCGTGATGCCGACCTCGAGCACGCGATCTCCCGGGGGCAGCACTCCGGGAAGCGCCGCGCCAATCGGTGCCGTCTCATCGAGAACCAGGATGCCCTCGTGCTCGTCCCCGAGCTGGAGCTCTCGCTGCGAGCAGATCATCCCCTGCGACGAAACCCCGCGGATCTTCGCCTTCTTGAGCAGCGTGCCGTCGGGAAGCCGCACACCCGGCAGCGCCACCGCCACCTTCTGGCCGGCCGCCACATTCGGTGCGCCGCAGACGATCTGTCGGGGCGCCCCGTCGCCGAGCTCCACGCTGCATACCGACAGCTTGTCGGCATTCGGATGCGGCTCGCGGCGCGCGACGCGCCCGACGAGAACGGCGGACAGATCCGGTCCGACGGGTTCGATGACGGCATCCTCGAAGCCCCCGAGGTTCAGGCGCTCGGCCAACGCAGCGTCGGAGGGGAGATCGATGAATTCGCCCAGCCACGCGAGCGAGATGCGCATCAGATCTGCTCCAGGACGCGCACGTCTCCCTCGAAGAGGTGGCGAAGGTGGGGGATGCCGTAGCGCCGGATTGCCGTGCGGTCGATGCCCATCCCGAATGCAAATCCCTGGTAGCGCTCCGGGTCGATCTCGCAGCGCTCGAGCACGGCCGGGTGAATCATCCCGCAACCGCCCCATTCCACCCAGCCCGTGTCCGAGCAGACCTTGCAGCCCTGTCCCGCGCAGAGCAGGCACGCGTAGTCGAGCTCGGCCGAGGGCTCCGTGAAGGGGAAGTAGTTGGCGCGGAAGCGCAGCTTGACCTCCGCTCCAAAGAGATGGCTTCCGAAGGCGTGCAGCACGCCCTTGAGATCGCCGAACGTGACGCGCTCGTCCACGAGAAATCCTTCGATCTGGTGAAACATCGGACTGTGTCGCGGACTGAGATCGTGGCGATAGACGCGCCCCACCGCGATGAAACGGAAGGGAGGCGTACGGCCCGTCATCGCGCGAATCTGGACATTCGACGTATGCGTGCGCAGGAGATTTCCGCCCTCGAGATAGAAGGTGTCCTGCATGTCCCGCGCCGGGTGGTCCGGCGGGATGTTCAGCGCCTCGAAATTGTAGTAGTCGGTTTCGAGGCGCTG
>JAOUNA010000350.1 GCA_029881215.1 Myxococcales bacterium | reverse complement strand
GCCGAAGCTGCCGTGCAGCATCGGGGCGATCAAAATGCCGGGCAGGCCGGCAAGCTCGCGCGGCCGGACGCCGAAGCGCTCCAACCCCAATTCCAATCCCCAATTGAGCAAGTGAACGATTGAGACCAGTGCGACGAAGCCGAGCGAGATCTTGAACGCAAGGCGGAAGTTGGCCTGGGCGCGTCCGGAGCTGGTATAGGCGGGGTCGGGAGTATGGAATTCCATGGAGGCACGATACTAGAATTTCGGCGACGAGTGACGAGCGAGCGGTGACTAAACGCCCTCGAACGTAATCGCTTCCTGCCTCACGATGTCTGTCTCATGCCTTACTGCCAAGCGGTGACGGGCGCTCGCGTCAGTGCCGGAAACGCGAAGCCCCACGAGAATCGCGGGGCTTCGCAGGTTCGCCACATAAGCGTGGCTTCATTTCGTCACATTACTGCAACGTGTGCCGGCCTGTTGTCACCGGCATTGGGATCGAGCTGTCTTGAGTGTCGCCTATAAACCCTCCTTTCGCGTCGATCGGTGCAACAAGCACCGCGCTACGCGGCCGCGCGCTCCGGAGAAGGCCGGTTCTCGTCGTAATACGCCATCGCAACCGGTGCCCGGGGTAGCGCCCGCGTTCCGCGCTGGGAAGCGCGGATAAACGAAACGCGGCAACTTGCAAATTCAGGCTACCCCGAGCCGCGAGGAATTTCAAGCCGCGAAACGGCCCTTTTCTTGGGAGGATTTGATCCAGATTAAGTTGGCGCCGCAAATTCGCATTCGGCCCCAAGCGCGCAAGCGCCTGTTAATATGGACTGAATTCGGCTGCGCGGTTTCGCACCGCAACCGCCGAAGCCCCAGTTCAGGAGCCCCCAGAATGAGCGAGCGACGTAAAGAAAGGCGCCACCACGCCGTCAAGGCGTACCTGAAAGAGTCTTTTCTCAAGAGCAGCGACGCGCGTCCGCTGCGCATCCTGGCCGAGTACATGGAACCGAAGAAGCGCTTCGACGAGTCCCGGATCGACGACACGATCGTGTTCATGGGCTCGGCCCGGCTGCTCGCGCGCGAGGAGGCCGAGGCGGCGGTCCGCGCCGCGGAAGGCGGCCAGGGCGACCTCGAGCGTGCGCGCCGGCAGCTCGCGATGTCGCGCTACTACGAGGACGCGCGCGAGCTCGCTCACCGCTTGACCGATTGGTCGAAGGACCTCGTCGACCAGGAACGGCGCTTCGTCGTGTGCACCGGCGGTGGCCCCGGCATCATGGAGGCGGCCAACCGCGGCGCCTCCGAGGCGAAGGGGTTGAACGTCGGGCTCACCATCTCGATCCCAGCGGAAGAGTTCGACAATCGTTTTGTGACGCGCGACCTGTCCTTCCACTTTCACTACTTTTTCATGCGCAAGTTCTGGTTCGCCTACCTCGCCAAGGCGCTGCTCGTGTTCCCGGGGGGCTTTGGCACGCTCGACGAGCTGTTCGAGATCCTCACGCTGCGGCAGACGGGCAAGATGCGCAAGCACCTGGTAATCGTGCTGTTCGGATCGCAGTACTGGCGCGAGGTGATCGACTTCGATGCGCTGGTGCGCCACGGCACCATCAACCAGGCGGACCTCGATATTTTTCACCGCACCGATTCGGTGGACGAGGCGTTCGAGATCGTGACGCGGCACTTGACGGAGCACGCATTGGCGGAGCGAGGAGCGATTCTCTGATTACCGAACCGTGACTGGCCACCGGCCGTCCGCCACGGGTGCTGAAGCGGAAGGGCCTCTAACCGTCCAGTAGGCCCAGTTCCTGGAAGCGCAGGTACAGCTCCCGGCAGGCCCACGCGTCGGTGGCGGCGTAGGTGATTTGCTTCGGGGTCAAGCGCGGCGCGGCCCAGTTCGAAGTGCTGGCACTCTTGGGGATGCGGAAGCCGAGAGCGATGCCGGCGAGGTTGCGCACGCCGGTCTGCTTGAGGCCCGCGCGGCGCGCGGCGACGCCCACGTCGAGCACGTTCTTCTCCTCGAACGGGAACACACGCTTCAATTGACGCAGGTCGTCGGCTAAGGAAATGCCGGCCTTGACGACACTTGGCGCGGCGAGGAAATCGGCAAGCGCCGAGAGTACCTCGGTGCGCCGCAACTGAAATATGTATACCGCGCGCGCCGTGGCTGCCTGGACGAGGCACGGCAGGTAGCTCTCGCCCTTGCGGAAGGCCGGGCGGGTCTCGGTGTCGAGCCCGACGACGGCTTCATGCGCGAGGTCCGAGCGCGCGTCTTCCAGGTCCCCCGCCGTCGCCACCAGCCGCACCTCGCCACCGTAGC
>JAOUNA010000124.1 GCA_029881215.1 Myxococcales bacterium | reverse complement strand
GCGCAGAGCCAGGGAGCGACGCTGCAGCTCACGCGCGATCGGAACCGGGCCGGCCTCGCCGCGGATCTCGACGTGCGGCAGGCGGAGCTGAACGTCGCGACCACCGAGGCGTTCATTCCCTTCCTGGAGTATGGGGTGGGTCGGAGCTTGCACCAGCTGGGCGTCTTGGTGGGCGAGCCGCCCGGTGCCCTGGTCGCGGAGCTGGAAGCGCCGCTGCCGATTCCCGACCCCCCCGCCGAGATCGCCGTCGGGCTTCCGGCGACCCTGCTGCGGCAGCGCCCTGACGTGCGCAGCGCCGAGCGGCAGCTCGCAGCGCAGACCGCGCGGATCGGCGTGGCGACGGCGGACCTGTATCCGCGCTTCTCGCTCGTCGGGACATTCGCGCTGAGCGCGCTCGACGGCGCCGACCTCTTCAGGAAAGGCAGCACCCAATACGGAGTGGGCCCGACGCTGGTGTGGAATCTGTTCGACGGAGGCCGCATCCGCAATCTCGTGAACGTGGAGGATGCACGCACCCAGCAAGCGCTCGCGCGCTACGAGAAGGCGTTTCTGCTGGCGCTCGAGGACGTCGAGAATGCCATGCTCGCCTACGCCCGCGAAGCCGATCGGGAGGCCGCGCTGGCGCGCTCGGTGGTTGCGGCCGAGGAGTCGGTCTCGCTCGTCCGAACGCTCTACCGCACGGGGCTCACCGATTTCCAGAACGTTCTCGACATGGAGCGCTCGCTCTTCCAGCAGCAGGATCAGCTGGCGGAGAGCGAGGGCCTCGTCGTGCAGAACCTGATTCGGCTGTACCGGGCCCTGGGCGGCGGCTGGGACGCGTCGCCCGCGTCGCCCAGCGCGGGGCCGGGCGCCCCGCTCGCGAGCGGAGCGCCCGGATCGGGCCCGCCGCCGGGTCGCGACCCGTGAGGGCGCGGCTGCAGCCCCGCCGTTTCGAATGAGCTGAAGTCAGGAGACCCCGCGTGATGCCTGCTCCCCCTCTCGATGCACCCCTCGTCGAGTCGGTGCTTCATCCGACCGATTTTTCCGCGGGCAGCGAGTCGGCCTTCGCGCACGCGCTGGCGGTGGCGCTGCTGCGGCGGACGCGATTGAGTCTGCTCCACGTCGCCCCGCACCCGCACGAACGCGGCTGGTCGGAGTTTCCAGCGGTGCGCAAGACGCTCGAGCGCTGGGGTCTGCTCGCGAAGGACAGCCCGCGCTCCGCCGTCTTTCGGGAGCTCGGCATCTCGGTCGAAAAGATCGCGATCCAGGGTCGCAACCCAGCGCAGGTCATTCAGGAGCACCTCGAAAAGGAGCCCGTCGAGCTGATCGTGTTGGCGACCGAGGGACGCGATGGCCTGCCGCGCTGGCTGCGCGGCTCGGTGGCGGAATCCGTCGCCCGAGAATCCGAGGCCATGACGCTCTTCGTGCCCAAGGGCGCGCGCGGGTTCGTGGACGTCGAGAACGGACACCTGACGCTGCGGCGGATCCTGGTGCCGATCGCACCCGATCCGGCGGCGGAGGCCGCGCTCACATTTGCCACGCGCGCGGCGCGCCTCGCCGGCGAAGGCGACGTCGAGATTGTGCTGCTGCACGTGGGCGGGGCCATGCCCGCCCTCGATCTGTCGCCGGACCCGGCATACTCTTTTCGTCCGGTGCTTCGCAGCGGGAAGGTCGTCGATGCGATCGACGCGGAGGCGCGCGAGAGCAACGCGGATCTCGTGGTCATGGTGACGCAGGGTCCGGAGCATGTGATCGACGCACTGCGCGGTACGACGACGGAGCAGGTGGTGCGACGCGCGGCATGCCCCGTGCTCGCCGTGCCGGTGCGCTGGCTGCGGGCAGAGGAGGTCGGCAGATGGGCGCGATGAGGTGGATCGAAATCCTGGTGGCGACCGCGTGCGTCGCGCTGCTGTCGGGCTGCTCCTCGGTTCGCGTGACATCGGACTTCGATCCGAACGCGAATTTCTCGGCGCTGCAAGGCTACGCGTGGCTGGCTGCGTCGCAGCCGCCGACGGGAGATCCGCGCCTGGACAACACGCTGCTCGACGCGCGCATCCGCAACGCCATCGAGGCGGAGCTCGGCAAGCGCGGCCACCGGAAGGTCGCCCCGGCGGCGGCCGACTTCCTGGTGGCCTACTACGTGGCCGTCGAGAGCAAGGTCGACGTGGAGACGATCTACCGCAGCTACGGTCGTGCGGGATGGGGCGGCGGGGGCTCGGCGGATACGGTGGTGCGCGAGTACGAGGAAGGCACGCTGCTGGTCGACCTGCTCCAGCCGCAGAGCGGAGACCTGCTCTGGCGCGGCACCGCCCAGACGCGACTGCGCGACGCGCGCACTCCCGAGGCGCGCGACAAGTACGTGAAGGAAGTGGTCGCGAGGCTGCTCGCCGCGTATCCCCCGAAGTAGCTCCGGGCGGCGGGCGCGGTACGCTCTCGGATCGATGCGCGTCGCCACCTGGAACGTGAACGGCCTGCGGGCCCGGCTCGATTTCGTGGTCCACTGGCTGCGCGAGCGCTCTCCCGATGTCGTCGGCCTGCAGGAGCTCAAGCTCGCGGACGAGCAGTTTCCGCACCCGGTGTTCGAAGCGCTCGGCTACCGCGCCGTGACGCATGGACAGAAGGCGTGGAACGGTGTGGCCGTGCTCGCCCGCCAGCCCGCGGAGGTGCTCCAGCGCGGACTGCCCGAGCAGGATGACTTCGGGGCGCGCCTCCTCACGGTCCGCGTCGCCGATCTCGTCTTTACCACCCTCTACTGCCCGAATGGCAAGTCGGTGGATCACGGTGACTTTCCGCGCAAGCTCGCCTGGCTCGACGCGCTGCTCGGGCATCTGAAGGCGCATCACGCGCCGGATCGGCCCGCGCTGCTGTGCGGCGATTTCAACCTCTGCCCCACGGCGCTCGACAGCTGGAGCGAATCGGAGCTTCACGACCAGATCTTCCACACCGAGGCGGAGCGCGACCGCTTTCAGCAGCTGCTCGATTGGGGCTTCGTGGACCTGTTCCGGACGCGCTTCCCACAGGACCGCGTCTTCTCGTGGTGGGATTATCGCGGCGGCGCGTTCCACAAGAACCACGGGCTGCGCATCGATTTCCTGCTGGCGACGCCACCCGTGCAGGAACGCGTGACGGCGGTGGAGATCGACCGGGACTACCGCAAGAAGAAGCACGGACTCACGGCGTCCGATCACGCGCCGGTGCTGGCGGATCTGTGCTGAGCCGGGGGACACGCGTGCGGATCGGAGCACGGGGAGTCGCGCTCGCGGCGCTCGCGCTGCTGGGCGCCGGCATGGCGCGGGGGGCGGTGGTCCCCGTCAAGATCTACGCCCTCGAGCTGGAAGTCTCGCGCGAGGGAGAGCGTCTCGTCGTGCTGGCGGATGCACCGATCGCCGCGCGCGTCCTCGACGAGGGACCGCGCTTCCTGGTGCTCGCGATCGAGAACGCGGTGCTCGACCGCGTCACCGAGAAGCGCCTGGTGCCGGTGGCGGGGACCCTGGTCGAGCGGGCCACCGCGATGCAGCGCGAGCGGGGAGGTCGGCACGAGGTGCGCATCGTGATCGATCGCGCCGCGGGTCCCGCGCCCCGCGTGTCGTCTGCCGGGTCGGCGCTGGAGGTTGACTTTCCGCACAGCGAGGCGGTGCGGAATGCGCCGGTCAAGATGGAATTTCGCGAGGCGTCGCTCGAGGAGGTCGTGCGCGCCGTTGCGCGTGCGAGCGGCGAGACGTACGCGTTCGACACGGGACTCTCCGGCTCCGTCACCATCATCGCTCCCGACGCCGTCACGGCAGCCGAAGCCCATGCACTGCTCGACGCCGCGCTCCTCTTCAAGGGCTTCGTCGCGGTGCCGATGCCCGGGCGCGGACGCAAGATCGTCCCGATCGCCCGCGCTCCCGCTCCCTGGCGCACGGCGATCGGCGAAGGCGGCGGGGATGCGCCCGTGGCGACCCTGCTGCGGCTCGAGGCCGCGGACGCCGAGACGCTGCTCACCGCCCTGCGGCCGCTGCTCGGTGCCTACACCCTCGGCTACGCCTACGCGCCGACCAACAGTCTGATCCTCGTCGGACCCGAGCGCCGGCTCGAGCGAATCCAGAAGGCGATCCGCGCGCTGGACGCGTCCGAGGAGGAGCGCATCGTGGTGTGGCGCGTATACCACCGTTCGGCAGACGAGATCGCGGCGCAGCTGGAGGAGGCTTTCGATGCGCAGGTGCTGCTCGACGTCAGCGCGGATCCGCGCAGCAATCTCCTCGTCCTGCGCGCGCGCTCGGCCCGCGTCGAAGAGTTGCGCACATTCGTCGATCGCCTGGATCGTCCCCCGATCGGCGGGGGCGTGCTGCACGTCTTGCCGGTGCGCTACGCCGATGCGGATCAGCTCAAGATCATGATCGAGTCGCTTCGCTCCCGCGGCGACGACCGCGCGGTGCGCGGCGAGGCGTCGCTCGCCGGGCGCGAGTTCGCGCTGGCGGTGGATCCGCACACGCGCGCGCTCGTGCTGCGCGCCGATCCCGAGACGGCACGACTCGTGGCCGAGGTCGTGGCGGAGCTCGATCGGATCCCGCCGCAGGTGCTGGTGGACGTGACGGTCGCCGAGGTGGCGACGAGCGATACGCTCGCGCTCGGCTTCGACTACCTGCTGCCCCTGCTCACGCCGAGCAGCGCGGCGGATGTGGCGGCCGGCGTGCTCGGCGCGCCGAGCGGGCTGGCGGCGGGCACCGGCAGCCTGGCGGCCGGCTACGCGGGTCCGCCGTTGCTCGTCCCCGTCGTCGACGCGCTCGGCAATCCGATCGCCGGGCTGGATCCGAACTTCGAGCTGCGCGAGTTCGCCACGCTCACGGCGGACGAGCGCCAGATCCTGGTGCGCTCGTTGCTGAAGCCGAGCCTTCTCGTGTCGAGCGGCGACGAACACGTGATCTTCGCCGGCGAGAATCTGCCCGTGCCGGTGTCCAGTGGAGGCGAGCACGATCCGCTCCAGACCACGCAGAACATCGAGCGCAAGGACGTCGGGCTGCAGCTGCGCGTGCGGCCCACGGTGGGGCAGGCGGGAAGCGTGCAGATGGACGTCGACATCGAGGTCTCGTCGCTGGCTCCGTCCTCATCGGGCGACGTGACGCGCGTCGGGCCGACCTTCTCGCAGCGCACGCTCTCGACGAGCGTCGTGCTCGACGACGGCGCCGTGGCGGTGATCGGATTCGCGATGGTGCCGCGCCGCTTCGAGACGTCGGTGGGCGTGCCCTTCCTGCGCTCGATCCCGATCCTGGGATTCCTGTTTCGCAGCACGGCGGAGCGCGCGTTGAACACCACGCTCCTCGTCACGCTGCAGGCGACGGTCGAGCGGGACGAATCGGCCGCGCTGACACAGGCCTTGCGCCGGGAGCTGGCCCGGGAGGTGCAAGCTTCTGCGGCGCAGCTGGCAGCGCCGTGACGCGATGCGCGCTCGTTCAGGGCG
Organism: Myxococcales bacterium; assembly: GCA_029881215.1. GTDB lineage: Bacteria > Myxococcota_A > UBA9160 > UBA9160 > SMWR01 > JAOUNA01. The sequence continues at coordinate 3,384 of JAOUNA010000124.1, read as the reverse complement.
TTGCGCCCGCGCGCAGGAGCCGCGCGGCGTCGAGCGCACCGTAGCTGAAGATCACGTCCGCGCCCGCGCGCTTGAGCGCGAGCAGGCTCTCCAGCAGACAGCGCTCGTAATCGAGCCAGCCGCGCTCGGCTGCGGCGCGCAGCATCGCATACTCGCCACTCACGTGATAGGCGGCGACCGGCAGCGCCGTGTGCTCGCGGACCAGGCGGATCACGTCCGCGTACACCAGGCCCGGTTTGACCATGACCCAGTCGGCGCCCTCGGCCTCGTCCAGGGCGAGCTCGCGCAGCGCCTCCCGCACGTTGGCGGGATCCATCTGGTAGGTGCGCTTGTCCCCGGCGCGGGGCGCCGACTCGAGCGCGTCGCGGAAGGGCCCGTAGAAGGCCGAGGCATACTTGACGCAGTAGCTTCCGATCGCCACGTCGCTGAATCCCGCTGCGTCGAGGGCTTCTCGGATGGCGCGCACGCGCCCGTCCATCATGTCCGAAGGCGCCACCACGTCAGCGCCCGCCTCCGCCTGGGAAACCGCCATGGCCGCCAGCAGGGGCAGCGTTTCGTCGTTGTCGATGCGGTCGCCGATCAGCACCCCGTCGTGGCCGTCCGACGAGTAGGGATCGAGCGCGACGTCGGTGATGATCAGCATCTCGGGCACCGCGTCCTTGAGCGCGCGCACCGCGCGCTGCAGCAATCCGTCGGGCTTGAGCGAAGCGCTGCCGCGGGAATCCTTCTCGGCTTCCGGAAGAGCCGGGAAGAGGGCCAGACCCGAGAGACCCGCTTCCTCCGCTTCGCGCGCCGTCTCCACCAGCAGGTCGATGGACAGACGTGCGTGACCGGGCAGCGACGCGATGGGCGTGTGCAGCCGCTCGCCCTCCTGCACGAAGAGAGGGAGGACGAGATCGTCGGCGGAGAGCCGCGTCTCGCGCACCAGGCGCCGCAGGGCGGCGCGGCTTCGGTTGCGCCGGGGTCGAACGTGCATGGCCGGGAGCGTATCGCAGCTCGGCCCCCGATCCCCAGCGCAGTCCCGCGCTGTTGCGCGGCGCGGGCGTCGAGTAGAATGCGCCACCGATCGGCGGACGATCCGCAGCGGGCGTTCCGTGCGGAGACGCGGCCGGTCAGCCGCCCGGCGCACCCGCGTGCCGGTGGATTCCAATGTCCGGTGGGAGTAGCCACCGGACCCGAAGGCGAGGACGGGGGTATCCGTCCCGCGCTGGGAGGAAGCATCGATGACCCACGTCCGCCTTCCGGATGGCAGCACACGCCAGCTCGCCGACGGCGCCAGCGCGGCGGATCTCGCCGCCGCGATCGGCCCCGGGCTGGCCAAGGCGGCCGTGGCGGCTCGGGTCGATGGCGCGGTGGTCGACCTGCAGCGCCCGCTTCCCGAGCATGCGGACGTGGCGATCCTGACCCGCAAGGATCCGGAGGCCCTCGCGGTGCTGCGCCACTCGGCCGCGCATCTGATGGCGGATGCAATCCTGCGCCTCTTCCCCGCGGCCGAGCTCACCATTGGCCCCGTGGTGGAGGAGGGCTTCTACTACGACATCCATCTGCCCGACGGCAAGATCACGCCGGAGGATTTCCCGCGGCTCGAGCAGGAGATGGCGCGCATCGCCGCCGAGGCGCTGCCCTTCGAGCGCTGCGTGGTGCGGGATCCGGAGCGCGACGAGGTCTTCGCGCGCTACCGCGCGATCGACGGAGGCCACAACAAGTTCAAGATGGAGCTGGTCGGCGAGATCCGCGCGCGCGACGAGGCGCTCAGCTTCTATCGACACGGAGACTTCGTCGATCTCTGCCGGGGCCCGCACGTGCCCCACACCGGCTGGCTGAAACACGTCAAGCTCACCAGCGTGTCCGGCGCGTACTGGCGCGCCGACGCCGAGCGCGAGCAGCTCGTGCGCGTCTACGGCACGGCGTTCTTCGGCAAGCAGGAGCTCGCCGAGCACCTGCATCTGCTGGAAGAGGCGAAGAAGCGCGACCACCGCGTGCTCGGCGAGCAGCTCGATCTCTTCAGCTTCCACGAAGAGGCGCCCGGCTTTCCGTTCTTTCACCCGAACGGCACCGTGCTCTTCAATCTCCTCACGGGCTACATGCGCGGCCTGCTGCGGCGCCGCGGTTACTTCGAGGTGAAGGCGCCGCTCGTCTTGTCAGAAAAACTCTGGCACACCTCGGGCCACTACGACAACTATCTCGAGAACATGTTCTTCACCCGGCTCAAACTGCGCGACGAGAAGCATCCCGAACACGTGCACGAAGACGTGGCCGAGGAGCGGCCGATGGCCGTGAAGCCCATGAACTGCCCCGGGCATCTGCTCGTGTATCGCACCCGGCAGCGCAGCCACAACGAATTTCCGCTGCGCTTCTCGGAGATGGGCCTCGTGCACCGGCGCGAGCTCTCGGGCGTGCGTCACGGACTCTTCCGGGTGCAGGCCTTCACGCAGGACGATGCGCATCACTTCTGCACGCCGGATCAGATCGAGAGCGAGATCTCTCTGCTCATCGACTTCTTCGAGGAGGTGTATCGCGCATTCGACCTCGGCGACGTGCGCATCGAGCTCTCCACGCGGCCGGAGAAGAGCATCGGAAGCGACGAGATCTGGGAGCGCGCGGAGGGCGCGCTGCGCGCCGCGCTCGATGCCAAGGGCGTCGCGTACGAGCTCAACGAGGGAGACGGCGCGTTCTATGGCCCCAAGATCGACTTTCACATCCGGGACGTGCTCAAGCGCTCCTGGCAGTGCGGCACGATCCAGCTCGACTTCTCCATGCCCGAGCGCTTCGGGCTCAGCTATGTCGGATCGGACGGGCAGCGCCACACGCCGGTGATGATCCATCGCGCCTGCTATGGAAGCGTCGAGCGCTTCATGGGCATCCTGATCGAGCACTACGCGGGCCGCTTCCCGTTCTGGCTGGCGCCCGTGCAGGTGCTCGTGATTCCCGTGAGCGACAAGTTCACGGACTACGCACGCGCCGTGACCGAGCGCCTGCTCGACGCCGGCTTGCGCGCGGAGGTGAATCTCAAGGACGATCGGGTGGGATACAAGATCCGCGAGGCGAGCCTGCGCAAGCTGCCCTATGCGATCGTCGTGGGAGAGAAGGAGCGAGCGGCCGAGACGATCAACGTGCGCTCGCGAGAGGACGGCGAGCTGGGCGTGATGCAGATCGGAGAATTTCTCGAGCGGGCGCGCGCCGAGAGCGTGCCCGGCGCACGGGTGGCCGACTGACACACGGCGTGGAGGACACGTGAGCACTTCCTTCGATCTCTCTGTCACAGATGCGCTGCTCTCGACGACCCGAGCCGTGCGCCGGCGGCTGGATCTCTCACGGCCCGTGGAACGCGACGTGATCCTCGACTGCATCCGCATCAGCCAGCAGGCGCCCACCGGGGGCAAT
>JAOUNA010000349.1 GCA_029881215.1 Myxococcales bacterium | reverse complement strand
TACAAGGTTCCGCACTACGACGGCAAAGGAGAGGCGGACCGCTTCTTCGCCGACGCTGGCGCTCCCGTCACCTACCTCGCGCCCTCCTTCTACTGGGAGACGCTCTTCGACATGGTCCAGCGAGGCGAGGATGGCGTGCTCGCGATCACGCTCCCGATGGGCGATGCGCGGCTGCCTGGCATCGCGGCCAAGGACATCGGGCTGACGGCCTATCGGATCTTCGGTCGGGGTGACGAGTTCATCGGGTCACGCGTCGGGATCGCGGGCGAGCATCTGCGCGTGGCCGAGATGGCTACGACGCTGTCGAGCGTCCTCGCCGAAGAGGTCCGCTACGTGGATGTGCCGCCGTCCGTCTTCCGGACGTTCGGGTTCCCCGGTGCCGACGACGTGGGCAACATGTTCCAGTTCAAGCACGACTTCGAGAACGCCTACGTCGGTGCCCGCGACATCACCCTGGTCCGATCCATCAACCCGGAGCTGTCCACCTTCGAGGAGTGGGCCGTGGCGAACAAGGACCGCTTCAAGGTCTGAGCGGAGCGGAGCGGCAGACGGGAATGACGGCGAGCAACACGCGTGTTGGGCATCGAAGCGGGTTGCGGATCATCACGCGGCCCCACGGCTCCGGCCCGAGAGTCGAGCAGACCGAAATGGATGCCATCCACGTGCAAGATCGAGAGCGAGCGAGGAAACGAAGCAGATGACTGAATCCAACGACTGGAACGCGAAGATCATCGAGGAGTTCCGAGCTCATGGGGGCCGGGTCGGTGGACACTTCGAAGGTGCGCCACTCCTGCTGCTGAACAGCATCGGAGCCCGATCCGGCAAGGAGCGGGTCAGCCCGTTGATGTACCAGGCGGTCGGCGACGCGTACGCAGTGTTCGCCTCCAAGGGCGGGGCGCCGTCGCACCCGGACTGGTACCACAACCTGATCGCCACTCCCGACATCACCATCGAAGTCGGCACTCTCACCGTCCCGGTGCGGGCGCGGATCGCGGACGGCGTCGAGCGCGACAGCATCTGGGAGACGCAGAAGCAGCGCTATCCGGGATTCGCCGACTACGAGGCGAGCACGACCCGGCAGATCCCAGTGGTGATCCTCGAACCCGTCAGTTGACCAGGTCGGTTCGGTCCATGGGAGGAAGAATGCGGGCCAGCGATCCATCGAGGTGAGATTGAGATGCCGGTCGAGGTCTACGGCATGAGCGACATCGTCCGAGCCCACGAGGACATGGAACACAACCGCGTCACCGCGAAGCAAGTCGTGCTGACTCGTGGAGAACCCTAGGCGGCCGTCATCGGGCCACGGAATCCAGCCATGACCAACATCCATGAAGAGGAGCACTCATGAACGAAGAGATCCAGAACCTCCTGCACTCGTACGAACGCGGCCTGAACGAAGGCGACCCGATGCTGATCAGGAGCGTGTACGCGGATGACGCGATCTTCATCGGCCAGCCTTTCCCCACCGCAACCGGCATCGACGAGATCATTGCGCTCTACTCGGACTTCCTCTCGACGCTCGACTTCGACGTCGAGTTCGAGGTCCAGGAAGTCGAACTGAGCGGAGACCTTGGATTCGTTCGCACTCGGTCTCACGGGTCTATCACGCCAAAGGGTCAGAAGCCCGAAGGCGGCGAGGGAAACCGCGAGATCTTCGTGGTCAAGAGGCGCGATGGCGATTGGAAGTTCTTTCGCTATATCTTCAACGCCGAGGTATGACCGAGAGGTCGACGGAGTGCGGAGCGACGATACCCCGCAGCCTGGCGACCGCCGCTAGCATGAGCGCCACCCTGGCTCCGGCCCGGACCCACGACGCCGGCTCTCTGCCGCCTCAGTCCACGAGCCCCACAAGCTCCTCGAGCAGTCCGCTACTCGTCCGCTTGGGCCATGCCCTCGGGCTCCGGCAGCCGCGGCCCCAGGATCCAAACGAGCTGCGTTGTCGTCGCCACGCCGACTTTCGACCGCGCGTTCGCAAGGTGGTGCTTGACCGTCGAGTGCGACAGGCCGAGGCGGTGGGCGGCCGCCTTCTCGGACCCAGCCTCCAAGACCGCGGCGACCACGACGACCTCACGCTCGGTCGCGCGCTCGGCGACCGCCCGATCAGCCCGGATCCGGGTCCTCACGCCAGCCGCCGTGCCGCCGCCAGCCACTCATCCCGACCTTCGATCGGGATCTCGTAGGTTGCTAACGCGCGCCCAACACCTGTCGGGCGCGCCAAAGCAACCTTTGTGGGCAACGCGACCGCCAGTCCGTGCGCATACGCCGCTGGCGTCAGCCTGATCGACACGATCGT
>JAOUNA010000013.1 GCA_029881215.1 Myxococcales bacterium | reverse complement strand
GACGGCCAGGAGCAGCACGGCGTCGGGCTCGGGTACTTGGATCTTCAGGATGCCGATGTGTCCGGTGTACGCCGGGCTGATGCCAGCCCAAACCCAGCGGGTCAGCGCCGGCGTCACCAGCTGGATGTTTCCGAGGCCGCCCGGCGTGCGGTCGTCGTAGCCCGTGCTTCGCAGGATGGTCCTGAGGTAACCCTCCTCGGCGTAGACCGCCACCATGCCGGTGGTCCACAGCGTGCCCCGGCCGTATTTCGACACGGTGGTCGTGATGCCGAGGAGGGTGTTGTAGAACATCCCCGTGTTCGTGTACGGATTCAGGGGATCCCCGTAAGACGCGCGGCGTCCGGGCGCCACGATCATGTTCCAGCTAGAGGTCCCCGCAAACGTGCCGCTCCCGCCGGGATCCACCCATCTCACGACTCCACCGAGTCGGCCGAGCAGCGGCATCGCGCCGCCAAATTTGTGCGGGCCATTCTGGATCAGCAGACGGCACAGTTCAGGGCCCTCGCCGCAGCCGTAGTAGCGGCTGACGGAGCTGGGACCTCCTCCGGCGAAGAACGTGCCGGAGGCGTTGACGAAGGTCGCGTAGGTGTCGCTCTGCAGATAGCCGGGCTGCAGCGGGCGGGCACCGACCGCGGTGATGCCCAAGGCCGACTGCGGGAGCATGATCGACGCCGGCGAGCCCGCTCCGACGCGGAGCGTCCCGTGCCCAGTCGCAGGCCGACCCGCCCGAAGCGTGGTGGGATAGCAATAGTACGGCGCGAGATGCGTGCCATTGGCTGTGTATCGCGACGGATCCTTGCAGTTGTGGCCCAGCGGCAGCGCGTAGAACACCACCGTGCTGGAAGGCCAGCTCGCTCCGGATGTAATGTCGTTGCCGAAGGCGCGCAGGACGAACGAGGCGGAGAACATGGCCGGCCCCGCGGCCGCGGGCGCGGCGAAGGCGGCGATCAGGATCGCGCAGGCAACGGACCGAAGGCTGTGCAACATGGCCCAGGCCTTCCCGTGGCGGCCCGGCGCCTCCCACTCATGTGCGGCAGCCACGCGAGGGCGCCGGCGCCGGTCGCAGACGACAGGGTAACACGCGGCTCCGGCACCTGGATCGTCAGCAGGCCGCCTGTCCTACCTATGCGCTGAGCTGTGCGGTGTCGTTCGATGCAATCCGCTCGTTTGGCCGCCGCGCTTGGCTTCTCCCACATGCCGGCTCCGATTCGAGCGCCGGATCGCCGCGAGCAGCGCTCGCTCGATCGAAGCGAAATCGTGCACGGACTTGATCAAGTAGTCGTGCACTCCGGCGCGCAGCGCCAGATCGGCGAGCGCGGGATCCGCGTTGGCCGTCAGCACCAGAATGGGAACAAGGCGGGCCACGCTGCACGCGTGGGCCAGTGTGCTCAAGCCGCGAGAGTCGAGCAGGCTCAGGTCGAGAATGATCGCGTCCGGACGTCGCACTTCGAGACGCGCGAGCACCGCGTCGAGGTCCGGCAGACATAGCACTCGATAGCGGGCGGATTGCGAGCCGGAGAAACGTCGCATCAGCGCGCGCGCGAAGTCGGGATCGTCTTCGGCGAGTATCAGATGCAGCGGGCGCTCGTAACCGGCCGTCGGCTCGAAATTCGAAAACGGGTTGCGATCACCCATGGCGTGGATTTGCATCATGTCCTTTCCTCCTCCAATGCATTGCGCGCAGGAACCCGGGCGCCATTTCGGCGCTGCCTGGCTCGGCGCGGCGCGCGAAGCAGCGAGCGCAGAAACGCGCGACACTCGCCGAGTGTGAACGGCTTGCGAAGGAATGGGGTTCCGGCGCCACCCACGGAATGCAGATAGTCGGAAAGCGGCCAGGCCGACATGACGGCGAAGATCGCCTGCGGCTGGGACTCCCAGCAGCGCGCGCGCAGGCCTAGACCCGAGCCTTCTTCACCCAGGCACTGATCGACGAGTACGATGTCGTAGAAATGGCCCTCCAGGAAATCGCGCGCGGTCCGGGCATCACCCACCCAGTCGACTGTGAGCTCGGGGCGGATCCAGTGGATCAAGCGCCGGATTACCGGCTCGAGGTCGAAATCGTCCTCCACCACGAGCATCCGCGGTTCGTGGCAGAGCGCCTGCTCGGAGAACCAGTCGGTGAGTTGGCGGTTCAAGGCGGTTTGGGTCGAAGCTGCGGTTTCCATGGTTTCCCTCCATCGCTAAGCTTCCTGCTTGCTGGAGCCCCTATCGGCTTGCACCGTGATACCCGCGTGAAGACACTGTGAAGTTTTCTTCACATTCCGAGGGGAGGCTGGGCTCGACGCGAATGCCGCTGGCGCTGCTAGTCGAGGACGACCAGGACACCCGAGCCTTCATCAGGCGGGCACTCTCTCCAGCCCTCTCCGTCGTGGAATGTGACAGCGTGGCGGCGGCCGAGCGCTTCCTGGCGAGTGATGTGCCGGACGTCATCGTCCTGGACGTCGGACTTCCCGACGCAAGCGGGCACGAGCTGGCTGCGCGACTCCAGGCGGATCCGCGTACGCGCGACGTGCCCGTGCTCTTCCTCTCGGCCTCGGTCGAGATACGAGACAAGCTCGCCGCGTTCTCGCTCGGCGCAGAGGACTACATCGAAAAGCCCGTCGATCCGGCGGAGCTTCGCGCCCGTGTCCAGGCGCGGATCGCACGGTCGCAGGGCCGGCGCGAAGCGCCAGAGATCTTCGAGAAGGTCGGATTGCGCTTCGACGTGGCGCAGTATCGCGCGTTCCGGACCGATGCGCGGGGCAGTCTCGATCTCGAGCTCACACCCCATGAGTTTCGACTTCTCTACCACCTCGCTCGCCACGAGAATCAGGTCTTGAGCCGTGGGCAGCTGCTGCGAGCCGCGTGGGGCGACACCATCGTGACCGAGCGCACGGTGGATGCACACATGGCTCATCTTCGGCGCAAGCTCGGCTCGGTGCCCTGTAGCATCGAGTCGGTTCGCGGCCTCGGCTACCGCTTCCTCAGTCAGAAGGCGAACGCGGCGGATTGACCCCGGGCGCCCCCGACGGCGCCACCGGGTTGCCGGTTCTCCGTGCGACGCGGGCGAGGAACGACTCGAGGCTCGACAGCGCCAGCGAGGCCTCGCGGCGGTCGCTGGCTCTTCCGGAGGTCTCGAGACGCGCGCCGATCTCGGAAACCCGCGGCAGACCGTAGATCCGGCCCGATCCCTTCATGTCGTGGCCGAGGCGCCTGGCGAGCGCCCAGTTCCCGTCCGCAATGGCTATCCACAACGCGTCGAGATCCGCCCAGCGATGTGCGAGATAGTCAGGCAGCAGGTCGGCAATCTCGGCATCGGGTTCGACGCGCAGCTCCTCGCTGCAGCTGCGGATGGCCTCGAAGAGCGCTCGCTGGTCCACGGGTTTCGCGACGCGCGCATCACAGCCGGCTTCGAGGCAGCGCGCACCTTCCTCGCGAAAGGCGTGGGCGGTCAGCGCGATGATGGGGACACGAGGGCGGTTCGTCTCCGCCTCCAGCGCGCGAATCCGCCGCATCGCCTCGCAGCCGTCCATGGTGGCCATGGGCGCGTCGATGAGAATCAGATCGAACTGTTCCTGCTCCATGCGGACGAGCGCCGCGGCGCCGCGGTCGGCAACGACGATCTCGCTCCCGGGCCGGTGCAGGATCGCGAGCGTCAGCGCGCGCTCATCCTCCGAATCGTCCACGAGCAGGATCCGGCGCGGGAAGACCTCGGCCTCGATCCGAGTGCTCTCACCGGTGGCGCCCGCTTCAGAGGGTGTCGGCATGTCGAACTTCTTGAGCCGTCAAGTCCGGCTGTATGGGCTCGAGCAGGGCATCGCTACGTGCTCCCCGGCAACACGAAGCATCGCCGAGGCGATGGCCCAGCCCCCCTCCCGTGCGGCCAGGGGGCGAGCCGCCGTCGTGGGCGCGGTCACGAGCTTCGCTCCCGGCCTCGCGCACTGCAAGAGTCCGAGCGTGGGCCCGATTTCACGGATGCGCCAGTGCACGCGCTCCCGCGCATCGCGCGTGGGCCACTGGAAGCCGATCGAGGACAGCGAGGGGCACACCTTCTTCTTCGATCTGGCCCGTGACCCGCAGGCACAGAACGACTTCGCACCGAGTCGCCCCCCAAATGATCGCGCCAATGGGCTGGCAGCCGGGCGAGCACTGCGTGGGTATCCACGCCGCCGACGCAGCGGGGACGCGACCCGCGCACGGAGGCACTCAGCGCGCAGTGGGATCTGTCCGGGGCTCGACGGTGAACGAGTAGAAGCCGACGGGTGCGCCGCGCGGCAGCGTCTCGCGCCGGCCGGACTCGTCTGCCGCCGACAGGAAGTACTCCACCGTCGTTCCGCTGCCGGGGCCGGGAATGGACGCAGAGTACAGCTCTGCCCCGGCTTGCTTCGCGAGCAGAGCCTCCCGCCAGCTCGTCTCGCCCCGCAGGCGCCATGACAGCTTGAGCTCCTCGTCGACGAGGCCCTTCCGGCTGTGGTCCCGGAGGAGCACCTCCACCCCATGAGACTCCGCCGGTTCCACGCGGGCATCGAGCCGTCGGTGATGCATGTAGAGCATCTCCGGGTCCCAGATGGCGCGAACCCGGCAGTGCAGCGCGTCGAGCCAGGCCCAGCCCATGCGCCCGGGGTTCTTGTAGCCGATGACCTCGTAGCCCGGCATCGCCTCCCGCCAGGTCTCGAGCGCCTTCTCGTCGGCCGGAATATCGAACAGGGGAACGAAGATCTTGTGGTTGAGAATCAACGAGTTCGTGTAGTTGGCCACGAAGTAGCCCAGCAGGTAGGGCGGCGTGTCGATGCGCAGGATGCGATACGGGCGCCCGTGCGGATTCTTCAGCGACGACAGGGTGGCCACGATCTCCTCGATGGGCCCGTAATCCGGATGGTCTGCGGGCACCCGCTTGACCAGGAGCGTCTCTTCGTCCAGCGGCTTCAACAGGCAGTCGATGTGCTGGATGCCGAACCACTCGAAGTTCGGGAGCACGATGTAGCGGGAGATGCCCAGCCGCTCTTCGACGGCCTGGAGGAACGCCTGCTTCGAGAGCCCGACGTGCCGGCGGTTCTCGTTGAGCATCACACAGGTCGAGAAAGCGGTGCCGTGGCCATCGACCAGGGCATTGCCGCCGGTGAACACAAAGGGGATCTGGAGATTGGAGAAGCCGAGCGTGCGCGCGACCTTCTCCGTGGCGCCGTCGTCGACGGAGAAGTCCGTGAGGAAGGGAATCCGGAAATTGTAGAGTCGCCCCTCGCAGTCGGGGGTGGCCTGGGGATAGCTGATGAAGCGCGGGTCGGCGAAGTGATGCGCCCCGCCCTCGTCGAAGAGCGCGAAGGGGCCCCAGTCGCGCGTCCAGGCGAGGTTCTCGCTCTTCTCTGCCAGGATGAAATCCACCGACGCGAGGTCGACGCCCAGCTCTTCGAGCCGGAGCTCGGCCCGCGCCTGCATTTCGGAATCGTCTACCAGCAGGAAGAGCCGGTCGTCCCGCGCGATCTCGACGAGCAGCGCTTCGGGCACGATGGGAGGCCAGGCCACCAGGGCCCCCAGCGCCGGCTCCCACTCGGCGGCCACGCGAAGGTGGCCGGGCGCGTCAGTCGCAGAAGCCGCCGATACCACCGCGACGAAGCTCACGACGGTGAGAAGGATTCGCCCGCAGCGGTCAACAGTGTGCACGCGTGGTCCCGGCATTGCTCGCTCAGCGCAACAGGGGGTGCGCAGCATTGCGCCGCTGCGCGCCGTGCCGCATTCCCGAGCAGAGGAGATGGGCTCCGACCAGGATCGGCATTCCGAACATGCAGTAGTCGGTCCAATAGCCGCCCGCGTATCCGCTGACGATCAGCAGTCCGAGTGCCGCGGCCAGTCCCACCAGCAGCCCTGCGAGCAGGGCTCGACCCGGCCAGCCGCCGCCGGCGAGCCGGGCGAGAAACAGGGCGCACAAGCTGAGCACGCCCACTCCCCCCGCCACGAAGATCAGCGCAATGGATGTCGTGAAGGGATTCGTCGTGCCATCCCTGGCCAGCTCCAGGACCCGCCGGACCCAGAACACGCCGACGGGAAAGTGGTAGACGTAGAAGACGATGGCCGGCAGCGCGCCGATCAGGAACTCCAGCATCAGCAGAACTCGCGTTCGTGCGCGCAACACCGCCTCCGTCCGGCCCGTATTCTACCGGCGGTCCCCGGGATCGTCTCCTTCCTGGCCCCACCGCAACGGAGCCCGGATGCGGCCCGGCGCGGGGGCCCGCAGCGGGCGCGCCGCTACGGCGCTGGCGATTCTGAGCGGATCGCGCGCCGCAGTGCGGCGCCGCGCAGCAGGAACCACGTCGCCAGGGCCGCGGTGACGGCACACGAGAGCACCACGTGGTGCGCGCGCAGCGGGTCGACCGGATCGAGCGCCAGCGCCCCGGCCCACAGGCCGATCGAGCCGCCCCCGGCGAACACGGGGCTGCACGCGAAGACGTAATACGCGACGCCGGGTTCGAGGGAGGACGCCAGCACGATCGAGCCCGCGATCCACGGCAGCACGAGCGTGACGAAGCCCACGAAGAACGTTCCGCTCTTCGCGGCGCCGCGCATGCCGAGGCGCAGGAACTCGACCGCGCCGATCGCAAACGCGATCACGGCGACGCTGGACGCGGTCATGAGCAGCGCCTCGAAGGAAAGCAGGGCTGCGGCAGGCCCCGGCGACGCGGAAGGCAGCGCGACGACCGCGGCGGTGCCGAGCCACACCAGCAGCGCGAAGGCCGGAATCAGCGGCCAGGCGCTGGCGCCCTCTTCGGACCAATGGGGTGCCGAGGCGCGGCGCGCTGCGCGGCGCGCGCAGCGCGCGTATTCGAGATATTGCGGCACCAGCGACGCGCCCAGCACGCAGGCGAGGGTGAGCGCGATGGCGGCGAAGACGGCGCCGCCCAAGGCGACCCTCGCGGGCGCACCGAGCTGCGACCACACGGGCCCGAGCCAGACGAATTCCGTGATCGCGAAGAACGCGAGGGCCCCGTGGCGGGTGAAGGCGTGCGCGCCCTCGCGGCGCAGCTTGCGCGCAGCGCTCCAGAACAGGAAGGCGATCAGATAGCCCTTTGCAAAGAAGCTGAACACGAGCGGGCTGAGCGGCGCCCCGTAGAACGTGAACCCGGTCAGATCTTCGCCGCCGGCCACGACACCGAGCACGGCCAACGTGGGAATCGGCGTCAGGTGCGCGAGAACTCCGGCGCCGGCCCTGGAGAGCGGAAAGACCACGAGGTAGAGCAGCGCGACGATCACCCCCGCGCTCTGCGGAATCCGCTTGCGATCGGACGAGAGCGCCAGATTCATGGCGAAGGCGTGGTACAGCCAGCCGCAGATCACGATGTCGAGCAGGCCGACGCCGAGCGCGAGGAGCGACTGCCCGGCAAGCAGCGTGGCGCCGATCGCGAACGGCAGCACCGCGCCACACGCCGCGTACTCGCGCGCCACTGAGCCGATCGCGTAGCCGAGGGCGTCGGTAAACGGTGTCGTGGGCGTGGCGCGGTGGAAGTCGAGCAGCCGGCTCCTGCGGTCCTCTGAAACCGTCGTCGCGACCTGGGTCACACCGCCGAGGAACAGCAGAATCCCGAAGAGCACGAGCAGACTGGAGCGCACGCCAAGCCATTCGCCGGTCAGCGACCCGTAGAATGCGGCCGAGAGCGACAGCAGCAGGACGATCGCAAGGGTCGGCAGCGCCTGCCGGCGCCGCAGCCGTCGGCGCGCCTGCGCGATGCCGATCGGGTTGTCCCGAAGACGCACGCGCGGCTCCAGCCAGGTTTCGCTCACGAGGTCTTCCCCGCGCTCAGGCGCTCGAAGATGTCCTGGATGCCCGCGGCCTCTTCCGCGAAGTCGGCCACCGCGAAGCCGGCATCCACGAGCGCGTGCAGCAAGGCCGCGGCCTCGGCCACGTCGCCGGCGAGCTCGAAGGCCGCATGGCTCGCGTCCGCGACGAGCTGCGTCACGTCGGGCCGCGCCGCGAGGAACGCGGCCAGCCGTTCGTCCGGAACCGCCAGCGAGAGCTTTGTCGAGCGCCCGGCCCGCAGGCGGCTGACCACCTCGTGGATGCGGCCGGACACGAGCATGCGACCCTCTTCAACGATTCCGACGCTGTTACAGAAGTCCTCCATCTCCGCGAGGATGTGAGAGGAGACGAGCACGGCCTTGTTCGCCTGGCCGAGCCCGCGGATGATGGCCGCGAGCTCCGAGCGCGCGTTGGGATCGAGGCCCGATGCCGGCTCGTCGAGCAGCAGGACGTCCGGGTCGTGCAGCAGGGTCTTGGCGAGAAACAGGCGCTGACGCATGCCGCGCGAGAGGCTGCCCGTCATCGCGTCGCGCTTCTCGCCGAGGCGCATCTGCTCGAGCAGCACGTCGATCCGCGTCCCGCGCGCCTCGTGCGGGATGCCGTACGCCGACGCGAAGAGTTCGAGAAACTCGAGCACCGTGAGGTCTTCGTACAGCGGTGGGAAGTCCGGCATGAAGCCGAGGCGGGGCAGGGCGTGTACCGGATCCTCGGAGACGCTCATGCCACATACGCTGACGCGGCCGTACGTCGGCTCCACCAGCGTGGCGATCGCATTCATGATCGATGTCTTGCCGGCGCCGTTCGGGCCGATCAGCCCGTACACCATGCCCGCTTCGACATCGAAGGACACGTCGCGAACGGCCGTCACTTCTTCGTAGTCGACGCGGAGCTCTTCGACGCGCAGAAGTGTGTCCGGCAAGGCGTCTCTCCCGAGCTGCGATGTCTCACGGTTCGTCGATGGCTGCGCGCGGACGCCCGGGCGAGCCGAGCTTCGTTTCTGCGGCGGTCTTCGCCCGGGGGCAACGCGGCGCCTTGCAACGGCTCCAGGCGGCATCGAGCACGCGGCGTTCGAAAGGCGCCGCAGAGTGGAAGTAGCTCACGGGGCATGGGAACAACAAGCTGCGTCTACGGCTCCAGGTCCGGGTAGGGGGGCGCTTCCGCTCCCGGGCACACCGATCAGCAGCCGGCGCAAGCGGCGCTGGACTGCGGCGCATCATACGGGACGCGCGGCGCCGGCGACAGCGCTCGTGTCGCGGGGTGCCGCGTCGCCGCGCGAGCCCTCGACGGCGTCACGACCACGACGCTCCGCCGAACCAGCGCACCGCCCGGTAGGCCGCTGCGCGGCGCCAGGCCGATACGCCCTCGCTCGCCATCGCCCTGCGGAAGAGCCGGTCGGCCTCTTCTCGGCGGTAGGTTCTCGGCGGCTCGATGGCGCCCGCGGGCGGATCGCCCCGATAGCGGTACAGGAAGTCGTGCAGCAGCGGCGCGGCGACGGAGAGCTCGAACGGCGCGATGAGCCACCAGAACAAGCGCGGAATCGACGCGAGATCGAACTCGAACCGGTCGGGCACCGTGATCTGGTGCGCCCCGTCCCAGTAGCCGTACGCCGCTTCGAGTCGCCACTTCTTCTCCGACACCAGGTAGGTGACGACCGGAGAGGGAAGCGCGGAATCCGGGATCTCGACGGGGCTCCGGTCGAGCTGCCTCGTCAACGGCTTCATCCCCTCTGCTTCTCTGGGCCCGACACGCACAGCCGGCTGTGCCGCGCGGTATCCGCCGCTGCGGCTGCGCGGCGCGCGACAGCATGCACGGGCGCGCCGATCACCGCCAGGCGCCTTGTCGGACCCCCATCTGGGGGATGGCTGATGCTTCGCCAAATCGCGCCTATCATTGCACCGTCGTATCCATCGCGACGAAGACCTCGTCTCTCGGGGCGGGGGGAAGGCTGGGTGGATCGATGAGTGGCCGGCTCACACCCGATTCCTTCGCGCAGGTGCACGACCAGCACCGCGACAGGATTCTCCGCTACCTCCACCGGCTGACGCGGCAGGCTGCCCTCGCGGAGGACCTCACGCAGGAGACCCTGTTCCGGGCCAGCCGCGCTCTCGAGACGTTCCGAGGCGAGGCGAAGTTGTCGACCTGGCTCTACCGTATCGCCACCAACGTGTATCTCGATCACCGACGCAGGGAGTCTTCGCGGCCAGCCGAGGCCCTCGAATGGGCCCAGCGGCCGGAAGGGCTCCGCGATGCCGCGAGCCTCTCGGTTGCGGGACCCAGGCTTCCGGATCGGCTCTTCGAAGACTCCGAGATGGGAAGCTGCATTCGTGAGTTCGTCGATCGGCTGCCCGCCGATCACAGCGCGGTGATCATCCTCCACGATCTGGAGGGGCTCAAGAACCGCGAGATTGCGGGAGTTCTCGACTGCTCGCTCGACGCGGTCAAGATCCGCATCCACCGGGCCCGCCAGAGCCTCCGCACGCTCCTCAGCAAAGACTGCGAGTTCTACTACGACGAGCGCGACGTGCTGCGCTGTGACCGCAAGCAATCGGGGAATCGCTGCAGGTCGTGATCCGCCTGTGCGGAGCCTTGCCGCTGGCCGGCGGGATGTTGCGGTGGCGCGATGTATCCCTTTTCTGCGGGCTTCGTCGGAATGGGTGGAAGCAGAGGAGCCGCGCAGGCACGCCACTGGGTGCCTCGTGGGAGGCGCCCGGAGGCGGGCTCCGCGGCTCGGAAAGGAGCAGCGAGATGCGTAGTAACGACGGGACGCTCGAGGAAATCGAGAAGGCGCAGGTGGCTCTGAGTGCGGCGATGGGCGCCGGATGCCGCAGCTGTGCCGACAATCTCTATCCGATGCTGCGGTCGCTCGGTGCCGCAGCGGACGAGATCGGGCTGGCCTTGGAGGAGGGGCTCCACACGAGGCGGGCCGCGACAGCGCTCATGTGCGCCAAGGCCGGCGCGCTCATGGGTCGGACGTCCGCGCAGGAGGCGGCGCCCGACGAGGGGAGCGTGAGCAGGCTGAGCGAGCTGATGCGGATCGCGGCCGGTGTCGCGGCCAACTCGGCACCCACCGCGCTGCGGCACGCGGAGGGCGCGCGCTGCGCGGGCGCGACGGAGCAGCAGATCCGGCTCGCCATCGGCATCGCCCGAAGGGTTCGCTCCAAGGCCCAGGGCATCTCGGATGCCGAGATCGACGAGGCCTGCACGAAGCGGGAGCCCGACGCCGCAGTGCCGGAGGTCGCGTGTCCGCTCGACAGCGCCAGCGGGAGTGAAGCGCGAGCGAAATCCGACTGCTGCAGCTGAGCGCGTCGGCCGTCGCCCGACCCGGGGAGCTGGTGAATTCGAGCTGGCGCGCACCCCGCGAAGCGCTTCGATCTCACCGGTCTCTCAATCGATGAGGCGCTCTGGTCTCGCGCGCGGGTCCCAGCGTGGACGCCACGCATCCAATTCTTCAACCACGTCCCCGTTCACATCGGAGATGGCTCAAGGCGACGAGAAAGACGGCGCCAGAGATCAGCAGATCGGGGGAGGAGGGCTCGGGGACGATGCTGGCGCGAATGATCCAGTCCCCCGTGACGCCGAGGTCGGCGCTGCGCAACCAGAAGAAGCCGAGCGGGGAGACGTCTGCGAGGATGAAGTTGTCGTCGGCCGCGATGCTGCCGTCCGTATCGCTTCCGATGGAGGGCAGGCCGGCGTGGGTGAACTCGATCCCGACCCGGAACGGGCCCGTGACGATCAGGCCGGCGGCGCTCAGATCGATCAGCTGGAGCGCGTTGTTCGAGCCCGTCAGGTTGAAGGAATCCAGGTAGACCAGTGGTCCCGGATCGACACCGCCCGGCGGATCATCCCAGATGTGGAGCACGATCGGAACCGTTTCCGGCGAACCGCCGAGCAGCAGGGACACACTCTCCAGGCTGCACGGACAAGTGATGGACGGCGTCAGCCGGGCCGCCCCGATCTCTCCTTCGATGAAGCCGGCTTGGAAGGTGACGGGCTGGCCCCCCTCAAAGCCATCGTTGCGCAGCTCCTCCTGCAACGCACCGGCGGCTGGGGCCAGCAGCAGACCGCTCACCAGCAACATCCCCGCCCACGCGATCGACCGCACGGCTCGATTATACGCCGGGCGAGACGAGACGTGGTTGAATTGTCGAATCAACGACGCCCGAGGGTGTACCGACACAGCGGCTCGGCTCGGCTCGCGACGCAGATTCTCGCGGGAGGTCTCCGTGAAACCGCCGCCAATGGATCGCGTCGGCTCCCCCGCTGCTGTTCGCATCGACCGAGGGGTAGGCGAAGTCGCCGTTCGACACGACGATGCGCTCGGCGCCGAGAACGGCTGGCTCACGGTTCGCCTCGCCGGCTGCCTGCCGGCGCAGCGACGGGCGGAGATTCTCCGATGTGATCCATGATGTCGAGAAAAAATCTCTACATTCTTGGCTCCACGCTGTCGATCCATATCCCGAGTCGAATCCCGATCCCCTGATCCACCTGTGCCGCGTGCCTCGCAGCGAGCGCCGCGGCGCTTCCGAGGAGTGCGGCCCCCTCGCCGAGATGGGCCTCGCGATCGAGGTCGGGCCTTGCGCGGCGATCCTGGACCCTGCGGGCTCAGGCAAGTCGACGCCGCTCGAGCGGATCTCCGGCTGCCATCGGCCCAGCCGTGGCGGCCCGGCGACGCCACGCCGTGCGGGCACCCGAGCGCCAGACCAGCAAGTGACGCGAGCGCTGTGCCGATGAGGAACGCGTGTGGCAAGCGCTACCCGTCTCCGGCTCATCGGCTGGTCTCGCACCCGAGCAGCCGGTCGAAACCCTGGGTGAGGTGAGCTCGCCGGGCGAACGCACGCGCCGCCCCTGGCTGGCCATCGGAGCCTGTTCGGCGGCCGTGCTGGGTGTGGGCGGGCTCGACTACCTCACGGGCACCGAGATCTCGTTCTCCATCTTCTATCTGATCCCGGTGTCCGCGGCCGTGTGGTGGGTCGGGCCGCGCAGTGGGTTCCTGGTGGCCGTGCTCAGTGCGGCGGTCTGGATGGCCAATGAGGTGGTCCTGGGCGGAAAGACATATTCGCATCCCATGATTCCGGTGTGGAATTCCGTGATGCGCCTCGGCGTCTTCTTGATCGTGGGGGGCATGCTCTCGCGGCTCCTGAGCATCGTTGCCAAGGAGCGCGCGGCAAGGCACGAACTCACCGACGCGTATGCGGCACTCGATCACACGCGCAAGCAACAGCTGCTCTTCAAGGATCAGCTGCTCTCGCACGTCTCGCACGAGCTCAGGACACCGCTCACGGCTCTTCACCAGTTCATCACGATTCCGCTCGACGGACTGCTGGGGCCTCTCAACGAGGAGCAGAAGGACTCGCTCGGCGTCGCCCTGAGAAATGTGAAACAGCTCGAGCGCCTGATTCGGGATCTCGTCGAGAGCGCCCGGGCCGAGGCCGGAAAGCTCACGATCGAGCCCGTGCCGACCTCGGTGAAGCAAGCGGTGACGGAGCTCTTCCGCACGCTCCGCTCCCGCGCCGCGGAGCAGGAGATCGCGCTGATCGACGATTTCTCGCCGGCGCTTCCCAGGGTCATGGCCGATCCCGGCAGACTCAGCCAGATCCTGATCAACCTGTTCGAGAATGCGCTCAAGTTCACGCCCAGAGAAGGAAGCGTGACGGTGACCGGTGCGCTGGATCCGAAGCGGCCGGGCGTCCTCACCGTCTGCGTGGCCGACACCGGCGTCGGCATCGAGCCAAAGACCATGGGCCGACTGTTCGAGCGCCTCTACCAGGAGGAGAAGGGCACGCGATCCAGCCGAAGTGGATTGGGACTCGGACTCTATATCTGTCGCGAGCTCGTCGTTCGGCAGGGCGGACGCATGTGGGTCGAGAGCGAGGTCGGCGCGGGAAGCCGATTCTTCTTCACGCTTCCACTCGCCGCATCGAGTGGAAGCCAGGCGGAAACAAGGAGCGCTGCAACGTGAAGCAGAAGATCTTGATCGTCGAGGACGACGCCGACACGCGGCGCGCCCTCTCCATCCGAATCGAGTCCGCGGGATTCGAGGTCGTGGCCGCCGCGGACAGTCTGCAAGCCATGGCTCTCGCACAGCGAGAGCGTCCCGCTCTCATCCTGCTGGATCTCGGCCTTCCCGGGGGCAACGGCTTCACGGTCCTGCAGCGCCTGGGCCAACGCGCCGCGCTGGAGTCCGTGCCGGTCATCGTGCTCTCCGGGCGCGACGCGGACGCCACCCGGGAGCGGGCGCTGAAGGCCGGCGCAGCAGCCTTCCTGTCGAAGCCCGTCGAGGCAGCGGATCTGCTCGCCTGTATCCGCGAGCACCTGTCGGCGGCGCCCGATCCGGCTGCGGAGAAATCCGATCTGCCGCGCATCCTGGTGGTCGAGGACGACGCTGACACACGAAAAGGCTTGGCGATTCGCCTCCGGGCCAGCGGCTTCGATGTCGGGATCGCCGAGGACGCGCTCGCCGCCATGAGGTCTGCAATCGAGCGGCGTCCGGACGTCATCCTGCTCGATCTGGGCCTCCCCGCCGGCGATGGCTTCGTCGTGCTGGAGCGGATGAAGCTCCACCCGAAGCTGTCGACCATTCCGGTCGTGGTGCTCAGCGCCCGCGACCCGGAGGTGAACCGGCCGCGCGCGCTCGCGGCCGGTGCCCGCGAGTTTCTCCAGAAGCCCGCGGACAACGACGATCTGCTCGCCGCGATCCGCAGGACGCTCGAGGCTCCCGCCGACGAGGGCAGTCCGTTGATTGGATCGTAGACGCCGATTCGAGATCGCACCGCACCGGCCGGCGTTCGGGAGCGGCCAACGCGAAGACGCCGAGTTCGAGGGGGTTGGCTGGGAGATTGCCGGCCTCTACCCGCGCTCCGGTGCGTAGAATGATCTCGGCCCGGCAGGCTGCGCGCCTGCATCGACGAGGATGTCCATCGATGAAACGGCAGCGCTCATCCGACACGACCGCATGCGTTCCCCGCTTCGCACCGCTGCGTTTCGCACTGCTCGCAACGCTTCTCGTTGGGATGCAGGCACTGTCTCCGTCCGCCGCCGGGGTGTAGCAGAGCTTCGTCGCCGGCGAGATCCTGGTGGAGTACGCGCCGGATGTGGGCAGGCACGCGATCGCCCAGGCCAACGCGTCCCACGGAACCCGCGTTCTCGAGGTGATTCCGGAGCTCGGCATCTATCGGCTGTCGATTCCCGCTGACAGAAGCGTGAGCGAGATGGTCGATGCATTCAGGCGCGATCCGCGCTGCAAGAACGCCGAGCCCAACTCCATTGGCCGCGGCGGCGACTTCGTTCCGGCCGATTCTTTCTTTGCCTACCAGTGGCCCCTGCACAACACGGGGCAGTTCGGAGGTACGCCGGATGCGGACATCGACGCCGTCGAAGGCTGGCAGATCTCGCGAGGAGACGAGTCGGTCGCGATTGCCGTGCTCGATTCGGGCATCGACTTCGATCATCCCGAGTTCGCCGGAAGGATCCTGCCCGGATTCGATTTCGTCGATGAAGACGAGGATCCGACGGCCGATCATGCGCACGGCGTCTGGGTAGCCGGGATCCTTGCCGCCAACGCGGACAACCTATTCTCGGTTGCCGGGGTCGATCACTTCGCCCGGATTCTGCCCGTCAAGGTCCTGAACGCCCAGAACTTCGGCTCGGTCATGGACCTTGCGCAGGGCCTCGTCTTCGCCGCGGACCAGGGAGCCGAGGTGATCAATATGAGCTTGATCAACTATCCGATCACCGGGGCGATACGGAATGCGCTGCAGTACGCGCGAGACGCCGGCGCCGTCCTCGTCGCGTGCGCCGGCAATGGGGGCATCGGAGACGCCGATCGGTCCGGCCCCGGAAGATCCCCTCTGGTCATCTCGGTGGGCGCGACGACCCGGTTCGACGAGAGAGCGGAATTCTCCGGAACGGGTTCGGCGCTCGACGTGGTTGCGCCCGGAGAGGATGTCCCGACCGTCGCCGCCTTCTCCTACGGCAACAGCTGCGATTTCTTCACGGGCTGCTCCGCGGCGACACCGATCGCCTCTGGGATTGCGTCGCTGCTCCTCTCCCTCGACCCCCTGCCGACCCATCAGCAGGTGCTCGACATCCTGACGGAGACCGCTGACGATCTGGTCGGCCCGCCTGCGGAGGACACGCCGGGGAGGGACGACTTCTTCGGCTATGGACGGGTGAATCTGAACCGGGCGCTCCTCGAAGTGCCCGAGCCGGCCCGATCATTCCAGATGGGAGCCGGCGCGGGCTTCCTCGCCCTGCTCGCCTGGGCGTGCAGCGCACGCAGGCGCACGGCCGGGCGGGATCGAAGCTGCGTGCGGCGGGGCGCGTGCTAGCCTGCCCGCCGCACGGGTTGCACGGGGGAGGGGGGCACCCATGGCGGACCGGCGAGGCAACGGAAGCGAGCGAGACGAGCTGTTCGCTGCCGACACGAAGCTCGTCTCCGACTTCAACTTCGGCGTGCAGACGGCCTCGGTCTTCGACGACATGCTGTCGCGCTCGGTGCCCTTCTACGCCGAGATCCAGCGCATGATGGCTGAGATCGTCAACGAGTTCGCGGTGGATGGCAGCAACGTCTACGACCTCGGCTGCTCCACCTGCGCCACCTTCCGGGCACTGGCCGAGCTCGAGCGGGATGTCACCTTCGTGGGCCTCGACAACTCCGCCGCCATGCTGGAACGCGGCCGCAAGGAGCTGGAAGAGGCCGGCTTGTCGCAGCGCGTCGCATTGCGCGAGCACGAGCTCGACCGCGGCGCCCCGGTCGAGAACGCCTCGGTGGTGATCATGTGCCTCACGCTCCAGTTCGTACGCCCGCTCGACCGGGAGCGCGTGATTCGAGACATCTACGCGGGACTGAACCCGAACGGCTGCCTGATCCTGATCGAGAAGGTGCTGGCGAACGAGAGCCTGCTGAACCGGCTCTTCATCAAGTACTACTACGACTTCAAGCGCCGCAATGGCTACTCGAGTCTCGAGATCTCCCAGAAGCGCGAGGCGTTGGAGAACGTGCTGATTCCATACCGCTTCGACGAGAACGTGGCGCTGCTCCAGTCGGCGGGCTTCCGCTGCGTGGAGCCCTTCTTCAAGTGGTACAATTTCTGCGGCTTCCTGGCCCTCAAGTAGGTCGTGTCGCGTGACATCCGACAGCGGCGCTCTGTCCCGCACCACTCCCTGCGTCGAACGGCTGGGCCAGGTCTTCTTCGGCTTCCGCGACTACCTGACGCCGGTGGGCCTCGCCATCACCCTGCTGGTCTCGCGCCCGCAGCCGTTTCTCGGCAGCCCGCGCGCGGATGGGTGGCTCGATCTCGTCGGCATCGCGGTGGCCGCTCTGGGCCAGAGCCTGCGCATCGCCGTGATCGGCTACGCCTACATCCGGCGCGGCGGCATCGACAAGCGCATCGCTGCGCCGCTGCTGGTGCGCGAGGGCTTCTACGGCCACAGCCGCAACCCGATGTACGTGGGAAACTTCGGCTTGCTGCTCGGCCTCTCCCTCGTCTACAACGCGCCCGTCGTCTACCTCGTCATCCTGCCCGCCTTCGTGTTCGCCATCTGGACCATCATCCGGGCGGAGGAGCGCTTCCTCGCGGACAAGTTCGGCGCCGACTACCAGGCCTACAGCCGCGAAGTGCCGCGGCTGCTGCCGCGCCTGCGCGGCCTGCGCGAGACGATGGCGGGCATGCACTTCGATTGGAAACGCGTGCTCCGCAAGGAGTACACGACGACCTTCAACTGGCTGACCGCCGTGCTCTGGATCATCGGCTACGAGCGCGTGCTGTGGGGCGGCTTCGACGCTTCGCGCCCGCTGCTGCTGGGGCTGGCCTGCGTGCAGGCGCTGCTCCTGGTCGGCTGGGGCATTGCACGCTGGCTCAAGAAGACGAGGCGCATCAAGTAGCGGCGGTCCTGCTGCGCTCTCTGACGCGCCGGGAGGAATGCGAGCTTCCGAGCCTGCACTCCCATCCGAGTGCCCGTTCCGGTCGCGCCTCGCCCCGCTCGGCGATGCGGCCCTATGGCGTCGCCGGAATTCTCGCCTCGAGGCCGTCCGCGATGGTACGCGCGAGCAGCGCCGTGCCCGCGGGCCACAGATGACACATATCGGAGTGATATTCCGGAGTGTCAGGAATCGCCTCGTTTGCGTCGATCCAGATCAGGTCGAATTCGTCGGCGATCCTGCGCTGGATTTCCGCGATGGATTCGAGCGTGCGCTCGATGCCGCGTCGATCGAGATGCGGATAATAGCGATCGATCTGCATGCAGATCAGATCCTGCAGTTGCTCGGCGTCATTTCTTCGGTGCGAGTCGGGTCGGCTCGTGCAGTCGGGCACCGCGACGGTCGCTTGGCGCACGACGGCGACGCGCGTGCCCGCATCGCGGGCCGCTAGCACGAGATCTCTCAGATGGCGCTCGTGGGCCGCCAGAGTCGAGGGCAGCGGTACGTCGCGGGGAGGATGGGGCTGCGAAGCGTTCGGACCGCGGCGCTGCGAAACGCCATCGCGTCCGGCTTCGAGCTTCGACAGCAGCCGCGGAATCCGGTAGCGCAAGTCGAGGAAGGCGTAGCTGCCGAAGATCAAGCGCTCGAGAGTCCCGATCGCATGTACAGAGGTGATGTCTGCCTCGACCACCGAACGAGCGAGATCGTCTTGGCTGCGGAACGCGCTGGCATCGTTCGCGCCGTGATACACGATGATCATGTCCGGATCGAGCCACGTGATCCGTGTCACGAAATTGAGCAGGCTCATGCGCATCGTGTAGCCGGGGACGCCCGCGTTCACGACCTCGATCTGGCGCGCCGGGAGGCGCCGGCGCAGCTCTTGTTCGAGCTTGTAGGGGTAGGTGTCCTGCGTCGACTTGATGCTGAGGTGGTAGCCGAAGGTCGTCGATCCGCCGAGCGCCACGATGCGAAACGTGCCGGGCGGCTTCTCCACGGCGATCTCCGCGCCGCGAAACCCGAGGGAATTGACCTCCACGCTGCCCCCGCCGCCGAGGGCGGTGCGGCGATTGGGAATGAGCGTGCTGAAGAGAAAGGGATTGGGCCCCATGTAGGCGGGCACGGAGCGCTTCGGAGCATAGTGCCCGTAGGCTTCGAGCAGGCGAGCGCTGATTTCGGCAAACGCGAATACCACGGCGAGAGATGCGAGGACCAGGCAGGTTCCTGTGCGGATCGACAACGGATCGCCCTCGCTTGCGCTCTGGACTGCGCTTTCTGATCGGCAGCAGCCCGCTGCGGCTGAAATGGCGTGCGCGCGGGGTCGCCGCGGCCGCGCTGCGCCGCAGCAGTGTGGGGCGCTCTGTCCCGTTCTCGGCGCTGTGCAGCGGCCGGGTCCGAGTGCAACGGGCTCGCGGCCTTCGGGATGTGCATCGATCCAAACCGCCCCGCCGCACCTCGCGACCGCCCCCGCTCGGCGGGTCGAGAGCTAGACTTCGCGGTGGCACGCAACACGACACGAGGCCAGAGGTAACGAGATGGCGCACGCACGCATGACATTCCTGAACGAGCGGGAAGCCGACCTCATCCACGAACAGAGCATCCGGAGCCTCGGAGAGATCGGGGTGAAGATCCAGAGCCGCGAGGTGCTGCGGCTGCTCGAGCAGAACGGCGCCGGCGTCGACTACGGGACGATGATCGCGAAGATTCCGCAGAGGATGATCGCGGAGGCGCTGGAGGCGGCGCCCAAGCAATTTGCGCTCTGCGCGCGCAACCCGGAGCACGATCTCCCGCTTCCCTCCCATCCCTATCCCCACGCGACGACGAGCGGACTCGCGATCAATGTCACCGACCGCCATACCGGGGAGTACCGCAAGTCTACGCTCGAGGACGCCCGGGAGTTCGCGAAGCTCGGCGACGCGCTCGGCTCCGTGGATTTTCTCTGGACCTCCCTGACGGCGAACGATGTCGTCGATCGCGCACACGGCCCCCACGAGCTGTGGGCGACCCTGCAGAACACCTCCAAGCACGTACAGGGCGTGACCGTCCAGAGCGCGGAAGACGCCAGGGTCCAGATCGAGCTCGCCGCCCTCGTAGCCGGCGGCAGCGAGGCGCTCAGAAAGCGCCCCCTGATGTCCGTGATCAGCTGTCCGATCGCGCCGCTTTCCTTCGAAGAGGGTGCCATCGAAGCGCAGGTCGAGTTCGCGAGAGCCGGTGTTCCCATCTGCTCCATGTCGATGTCCATGAGCGGCCTCACGGCGCCGGTCACCGTCGCCGGGACGATCGTCAACGCCAACACCGAGAATCTGGCGAGCCTCGTCATCACCCAGTCGGCCTGCCCAGGCTCGCCCCACATCTACACGTCCGAATCCGCGCCGATGAACATGAGGACGGGAGCCATCGACTACTCCGCGCTGGAGAAGACCCTGATCAGCATCGGCCTGGGCCAGATGGCGCGGAGATATCGCCTGCCGTGCCTGGTCGCCGATATCGGCTTCGGCGACGCGATCCAGGGCAACATCGGGTCCTTCAGCGATCTGGCGGTTCAGTTCCTGGGGATCGCGAGCTACACGGACATCCTGACCGGAATGGGCTGCGTCGATTCCGCGAAGGGCGTTTGCTTCGAACAGCTGGTGATCGACTCCTACATCTGGGCGTGCGTGCGCGAGTTCCTGAAGGAAGTGGAAATTGCGGAAGACCGGATCGGGCTCGAAGCGGTTGCGGCGGTCGGCCAGGGGCACCACTTCCTGTCGAGTCGGCACACGGTTCGCTACATGCGAGACGAGATCACCCAGTGGGATGAAGAGAAGCTGAAGCTGCTCGGATCGGATCCAGTCAGCTTGATCGAGAAGGGGAGGAGCGTGGCCGACCAACTGCTCAGAGATCACCGCGTCCAGCCCATCGACGCCGATCTCATCCGGCAGGGCGACGATCTCATCCACGCCTACGAAGGCAGATTGGCCGCTTGAAGCTCGGACGTTCGCGCCGGGAGCGCTGCGAACGGTTTGCTCAGGAAAGCCGAGAGAGCAATCGGGCGCGCCGAGGGGCGGCGCGCCAGCCACTCAACTTCCAACAACGTTCCCGTCAGTCCACGTAGCCGAGTGAGCGCAGCATCTCGAGCTCGTCGCTGCCGGCAGCGGGGGCGGCCTTGGCCTCCTCGATCAGGCCCATCAGGGTTTGATCCTGGGGGAAGCGCTGCAGGCCCGCGTCCAGCACCCGGATGGCGGCTGCGCCCTGGCCGGCCGACTTGAGCTGACCGGCGCTGGCGGAGTATTGCTCGGCCGGCACCTGCTCCGGCCGCGCGGCCGCGAGCTTCTCGAGCTGGGCGAGCGTCTCGTCCGCGCGCCCGTCCCGGGCCAGCGCCTCGAGCTTCACCAGCTCGAGGCCCCAGGTGGTGACCGCATCGGTGCTGCCCGCGAGGCCCGCATCGGCGGCCGCGAGCGCGTCGGCGTAGCGCGCCTCGGCCAGCGCCTGGCGCGCCTCGTCGAGCGACTCGCGCGGCGTCTGGCTGCAGGCGCCGAGCGCCAGGGCGATCACGAACGTGCAGAATCGACGCATAACGGCCTCCTGAGGCATGCGCTGGCCCGGCGGCGCGAATCCCGCCCCCGGCCGGCATCACCTGCCCGATGGTCTCGGATACTCTATTCTTGCGAGTCGCTTCGGTCCTGGCCAGCGGACGGAACCATGCGGGGGGACCGGGGCGCCGAACAGCGCAAGCCTGTCGCACGCCGGCGGGCGCAACTTGCCCAGCTCGCCCCTGATGGGCGCCTCCAGCCAGCACCCAGCCACGAGCCGCCAACCGATCTGAGGAGAAGCCTCCGGCCCATGACCTTCTCGAGAAGCGCGAGAGCACTCGCCGCGGTGCTCGCCGCGGCGCCCACCCTGCTCGCGGCCGGAGCGGCCCAGGCCTACATCGGGCCCGGCGCCGGCTTCGCCTTCGTGGGCTCGCTGATGGTGCTCATCACCACCTTCGCCATCGCGTTCGCCATCATCCTCACCTGGCCGATCCGGCTGGTCTATCGGCATTTCACGGTCGGGAACCCGTACCAGAACGCCAAGAGCCGGCGCGTGGTGATCCTCGGCCTGGACGGCATGGATCCCGGCCTCGTCACCAAGCTCATGCGCGAAGGCCGCATGCCCAACTTCCAGAAGCTCGCCGAGCGCGGCGTCTTCCGCCCCCTCGACACCAGCGTGCCCTCCATGTCGCCGGTGGCGTGGTCCACCTTCGCGACCGGCGTGGACGCGAGCCAGCACTGCATCTACGACTTCCTGACCCGCGACCCCTGCACCTACGCGCCCGTGCTGAGCTCCACCGACATCGTGGCTGCCAAGCGCGTGCTCAACATCGGCCGCTACATGATCCCGCTCGGCAAGGCGCGCATGAAGCTGCTGCAGAAGAGTCAGCACTTCTGGAAGCTGCTCGGGGAGAAGAACATCTTCTCGATCATCCAGCGGGTGCCCATCACCTTTCCGCCGGTCCCCTTCAAGAATGGCTTGCTGCTCTCCGGCATGTGCGTGCCGGATCTGCGCGGCAGCCAGGGCACGTTCTCGTTCTTCAGCACCGAGACGGCGGACGGCGCGGCGAAGTTCGTGGGCGGCGAGCAGACCGTGCTGCGGCGCCGCGCAAGCGTGATCCGCTCGCGCATCGTGGGTCCCGACCACACCATGCTGAAGTCGGGCGGCCGCATGACGCTGCCCTTCACGCTGATCCCGGCGCAGGATGGCCAGTCCGCGCAGCTCGAGATCGAAGGCCTCGAGCCCATTACGCTGCAGCTCGGCGAGTACTCGGACTGGGTCGAGCTCGCCTTCAAGGCGGGCCTCGGCATCAAGGTGCGCGGCATCGCGAAGTTCTACCTGGTCTCCGTCGAGCCCGAGGTGAATCTCTACATGACCCCGATCCACATCGATCCGGAGAATCCGGCGATGCCGATCGCGCATCCGGAGGTCTACGCGATCTACCTGGCCAAGAAGCAGGGCAAGTTCGCGACGCTCGGGCTTGCCGAAGACACCTGGGCGCTGAACAACCGGGTGATCGACGAGAAGGTCTTCTTCGACCAGGCGATGTTCATCTACGAGGAACGCGAGCGCATGTTCCTCGACGCGATCAAGCAGTCCAAGCAGGGCCTGATCACGACGGTCTTCGACACCACGGACCGCGTGCAGCACATGTTCTACCGCTACCTCGACCCGACCCATCCGGCCAACGCCGGTAAGGACACCGAGGTGTGGAAGGATGCCATCGCGCAGGTCTACGAGCGGACCGATCAGCTGCTCGGCAAGGTCTGGCACCTGGTCGACGACCCGGACACCACCTTCCTGGTGATCAGCGACCACGGCTTCACCAACTTCCGGCGCTGCGTCAACTTGAACAGCTGGCTGCGCGACAACGGCTACCTGTTCCTCAAGGACGAGAACGCGCGCACCAGCGGCGACTACCTCGAGGGCATCGACTGGAGCCGCACCCGGGCCTTCGCGCTGGGTCTGACCGGCCTGTTCGTCAACCGCAAGGGGCGCGAGAAGTCGGGGATCGTCGAAGAGGGTACCGCGTACCGGAAGCTCGTGCAGGAGCTCGCCGACAAGCTCGGCAAGCTGGTGGATCCCAAGACGGGCGAGGGCTGCGTGCGGCGCGTGGCGGTCTCGCAGCAGTTCTTCAGCGGCCCCTATCGCTTCGACGCCCCCGATCTGCTGATCGGCTGGGAGGGGGGCTACCGGCACAGCTGGGAGTGCGCGACGGGACAGGTGACGGAGCACGTCTTCACGGACAACGACCGCAGCTGGTCGGGCGATCACTGCGTCGATCCGTCGATCGTTCCGGGCGTGCTGCTGTGCAACCGTCCGATCACGACCGAGAATCCCCGCCTCGTCGACATTCCGGCCAGCGTGTTGCGGCTCTTCGGCCAGGAGATCCCGCGCTACATGCAGGGCGCGATGATCTTCCCCGAAGCAGGAGAAGCGGGTGCGGTGCGGGGCATGCTCGATCCGACGAGCCTCGCACAGAGCGGCGCGGCACCCGGGGCGCTGATCTTCCCCGAGTCCGAACGCAAGGTCAGCAGCCAATCATGACCGCAGCGTTCGCGCGCTGGCGCTGGATGCTTCTCGCGCTCCCGACGCTGTGGCTGGTCAGCGCCGCGAGCGCCAAGACGGGCGGGTCCGGGGTGTTCGTGGTCGGGGTCGACGGGATGGATCCCGTCATCCTCGACCGCATGATGGCGGCCGGCGAGATGCCGAACTTCTCCGCGCTGCGCGCCGAGGGGACCTACCAGACGCTCGGCACCTCGGTACCGCCGCAGAGCCCGGTGGCGTGGTCCAACTTCGTCACCGGGATGAATCCCGGCGGACACGGGATCTTCGACTTCATCCACCGCGACCCCGCCACCTACAAGCCCATCTCGTCGGCGACGCCGCCCGTCGACGATCCCGGCTCGGCGATCCACTTCTTCGGCTATGTGATTCCGACCTCCGCACCCGAGGTGGTCAACAACCGCGGCGGCATCCCGTGGTGGGACGTGCTCACGGACCACGGCGTGGACGTCGAGGTCTACCGCATCCCGGGCAACTTCCCGACGCCCGTGTCGGATGCGCGCGTGCTCGGTGGCATGGGGACGGTGGACGTGCGCGGCGGGTTCGGCACCTACACGCTCTACACCGATCGCCCCGTCGAGAAGGACGATCCCAAGGGCGACATCGAGCTCGTGAAGCTGCAGGATCTCGATCTCGACGGGCAGCCGGACACGGCGCGCGGCATCCTGCGCGGCCCGCCCGATCAGTTCCACCTCGAGCCCGGGCAGATGCCCTCGAAGAGCGATTATCTCACGCTCGGCGTCACCTTCTACCTGTCCGTCCACCGCGACGCGGTCGTCGTGGAGGTTGGTGGGCAGCGCGCGCTGCTTCGCCAGGGCGAGTGGTCGGACTGGCTGGAGGCGGACTACGACGCCCTGCCCATGGGCCTCTCGTCGGTGGCGGGCATCGTGCGCTTCTACGCCAAGGAGCTCGCACCCGGCTTCCAGGTGTACGCCTCGCCCGTGAACATCTCGCCGGCCGATCCGGCGGTTCCGCTGACGAGCCCCGACGGTTTCGTGACCGAGCTCTTCGAGAAGCTCGGCTTCTTCTACACGCAGGGCATGCCCGAGGAGACCGACGCGCTGAAGGACGGCGTCTTCGACGACGACGACTACCTGAAACAGGTGACGCTGGTCCAGGAGGACAACCAGCGGATGGTGGCGCTCGCCCTCGACCGCTTCGAGCCCGGCGACGCGACGTTCGTGTATTTCTCGGACATCGACCTCCAGTGCCACATGCTGTGGCGTCACGGCGATCCGAAAACCGCCGGCGCGCCGCCGCACCCCGCGTACGATCCGCGGGTCGGCCCGCGACACCTCCACGACATCGAGCGCTTCTACCGCGACGTCGACCGCGAGCTCGGCGCAGTGCGCCGGAAGTTGCCGGAGGGGACGTTCCTCGTGGTGATGAGCGACCACGGCTTCCAGCCGTTCACGCGGCAGCTCCACCTGAACGCGTGGCTGCGCGAGCAGGGCTATCTCACCCTGCTCGACGGCAAGCGCACCGGCCAGATCGTGGCCGGCGACGTCGACTGGTCGCGCACGCGCGCCTACGGCCTCGGCTTCAACGGGCTGTATCTGAATCTCGCCGGCCGCGAGGGGCAGGGCATCGTCGCGCCGGAGGAGGCCGAGGCGCTCGCCGCCGAGCTCTCCGCCAGGCTCGAGGCGTTGCGCGATCCGCGCGGCGGCGCGCGGGTCGTGCTGCGCGTGGATCGCGCCGAAGATGTGTACAGCGGGGCGCGCCGCGCGGAAGCACCGGACCTGATCGTGGGCTACGACGCCGGCTACGGCGCGTCGGACGAGTCCACCCTCGGTGAGATCACCGAGGCCGTCATGGCCGACAACGAGTCGCGCTGGTCGGGCAACCACCTGATGTCGCCCGACGTGGTGCCCGGCATCCTGCTCGTGAACCGCAAGCTCGAAGGCAGTGGCTACGAGCTCACGGATGTGACCGCTACGATCCTGGCCCACTACGGGCTCGACCCGCTGCCCGGCATGGTGGGCGAGCCGATCCGGTAGCGCGGATCCGCAGAGAAGGAGAAGGTTCGATGCTCGGAGGCAAGACCGTCAAGGTGAAGATCGATCGCGATCTCTACGATCGCGTGCGCAAGGTCGCCGACGTGGCCGGCTACGCGACGACCGAGGAGTTCATCACCCACGTGCTCGAGAAGGAGATGCTCCACTTCGAGGACGCGGGCTCGGACGACGACATCCGGGATCGCCTCAAGGGCCTCGGCTACATCTCGTAAGCGAACGCGTTCTTCATGCAGAGCTTCAACCACATCTCGAGCGCGATCTTCGACGTGCTGCTCGCGCCCTTCGGTCACGAGCACCCCGCCTTCGATCTGCTGGTCTGGCCCGCGCTGATGGGGGTCCTGGCGATCCTCGTCTACAAGGTGGTCTCGAACCAGAAGGCGCTGGCGAGGGTCAAGAGCCAGATCAGCATGCGGCTGCTCGAAATCCGGCTCTTCAGCCACGACATCGTGCAGGTGCTCGCGTCCACGGGGGTGATTCTCGCGAAGAACGTCGTCTACCTGGGCAACCACATGCTCCCGATGGCCGTGATGCTCGGGCCCTTCGTGGTGATCCTGGCGCAGCTCGTCGCGAACTACGCCTACGACCCCACGCCGCCGGGCGCCGTCGAGCTGCTGCACGTGCGGCTCGATCCCGATGCGGGCGTTGCGTCGCGCGATGTCGCGCTGACGTTGCCCGAGGGTGTCTCGCTGGACGCGCCACCGGTGCAGACCGCCGACCAACAGGTGTTCTGGCGGCTGCGCGCGGATGCGCCGGGCGATCACGTGCTCTCCGTGAAGGTGGGCGACGCGGTCTTCGAGAAGGGCTGGGCGGTCGGGGGCGGGGCGCGCAAGGTGCCGCTCAAGCGGCTGCGCGGCCTGGAGGCCATTCTGTATCCGGGGGAGCTCGCGCTGCCGGGCAACGGTCCGCTGCTCTCCATGGAGCTCGGCGTGCATTCGCGCGCCCTGGGCCCGCTGCCCGCCGGCGAGCTCGGCATCGTGTTGTGGGTGCTGGTCTGGTCGCTCGTGGCAGGCTTCGCCGTGAAGGGCCTCTTCGGCGTCACCATCTAGGAGGGGGGACCCTGATCGTGCTCGACGTGCTGCGCCGCAAGCTCTCCCGCGCGAGCCAGGGGGAGCCCCTCATCGTGGTGAGCGGTCTGCCGCGCTCGGGTACGTCGATGATGATGAAGATGCTCGAGGCCGGGGGCGTCGCCATCTGGAGCGATCACGAGCGCAGCGCCGACATCGACAACCCGAAGGGCTACTTCGAGCTCGAGCGGATCAAGCATCTCGAGAAGGAGACGGACAAGTCCTACCTGCGCGAAGGGCGCGGCAAGGCCGTCAAGGCGATCTCGTTCCTGATCAAGGATCTCCCCGACGACAACGACTATCGCGTGATCTTCATGCGCCGCGACCTCGACGAGGTGATCGCCAGCCAGGAGAAGATGATCGCGCGGCTCGACCAGGGCGACACCTCGGCCGACGCGGAGGCGCTGAAGGAGGCGTATCGCAACGACATCGTGCGCACGCGTCTGCTCTGCAAGAAGCGTCCGAACTTCGAGCTGATCGAGGTCCACTACCGGGCGGCCATCGAGGACCCGGCGACGGTCTGCCGTACGGTGAACGAATTCCTGGGCGGCGGCCTCGACGAGGCCGCCATGCGCGCGGCGGTCGACGCGTCGCTGTACCGCAATCGAAGCCGGGCTGCGCAGCAGGCGTGACCGCGACGGCCGCGGGCTCGGCCCTGCGCCGCCAGCCAATCCCGAGCAATCCAACCGACTTGGCGGGAGATGTTTCCGCTCGGCGGCGCCTGCCCCGCGCCCGCGGCTCCGCCGCCGACCCCTTCGCGGGGACCGCTCTGGCAGACGCGGCCTCGTTTGAGGGATGATTGGCTCGGTAAAGTCGGGGGGAGAAGGATCGGTTCCTGGCCATGGAAGTGAACCAGCTTCCGGACATCGCCCACAAGCACGGGACGCCCGTTCTGGTGGTCGATCACGACGTCATTCGCCAGAACTACGCCGCGTTCAAGAAGCACCTGCCCAAGGTGCAGGTCTATTACGCGCTGAAGGCCAACCCGGAGCCGGAGATCGTGCGCACGCTGTATCGGGCCGGCGCCGGTTTCGACGTCGCGTCGATGCCGGAGTTCATGCGGGTGTACGAGAACATCAAGCATCTACCGGCAGCGGAGCAGCAGGACTTCATCTGGGACAAGATCATCTACGCCAATCCGATCAAGCCCAAAGAAACCCTTCTCGCGCTCGATCAGTACAAGCCGCTGGTGACGTACGACAATCCCAGCGAGCTCGAGAAGATCCACCACTACGCGCCCCACGCCGGGCTCGTGCTGCGTCTGCAGGTGCCGAACACGGGCTCCATGGTGGAGCTCTCCTCGAAGTTTGGCTGCGATCCGGGCGAGGCGGTGGACCTCATCCTCGCGGCCGGGCGTCTGGATCTGGAGGTGGAAGGGCTCAGCTTTCACGTGGGCAGCCAGTGCACGAACTTCGAGAACTTCGTGCAGGCGTTGAATCTCGCCGCCGCGGTGATGCAGGAAGCCAAGTCGCGCGGCCACGAGATGAAGATCATCGATATCGGCGGAGGATTTCCGGTGCCGTACGATCGGCACGTCAAGCCCTTCGAGGACCTGGCCCGGAAGATCAACGCCGAGCTCGAACGGCTGTTCCCCGCGGAAATGCACATCCTCGCCGAGCCGGGTCGATTCCTGGTGGCCACGGCGGCCATGTCGGTGGCGCGCGTCATTGGCAAAGCCGTGAGGAACGGAAAGCGCTGCTATTACATCGACGACAGCGCATACCACACGTTCAGCGGCATCATCTTCGACCACTGCCAGTATCACGTACGGGCTTTCAAGCAGGGCGAGACGGAAATCTGTACCGTGTTCGGACAGACCTGCGACGGCCTGGACACGATTTCGCACTCCGAAGAGCTGCCGCTGCTGGAGATCGACGACCTGGTCTATGCGGAGAACATCGGCGCCTACAGCTGCGCCTCCGCCACCTCGTTCAACGGGTTTCCGCCGGCGCGGGTGGTGCACGTGAATCTCTGAGCGCCGCTCCGGAGATCGAAGCCGCGCTTCTCGCGGGTGCGAGAAGCGCGTGTTCCGCCGGCGAGATCAGGCTTTCTCGATCAGCTCTCGATCGGCAGCCGCCAGGATCCGGTCGAGCTCCTTCTGCACCTCGGCCGACGGCGGCTCCGGGTGATGATTCTTCAGGATCCAGGCCACCTTTTCGCGTGCATAGGCCACCGCATCCCTGTACTTGCCCTTCTCGTCCAGCTGCTGCGAGGCGCTGCGCACCATCGCGCTGCGCATGTGCGTGCGGGTGTGTTTCTGCGCGAGGAAGTGTCCCCCGGGCTGGACCTTGGCGATCACGTCGAGGGCCAGGGTCTCGGGGCTGACCTCCATGCCGAGCAGGGCGTAGCGCGCCTGATTGTAGACATCGTCGTCGAGGATGATGGCCTCGGGATAGAGCAGGGTATAGGTATCTCGCAAGCCGATTCCGGTGACGATCTCGGCGCCCGCCAGACCCACCAGCAGGGGATCGGTGGCGACCTCGGCCGCTGCCTGCCAGCTCGCCACCTCGGGGCTGTCGGTGCCGAAGGCGCCGCCCAGGGAGGGCATGCCCCAGTGGTGGGCGATCTCCACCGGCGCGTAGCGGGCGCGGCAATTCAGCGGATAGCCGACGTAGGCCGCAGTGCGCGGATCCGCCCATGCGTGAAGGATGCAGTGGAATACGCGCGCGCCGGGGCTGGCGAGCTGCAGCAGCACGGTGGCGCTGATCACCTCTGCGTCTCCGACGGCCAGGGCTCCCGCGTAGGTGGCGGGCGCCGTGGTGCCCAGGGTGGGCATCGACATGACGAGGACCGGCAAGCCCGCCTCGGCCATCACCAGGGCTCCCTCGATCGCCTCCTTGTCCTGCACCAGCGGCGCGATGGTGCACGCGATGATCGACAGCGGCGGACGGCGCCGCACCTCCTCCGCGCTGCCCCGCAGCGCGGTCGCCATCTCGACCCCGTACCGGCAGAGCCGCTCTCCCATCATCGTCACGCTCTGGTAGTGCTTGGCGTTGTTCCGCCAGGTGGCATCCACCTCGTGGAGCGACGCGGTCGCGCCGCAGTCCTGCGCGCTGACGATCGTCCAGCTCATGGCCATGGAGGGCAGGTAATCGTTGATTCGCGCCATCATGGCGACGTCGGCCTTGGTCGAAGCGCGCTGCTCGCCGGTCTCGAAATCGACGACCTTGTGGCCGCAGCCATCGTTGGTGAAGTAGGTGACGCCATCCTTCAGCGGCAGATCCAGCGCCGCATCGCGCGCGCCCAGGGTGAAGTGGCGCGGCACGCTCGCCATCGCCTTGAGGACCAGATCGCGCGGAATCTTTACGATCTGGGAGTCGCGATCGACCCGCGCGCCGTGCTCGGCGAAGATCGCCAGGGCTTTCTCGGAGTGGAAGCGCACGCCCACATTTTCGAGGATGTCGAAGGTGGCTTCCCGCAGGCTGTCGAGCTGGGCGTCGTCCAGGAAGCGCAGCTTGTAGGATGTCACGATGGGCTCGATCGCAGGACGTTCGCTGGGCATCTCCGAATCTCCCTACTCCGCTGCGCTGATCAGCTTGCGGGCGACATGGACGGCGGAAATGGCGTCGTCGGCATAGCCGTCGGCGCCGATCTCCACCGCAAAGCTCTCGGTGACGGGCGCACCGCCGACGAGCACCTTCACCTTGTCGCGCAGCCCGGCCTCCACGACCGTGTCGATGAGTCGCTTCTGCTCCAGGATGGTGGTGGTGAGCAGCGCCGAAGCGCCGACGATGTCGGCATTCGACTCCACGATGGCGGCGACGAAGTCGTCCGCCTTCTTGTCGACCCCGATGTCGATGACCTGGAAGCCGTTCGCGGTGAGCATGGTTCCCACGAGCGTCTTGCCGATCTCGTGCTGATCTCCCGCAACGGTCCCCAGCACGACCGTGCCGAGCACCTCGCGCTTCTGGCTTCCGATCAGCCTCGGCTCGAGCACCTCCAGGGCCGCCTTCATCGCGGTGGCGCCCAGGATCAGCTCGGGCAGGAAATAGCGGCCGTCGGAGAAGAGCTCGCCGACCTTTTCGATGCCCTTCATCAGGCCTTGGTTGATGCATGCCAGCGGGTCGATGCCCTGCTCGAGGGCCTGCTCGACCAGCGCCTCTGCGTCTTCCGGCTCTCCGTCGACCACGGCCTGGGTCAGCTTTTCGAACAGCTCTTCCGACATGCGTCGCTCCTTTCTCGCAGATTCTTCTCGCTCCGGGCGTTGGATGCCGCCCCTCGGAGCGCACCACGGACCAGCCTCTCGGGCACGGTGGTCTTCAGCCGAATGCTTGGTTGGGAAAAGGCATCCCTCTCCCGATGGCGCGCGAGGCGCATGATGGCAATCGTTACATTATGTGTCAATGAACTCGTTCGCGCCGGCCTGGAATAGTTTGATATATGTTTCTGGAGCTTGCCTCTTGTGAGACATAGATCATCGAGGACGCATCGCGCCTCTGGTCGACTCGGCCGCCGCTCGAGCAGCCCTCACTCGAGGACAGCGGGCCCCCGACAGGCCGTGCGGTAGTGCTCCCAGCTGGAGACGAGTGCTTCCTCGGCGAGCTTTCGCGCCTCGTCCCGAAGGGGATCGGAGGCGTACGCGGAGACCGTGACGAGGGTCAGCGGAAGCGGGCCGCTCCTGAGCCGCGAGGCTGCCCCGCTGAGCATCGCCGGAACGGGATTCGCCACGGGCCGGGAATCGTAGAAGAAGATGTAGGCGTCGATGCGGACGCCTCTCGGCGCCTCGGTCAGGACCTCATGGACCGGCAGTCGATCGGATTCAGCATCGATCCATGAGAGTGTAATTTGAGAGGTGATGAGTTCGTGCGAGCCGCGAAATGTCTTGAGTGGATTGCCGTAGAGCTGATCCGGTTCGAAGGTCCGCAAGATCCGGATTTCCAGGGGTGAGATCATGGGATCTTCGCTCGGCACGGTGCCTTCGATGCTCTGAAACGCCCAGCTCGGCGGCGCGTGCTTTCTTTCTGCTTGGGGCCGCATCCCTGCGACCCACGTGCTCTCGAGAAGTGCGTGTGGGTCGATGCAGTCGTCCGAGCGAATCGCGCCGTACGAATAGCTCCAGACGGCGAGGAGGGCGGCAGCCGGCAGCGCGAGCAGCAGGGCGACGTAGCGAGTCGACAGG
>JAOUNA010000123.1 GCA_029881215.1 Myxococcales bacterium | reverse complement strand
CGGCAGCGTGCTGTACACGAAGCCGCGGGCGGAGCGAGGCGCGCGCCGCTGCGCGGCCGAGCCGATCGCGAATGATCCCGTGGCCCCGTGGGGGCGCGCGGCCATCGAGGGCTCCGCACCGCTCCGAGCCGGCGCGCCGCGCCCTGCCCAGGCGTTCGTCAAGACAGCGGATCCGCAGGCCGATGCGCCACAGCAGAGCGTCTGCCGGGATCGGAACGCGCGCCGGGCCCCCGAGAGCGCGCGGGCCTCGACCCGACTCCGCGTTCGAAACACCGAAAGCTGTCCACTCCACGAGATCGAACCTGCGAAGACGGATGTCTCCTTGACGGAAAACCCGCTCGAACACAAGCGGCCGCTCATCCTCGTGGTCGACGACGACCCGGGGATCCGCATGGTCGCGCGCAGTCTCTTCGAGCAGGAGGGCATGCGGGTGGTCGAGGCGCAACACGGCGTCGAAGCCCTCGCCTCGCTCGAACGCACCACGCCCGACCTCATCTGCCTGGATGTCCGCATGCCCGGCCTGGACGGATTCAGCGTCTGTGAGAAGATCCGCGAGAAGCCCAGCACCCAACACACTCCAGTATTGATGATGACCGGCCTCGAAGACGTGGAATCGATCCACCGCGGCTACGAAGTGGGCGCGACCGATTTCGTCACCAAGCCCGTCAACTGGCCCATCGTCGCGCACCGCGTGCGCTACGTGCTGCGGGCCAGCGAGCGGGCGCAGGAGCTGTGGCGCAGCCAGCAGCGACTCGCCGATGCCCAGCGCATCGCGCGCATCGGCAACTGGGAGCTCGATCTCGCCACGGGATCCATCCAGTGCTGGGGCGAGCTCGCCGCCGTGTTTCGCATCGAATCGGGCCGGTGCGTGGATGCCGCGGTGACGCTGCTCGAGAAGATCCACGGCGACGATCGCGCGCCGCTCCTGGAGTGCCTCAAGCGCTGCCGCGACGAGGGACGGCCCGCCAGCACCGAATGCCGGGTGGCGGCTCCCCACGGCGAGACGCGCACCTTCGAGACCGAGGTGCATCCCGTCTTCGACGACGGGGGAGAGATCGTCGGGCTGAAGGGCACCTCGCAGGACGTGAGCCGGCGCAAGCGCGTCGAGCGCGAAATCCGCCACCTCGCCTTCCACGACGGACTCACGGGGCTGCCGAACCGGCGTCTGTTTCGGGAGCTGGCGCTCCAGGCGATCCGCCAGGCCTGGCGAGACGCGCGCAAGCTCGCCGTGCTCTACCTCGATCTCGACGACTTCAAGCGCATCAACGACACGCTCGGCCACAGCATGGGCGATCAGCTCCTGGAGCGGGTTTCGGAGCGGCTCGACGGCTCCACGCGACGGGCCGACACCGTCGCGCGCCCGCAGGGCAAGGAGCGCCAGCTCTCCATCGCGCGACTGGGCGGCGACGAGTTCGTCGTGCTGCTCTCCCAGATCAAGAGGACCCAGGACATTGCGAACGTGGCGCAGCGCATCCTGGAGGAGCTCGCGCAGCCGTTCGTGCTCGGCGATCACGAAGTCGTCGTGGGCGCGAGCATCGGCATCAGCGTCTGCCCGGACGACAGCGAGGACGTCGAAACGCTGCTGCGCAATGCAGACATGGCGATGTATCGCGCGAAAGCCGCCGGAAAGAATCGCTACAAGTTCTACACCGAGGCGATGAATGCCACCGCGTTCCGCCGCCTGCAGCTGGAGAGCCAGCTGCGCAAGGCTGTCGACGCCGAGCGATTGCAGATCTACTACCAGCCGAAGATCTCGATGTCCACCGGTCGGATCACCGGCGTCGAGGCGCTGCTGCGCTGGAACGACCCGGACCTCGGCGTGGTCGCGCCCGACGAATTCATCCCGCTCGCCGAGGAAACCGGACTGATCTCTGGAATCGGCGAGTGGATCATCGACCGAGCCTGCGCGCAGGCGAAGCAGTGGGTCGAACGCGAGCTCGGCGCGGATACGGTCGCGATCAATATCTCCGGAATCCAGTTTCGGGACCGCCACCTGGTTGCGAGCGTGCGCCGCGCCCTGGCGGAGCACGATCTCGATGCGTCGCACCTCGAGGTCGAGATCACCGAGAGCACGCTGATGCGGGACGAGACGCGCGTGGTCAGCGTACTCCAGGAGCTGCGGGGCTTGGGCATCCGCGTCTCGATCGACGACTTCGGGACCGGCTACTCGTCGCTGCGCTACCTGCGCGAATTTCCGGTGGATCAGGTGAAGATCGATCGCTCGTTCCTGAGAGGAGTGGGCACCGAGACCGCGGCGGACGATCTGGTCGCGGCGATCCTCTCCATGTGCAAGGCGCTGCACCTGAACACGGTTGCAGAAGGCGTCGAGACCGAGGCGCAGCTGACCTTCCTGCGCGATCACGGCTGCGATGAGTATCAGGGCTACTTCTTCAGTCCGCCGCTCGCGCCAGACGATCTCGAGCCCCTGCTGAAACGAGCGCAGGCGGCGTCCGGCTAGCCGAGCCCGCGCGCCGGGCCACGGCCCGCGCCGTGGCAACACCCGGCGCGCCCGCCGGGATCGGATCAGACGCGGATCGGAAGCGCGCGCACCGGCGTTCCCGTCGCGGCGAACACGGCGTTCGCCACCGCCGGCGCGATCGGGGGGGTGCCGGGCTCACCGACGCCGCCCGGGGCGCCCGCGTTTTGCATGATGTGCACGTAGATGGCGGGTGTGGTCCCCAGGATGAGCGCGGGATAATCCGAAAAGTTGCTCTGCTGCACGCGCCCCTTCTCGATGGTGATCTCCCCATGCAGGGCAGCGGTCAGGCCGTACAGGATGGCGCTCTGCATCTGCGCCTCCACCGTGTCCGGATTGATGACC
This sequence comes from Myxococcales bacterium, assembly GCA_029881215.1. GTDB lineage: Bacteria > Myxococcota_A > UBA9160 > UBA9160 > SMWR01 > JAOUNA01. The sequence goes on along the minus strand of JAOUNA010000123.1, from coordinate 6,006 downwards.
GTGCCGCAGTCCACGGCGCAGTAGACGGCGTGCACCCGCACGCGCTTCGCCTCGATCGAGATCTCCGCCACCTCGGCCACGATCGAGTCGAAGGACTCGTGGAGTGCGAGGCCGCGGTGTCGACCCGCGGCGGGAGGCGTGCCCCAGCCCGCCATCTCGGCGGCCCTGCGCAGCACCGCGGCGTGGCGCGGATGTCCGGCGAGCAGCGCGAGCCGATAGGCGAGCGGATCCGCGCCGGCGGCCCGGGCGAGCTCGTCGAGGAAGGCCTCGAGCACGAAGGCGTTCTGGCTGTGTCCCACCGAGCGCCAGAAGCCGACAGGAACGGGGGTGTCGACCCGAGCGTACTCGATCAGCTGATTCGCGATCGCGTAGGGCGATTCGTCGAGCCCTTCGACCGCCGTGTCATCGACCCCGTTCTCCAGCGCGTCGGGAAACACCCGCGCGAGAATCGAGGGGCACGCAACGCGCGCGTGCAGGGCCACCGGCGCGCCGTGGGCGTCGAGCGCCGCGCGCATGCGCACGGTGGACGCGGGACGGTAGAAATCGTGGCGCATGTCCTCCTCGCGCCACCAGAAGACCTGCACCGGCGCGCCGGCCGCGCGCGACGCGGCCACCGCGTACGCGACGAAATCCGTCTCGGAGCGCCGGCCGAAGCCGCCGCCGAGAAACGTGGTGTGGATGCGCACCTGCTCCGAGCGCAGCCCGAGCATCTCCGCCACCCGCTGCTGCGTGCGCTCCTGGGATTGCGTGGGCACCCAGACGTCCGCCCCGTCTGCGCGCGCGTGCACCGTCGCGTTCATCGGCTCCATCGCCGCGTGCGCGAGGAACGGGACTTCGAAGATCGCCTCGTGGGTGCGCGGCGCGGCGGAGAGCACGGCGGGTGCGTCTCCGGCGGATCGCACCCGCGCCACGTCGCCGTCGAGCGCCGCGCGCAGCTTCCCTCGGATCTGCGCGCTGCTCGTCTCCGCGTGGGGTCCCTCGTCCCAGACGGGCGCCAGCGCCCGCAATCCCGTGCGTGCGTTCCAGGTGGTGTCCGCCACGACGATCACGGCGTCGTCCAGCGAAACCACAGCCTTCACGCCCGGCAGGCGCTGGGCAGGCGCCGGATCGACCCGCGCGAGTCGCCCGCCGAACACCGGGCAGGCCATCAGCGTGCCGAACAGCATGCCCGGCACGCGGACATCGCAGCCGAAGATGGCGCGCCCGCTGGACTTGTCGAGCGTATCGAGGCGGCGCCTCGGCTTGCCGAGCAGTGACCAGCTCTTCGGCTCCTTCAGCGCGACACGCTCGGGCGGCGCGAGCCGGGCCGCCTCGGCTGCGAGCGATCCGTAGCTCAGCGCGCGGGCGGTCGGGCGGTGGATCACCCGACCCTTCTCGGCGACACACGCGTCGATGCCGACGCCCCAGCGCTCGGCCGCGGCGCGGCGCAGCATCTCCCGCGCCGTGGCGCCCGCCTCGCGCAGGTAATCGAAGCCCTGACGCACGCTGGTGCTGCCCCCGGTGGCCTGCGATCCGAAGATCCGATTCGCATACGCCGCATCCGCCGGCGCCATCTCCGCGCGCACCTGCGTCCACTCGACCTCGAGCTCCTCGGCGACGAGCATCGGCAGGGCGGTGAGGACGCCTTGCCCCATCTCGGAGCTGCCCACGCGGATCACGACACTCTCGTCGGGAGCAATCTGCAGCCACGCGTTGATGCGCGGCGCCTGCGCGCCCTCCGCCCGCGCGAAGCCCGCGAGGCGCCCGCCCACCGGCAGCGTGAAGCCGAGCAGCAGGCCGCTGGCGGCGCCACCGCTCACCTGGAGAAAGCGGCGTCTCGAGAGGGTGTGGGCCTCGCTCATCGTGGTGTCTCGCGGCATCAAGCCTTGGCGGCGCGGTGGATGGCGCGGCGGATGCGGGCGTAGGCTCCGCAGCGGCAGATGTTGGTGACGGACGCATCGATGTCCGCATCGCTCGGATCCGGGTGCTGCGTCAGCAGCGCCGCGGCGGCCATGAGCATGCCGGGCTGGCAGTAGCCGCACTGCGGCACGTCTTCCTCGACCCACGCGCGGAGCAACGGATGCGCCGCGTCGCGCGCCAGGCCCTCGATGGTGGTCACCGACTTTCCCAAGACCGCGCGGACGGGCAGCACGCAGGCGCGCACCGCGCGACCCTCGACGTGCACCGTGCAAGAGCCGCAGGCGGCCACGCCGCAGGCAAACTTGGTCCCGGTGAGGCCGAGGCTGTCGCGCAGGACCCAGAGCAGCGGGGTCTCCTCGGAGACGTCGAGCTCGTGGCGCTCGCCGTTCACGATCAGGCTGATCACGCGCAACTCCTGTCGCGATCGGACGCCGCGCACGGCGGCCGGGGGGCCCGGCAGATCCTAGCGCGCCCCCCCGCGCTGCAGGCGACTCGGTGCGCGGCGGAGCGCGCTGCGTCGCGCGCCAGCCGAGCATTCCAGATCCATGAAACCCCAGGCGAGGGCAAAACAACGCAATTTCGTCAAGTGGCGCTGTAGCCCGACCGAAACACTGGAGGATGGGACCCATTGCGCGCATCACCTCCGGACTGCTCGTCGGGGCGACGGCCCTGCTGCTGCTGAGCTCGGCAGCCGGCCGGGTGCGCGTCGAGCAACTCGCCGCCCGCCTCAGCGAGCCGCCGCCGCCACCCGTGGCGGTGGTGGTGGTCGACGATCCCCGCCTGATCGCGGCGGTGCGGGCGGCGGTGGACGAGAGCCGCGTGCTGCAGGCGACGCCGAGCGGTCTGGTGCTGCGCGAGGGCCGCATTCTCGCCACCAGCTACGACAGCGCATCCACCCTGATCCAGTCGGCCGGCTGGGTGGGCCGCGACATCCAGATCGGACTGCGCGCCCGACCGGCCACGCCGCGCAGCGCGCATCGCTTGCCGGAGCTGCCGGCCGGCTGGACGACCGGGCTGCTCGCCGCGCTGGCGCTGGCGGGCACGCTGGTCGCGCTCTCGGGCTCGAGAACGCTCTGGCACGACTGGATCTGGCGCCGGCGTCTGCGCCCCTTCGAGCCGCCGGTCGTGGTGCTGCCGGTGGCGGATGCCGAGGCACTCGCCGAAATCCGCGCCGGGCTGCCTTCCGGGCGCATTCTCGCGGAACGCAACGGCGCATTCGCCGTCGCCGGCGACTGGATCGTGACGTCCGGGAACGTCCCGTCCAGCGGACTGCTGCGCGCCGCGGGCTGGCGCCACCGCCGCCTCGACGTCCACCGCCCCGATCCCTTCGGCTCGAACACGGCGCGCAGCACCTCGGAGCCGTGGGAGCTCGAGCCCGAGCCGAGCGCGCGGAGCCGGTGCTTCACGCCGCAGCAGGCGCTCGGCGTGCTGGGTCGGGGCAACGGTCCGGAGCCCGTGCGCGAGCCCATCGATCTGCCGCCGGACGAGCCCGGCGAGGCGTGCTGGCAGAACCTCGCGCGGGTCTGATCCGCTCGGATTCGAACGCGACGCGAAACGGCATCAGGGCTCGGTGGATTTGCGCGCGGCGGCGCGCTCGCGGCTGCGGGAGCGGCGCCGCACCGGACCCGCGGCACCGAGCTGACGCGGACGCGGAAGCAGCCCCGCCTCTTCGACGATCTCGGCCACCAGCTCCTCCTGTCGGTACGCCATCAGATGCACGCCGTGGACACCCTCGATCTCGCGCGCCTGCTGGATGATCTCCACGCAGATGCGCTTGCCCTCCGCGCGCTTCTGCTCCTTCGGCGTCTTGCGCAGCCGATCCACGATCGCGTCGGGAATGTGCACGCCCGGCACGTTCCCGCGCATGAACTCAGCAGCGCGCTCCGAGCGCAGCGGACCCACGCCCACCAGGAAATACGCCTTCTCGTGGAGTCCGAGATCGCGAACGCGCCGCATGAACTCCTGGAGCCGCGGGATGTCGAAGCAGTACTGCGACTGGATGAAATCGGCGCCGGCCTCGATCTTCTTGGCGAGCCGCAGCGGCCGCCAATCGTGGGGGGGGGCGAACGGATTCGAGGCGGCGCCGAGGAAGAGCCTCGGCTTGACGCTCAGTTTGCGGCCACTCAGGAACACGCCCTCGTCGCGCATGATCTTGATGGTGCGCAGCAGCTGGATCGAGTCGAGGTCGAACACGCGCTTGGCTTCGGGCTGATCGCCGACGCTGACGTCGTCGCCGGTGAGGCACAGCACGTTGTCCACGCCCATCGCCGCCGCGCCCAGCACGTCGCCCTGGATCGCGATGCGATTGCGGTCACGGCAGGACACCTGCAAGACGGGCGCGTAGCCGGCGCGGGTGAGGAGCGAGCAGATCGCCACACTCGACATGTGGCAGTGGGCGCCCGAGGCGTCGGTGGCGTTGATCGCGTCGCAGACCTGCGACAACACCAGGGCCGCGTCGTAGACCTCGTGGCGGTCCGCGCTGTCCGGGGGATCGAGCTCGGCGGTGACGGCGAACAGGCCGCTGCGCAGCACCCGCTCGAGGCGGCCGTCGGACTTGTATGCCTGGGTCATGAGCGTGCCCTCACGCGTCCTTGCCCTCCCGCGTCGGCAGCCACCCGCGCGGCGGGTCGGTGCGCCCCGCGAGCAAGGTCACCCAGGAGGAGGAGCCCTCGAGCTGGTGATTGAGCGGCGGCTGGATCTGCAGCATCTCCTTGCCGTACAGCGGCATGCGCTGCGAGCGCTCGAAGGCCTCCACCCAGACGCACTTCATCTCGGGGAGGACCTCGCAGTGTCCATTGCTGCGCACGCCACCGCAGGGGCCGTTGCGCAGATTCTTGGGGCAGGTCATCGGACACGTCATGCCCGTCGAGTGGAGCACGCACTGTCCGCACATCCGGCAATCGAAGACGAGCCTCTTGCCGAGCTCCTCGGGCCCGCGGATCCAGCGGTCCACGCGCTCGTAGCCGATCCGCGCGAGCAACCCGCGCGCCTTCAGGAATCCCCAGTGATGCAGGCGGTAGGCTCGTTCGAGAAGACGCGGGTGATCCTGCAGCCAACGTCCGATGCGCATGGGCCTCTCCGACACGTCTCGCTCAGCGAGGCGAGAGCCGCGATCCAACGCTCTTCAAGATCGGGACGCCGCCCGACGATCGGTCCTGTGCGGGCGAGCGGTCATTCCGCGTCCGCCCCTTCCGGGCGGCGGCCCCGGCGGCGGCGCCCTCCCCTCGCATCGTCCCGCTTCGGCTTGGGCGCCGGAAGAGGCACCGCCTTGGCCAGCTCGGTGGAGGGGTGCGTCTTGTGGGGAATCGCCATGGCGAGCACGAAGTGGTTCTGGAAGGCCGCCTCGACCGCGGTCTCCACCTTCTCGACCCTTCGCACCAGCGCCTCGATTGCGCTGCGCGACTCGCGATCGAGGAGCGCCATCACGGCGCCCGTCCCCGCGGCATTCCCCGCCGCGGAAACCCGCTCCAGATCGCAATCCGGAATCAAGCCGAGCACCATCGCATACTTCACGTCGATGTGACTCCCGAATGCGCCGGCCAGACGAATGCGATCCAGCTTCTGGATGCCCAGCCGGTCCATCAGCAGCTGCACACCCGCGTAGAGCGCGGCCTTGGCCAGCTGGATCGCGCGCACGTCGTTCTGGAGGATGCGCAGCGGCCGTTCGCCGTCGCGCAACACGTAGGCAAACGTCCGGCCGTCGGCCACGATCCGCGCGCTGCGTGCCGCGAACGCGCCGTCGATGGCGCCGTCGGCGTCGAGGATGCCGGCCAGAAACATCTCCGCGATGGCCTCGATGATCCCGGAGCCGCAGATCCCCGTGATGCCGTCCGAGCCCACCGCCTCGTCGAAGCCCGGCTCGTCCGACCAGAGATCGCAGCCGATCACCTTGAAGCGGGGCTCGAGCGTCTCCGGATCGATGCGCACCCGCTCGATCGCACCGGGCGCCGCCCGCTGTCCACAGCTGATCTGCGCGCCCTCGAAAGCGGGGCCGGTCGGACTCGAGGCCGCCAGCAGGCGCTGCCGGTTGCCGACGACGATCTCCGCGTTGGTGCCGACGTCGACCACCAGACTCACCTCGTCCCGCGCCTCGGGCGCCTCGGCGAG
>JAOUNA010000348.1 GCA_029881215.1 Myxococcales bacterium | reverse complement strand
GATTGCCGACGCCGTGCGCAGTGCCCGTGCGCCTCGCGTCGAGGTGATCGTGGTCGACGCCGGCAGCGCGGACGAGACGGCGGCCCGCGCGGCCGAGGCCGGGGCGCGGGTCGTCCAGGCGCTGCCCGGCCGTGCTCGCCAGCTCCAGGCGGGCGTGCGCGAGAGCCGGGGGGACGTGCTGCTGTTTCTCCACGCCGACACGCGTTTGCCGGCGGACTATCAGGGGGCCGTCGAGGCCGCCCTGCTGGATCTCGGGGCCGTGGGCGGTGCCTTTCGACTCCGCTTCGATCAGCGGGGTGCGCGGCTGCGCCTGATCGAGCACGCGGCGCGCGCGCGTGCGACGCTGCTCGGCATGCCCTACGGGGACCAGGCGCTCTTCGTGCGTCGAACGGTGCTGGACGCCATCGGAGGGGTTCCGCAGGTGCCGATCATGGAGGATCTGGACCTGGTGCGCGCCATGCGCGGCCACGGGCGGGTGGTGCTGCTCCCCCTCGATGTGGTGACCTCGGCCCGCCGGCATCGTGCGCGAGGTCCACTTCGCACTGCGTTCCGGCACAATCTAGCCGCTTTGGCCTGGGCAATTGGCATCGAACGGAAGCGCATCGCCGCGTGGGTGGGGCGTTGAACATCGCGGGCGGTGAACGCTCGGGCTGGGCGCGCCCGGCGCGCTCGGCGCGTCGCCGGCTGCTGATCTACCTGCGGCACAACCTGGGCTACTACGCCGTCTGGGCGGGCGCGAGCGTCGTCTACGTGGCGGGCTGGGTCGCCGTGCCCATGCTCGTCGGTTGGGCCGTGGCCGCGGTGACCGAGGGGCTGGCGGCCGCGGAGATCGCGCGTCGCGTGTTCTGGCTCGCCGGCACCTCCATCGCGACGGCGGCGGTGCGCTACTTCACCCGAACGTTGGTCTTCAACGCCGCGCGTCAGGTCGAATACGAGCTGCGCAACGATGTCTTCGCGCATCTGCTGCAGATGCCGCAATCCTTCTTTTCCAAGTGGCGCACGGGCGACATCATGAGCCGCTGCGTGAACGACATCAGCGCGGTGCGTCTGCTCATGGGCGTGGGTCTGCTCAACATCGTGCAGACCCCGCTGCTGTATGCGGCCGTGATCGGCGCCATGCTCGGAATGAACGCGCCGCTCGCGCTGTGGGTGCTGCTGCCCTATCCGCTGTTCATCCTGATCGCGCGGACGCTGGGGCGCTCCATCCACCACTGGAGCCTGCGTGTCCAGGAGGGGCTCGCGGAGGCCTCCAATCAGCTGCAGGAGATGATCTCGGGGATCGCCGTGGTGAAGGCGTACGCCATGGAGCCCCTCACGGCGAGGCGCTTCGATCGCGTCAACCAGGCGCTGTATCGCCGGCAGCTCGGCCTGGTGCGCGGCAACGCCGCCATGGGTGCGGTGACGGCCACGCTGCCGGCGCTGGCGATGGCGGTGATCGTGTGGATCGGCGGGCGCGAGATCGCCGCCGGTCGAATGACGATCGCGGACTTCTTCACCTTCTCGATGTACGTATTCCAGCTCACCTTCCCGACCTTCATCATGGGCTGGGTCGTAGCGCTCGTGCAGCGCGGCGCCGCCTCGATGCAGCGGATCGACGAGCTCCTCTCCATCGAGCCCGCCATTGCCGATCGCGCGGACGCGGTGGCGCCCTTCGCGCTGCGGGGCGAGATCGAGTTCCGGAATCTCACCTTCCGCTATGCCGGCGAGCTGGAGCGCGAGCCCGCCCTGCACGACGTTTCGCTGCACGTGCCGGCGGGCACGACGCTGGGCATCGTGGGCCCGGTGGGATCGGGCAAGAGCACGCTCGCGTCGTTGGTGTCGCGGCTCTACGAGCTCGACGACGGCATGCTCTACATCGACGGCGTGGACGTGAACCGCATTCCGCTCGCCATGCTGCGCTCGAGCATCGCGATGGTGCCGCAGGACTCCTTCTTGTTCTCGATGTCGCTGGCCGACAACGTGGCGTTCGGATTGCAGCACAGAGAGTTCGCGCGGATCGCGGAAGCGACCACGCGCGCGCAGCTCGCGGGCGACATCGCAGACCTCCCCGAGGGCTACGAGACGATCGTGGGCGAGCGCGGTGTCATGCTCTCCGGCGGACAGCGCCAGCGCACCGCCCTGGCACGCGCCCTCGCACTCGATCCGGCCATCCTGATCCTCGACGACACGCTCTCCGCGGTCGACGCCGAGACCGAGGCGGCGATCCAGCGCCAGCTCGATGCGGTCTTCGCGGGACGCACGGTGTTGATCGTCTCGTCCCGCGTCAGCGCCGTGCGGGACGCGGATCAGATCGCGGTGCTCGATGCAGGC
>JAOUNA010000347.1 GCA_029881215.1 Myxococcales bacterium | reverse complement strand
CGCAGTGCGGACACACGCGGCCGTGCGCGCTCGAATACACCAAGGAATCGTCGCGTCGCCGGCTCACCGGGAGCTCTTCGCCTCCTGCGCACTCGCGCGCGCCGCGCCGGCTCGATCGAGAGCGCGTTGCGCCTCGACACGTCGCGCGCGCGCGGATACTGTAACCCGCCATGCGCGCGCCCCGCTCCCTGAACGTCCTGACCGTGCTCGCGCTCGCGGGTGCAGCGCTCGGCGCGCGTCCGGGAGCCGCGCTCGAGGATCCCGCCGCGCAGGCGCGCGTCACGCGCTTCGACAACGGCCTGGTGGTGCTGACGCTCGAAGACCGCACCACGCCGATCGTGTCCTTCCAGATGTGGGTCGATGTGGGCTCGAGCGACGAGTCGCGCTACACGGGGCTCGCCCACCTGTTCGAGCACATGATGTTCAAGGGCTCCACGCACATCGCACCGGAGCAGCACGCGCAGCTCATCAGCGCCCGCGGCGGCCGCGTGAACGCCTTCACGACCCGGGACTTCACGGTCTACTTCGAGGACGTCACGTCCGAGTCACTGCCGCTGGTGATCGATCTCGAGCACGAGCGCGTCGCAAATCTCGACATCAGCGAGCGCACGCTCGAGAGCGAGCGCGAGGTGGTGCTCGAAGAGCGCCGCATGCGCACGGAGGACAGCCCCTTCGGGCGAGTGTACGAGGCGCTCTTCCCGCTGGTCTGGCAGGCGCATCCGTACCGCTGGCCGGTCATCGGCTGGCGCAGCGACATCGAGAAGGCCACGGTCGCGAGCTGCCGCACGTTCTTCGACGCCTACTACTCGCCGAACAACATGCTGATCGCGCTGGTCGGTGATTTCGACAGCGCCGTGGCGCTGGCCCAGCTGGAACGCACCTTCGGCGCGCTGCCGCCCGCCGCCGAGATTCCCCGCAATCCCACCGAGGAGCCCGCGCAGGACGGAGAGCGCCGCGCCATCGTCTACTTCGGCGCGAACAGCCCGATCCTGGCCGCGGCGTGGCACGCCCCGCCGACGGGCCACCCCGACATCGAGGCGCTCGACGTGCTGAGCGTCGTGCTGTCCGACGGGCGCTCGAGCCGCCTCTACCGAAGTCTCGTCTACGAGGCGCAGCAGGCGCTCTCGGCGAGCGGGTCGTATCTGGAGATGGTGGATGCCGGCGCCTTCCTGGCCTTCGCCGGCGTGCGTCCCGATGCGAGCATCGAGCGCGTCGAGGAGCTCTTCTTCGCCGAGATCGAGCGCGTCCGGCGCGAGCCCGTTTCGGAGTCCGAGCTCGAGAAGGCGAAGCGACAGCTGGAGGTCGAGCTGGTGAACAGCCTCGCCGCGAATCACGCGATCGCCGCGCGCATCGCGCGCGACTACGCAACGTTCGGCCGCATCCGCCCGCTCGACGAGCGCCTCGAGCGCATCCGGGCAGTGACCGCGGAGGACGTGCAGCGCGTGGCCCGTACCTATCTGATCGACGCGGCGCGCAGCGTGGTGCGCCTGGTGCCTCCCCCGAGCGCGGAGCGCGGCGAATGAACGGCGTGCGCGCGATCGCCGCCGTCGTGGCCGCCTGCGCGCTGGCCGGTTGTGCCGCGCTCGGCGGGCGCGGCGCGGGTGGCGCGCGGCCCGCCTGGGAGCTTCCGCCGCCTGCCGTGATCGAGGCGCCGGTGGTGCAGCCGGGACGCCTGCACAGGGCGCAGCTCGAGAACGGCCTGCACGTGCTCTCTCTCGAGGATCGGCGGCTGCCGCGCGCCGTGCTGGGAATGACGTTCCGCCGCGGCGAAGCCTCGGTTGCGCCGGATCGCGCGGGTCTCGCCTCGTACACGGCCGAGCTCATGAAGCGCGGCGCGGGTCCGCGCGACGCGCTCGCGTTCGCAGAGTACGTGGACGAGATCGGAGCGACGCTCTCGGTCTTTGCGGACTGGGACAGCCTCTCGGTGGTGGTGATGGGTCTCTCGCGCGATCTGGATCGCCTCTTCGAGATCCTGGCGGACGTGGTGCTCGCGCCGCGTTTCGAGCCCGCCGAAGCCGAACGCGCGCGCGGCGAGAAGCTCGCGGCGCTCGAGCGCGCCGTGGATCAACCCGAGACGCTGGCGGACTGGTTCACCTACGCGGCCGTGTATCCCGGTCACCGCTTCGGCCTGCCCCTCGAAGGACGGCCGGAAAGCGTGGTGGTGCTGGACGCGGAGCTGGCGCGCGCCTTTCACGCGCGCGTGGCGCGCCCCAACAACGCCGTGCTCTTCGCCTCGGGCGACCTCTCCGCGGAAGACCTGCAGGCGCACGCGCGTCGCCTCTTCGCGGGCTGGCGCGCGGGAGAGCTCCCGGATGCCGGCGGGCCGCCGCCCGCGCTGGCGCCCGAGGC
>JAOUNA010000122.1 GCA_029881215.1 Myxococcales bacterium | reverse complement strand
TGTCTCGGCGCGCACGACCATCCGGGCGCCATCGGATAAGCCCCCGCCGTGCATGCAGCCCGGCACCCCCGCGCCGATCGTCAGCCCCTCCGCGAGGCGAGCCGCCCGGAAGCGCGCCTCCGCGGACGGACGGCCTCCACGACGGTCAAGCCCTCGATGTCTCTCGGGACGACACACGCCACCGCGCAGTCCCGGTCCTCCTCACCGTAGACGCCGCCGCGCAGCAGGAAGATCTCCTGCGCCGCGCAACACGATGCCGTCGTCCCGGACCTCCGTGACCCGGAGCAGCGTGTCCGGATCCGGCTGCTGCGACGGCTTCAGGCTGCGATCGCCCTCGGCGTCGGTCAGTGCGCCGGCGACGGTGAGTCCTCGACGCTCGGCCGAGAGGATCCACCGCTCGAGTCTGCGCTGGTCGTCGGTGCCGAGCGCGCGGTCCATGTCGTGCGTGACCGCCCACATCACGTTCTGGGCGTTCCAGCCGACGCAGATCGCGCCGGTGCAGGTGCCGCAGCGCCGGAAGTTCTGGCGCTTCACCCGCATGTTGCCGATCAGATCCTCGGCGCTGCGCATCAGGGAGTTCCAGCGCGCGATCGTCTCGCCGCTGAGTGTCGACGTGGTGGTGTAGAGATCGGCCAGCTCGGAATCGTCGGCAGCATCGCACGCGAGGGCGTGGCTCTCGACCGTCCGGCGGGTCGCCGGTTGGGTCGTGACGTCGTCGATCCGCTCACCGAACTTGTACACGTTCGGCTCGAGCTCGCGGAGCGCTGACAGGTACTCGCCTCGTTTCGGGATCGCCACGGTCTCCTGCTCCTGCCCCATCCGACGGCGGGTTGGCGCGCACGGGGTCCATCGCCTCTGGCCGGATCTGGCCCCGGCGGGACCGCTCGGGCCGGCGTCGCTCCCGCAGCGGGAGCCGCTCTCGGCGCGGGGCCGCGCACCCCGACGGCGGCCCCAACGAAACGGCACCGCGACCATAACTAGCCGTGGTGCCTTGGGAAAACCTGGCGCGCCCAGCACGACTCGAACGTGCGACCTTCAGGTCCGCAACCTGACGCTCTATCCAACTGAGCTATGGGCGCCCGGATGGCGAGCGCGGAACGTAGCGAACTCGCCCAGCGAAAGCCGTGGCGGCGGAGGCAGTCTGGCGCGAACCCGTCTCGATGGCCCGGCTCCCTGTCGAGCGGCGAAGATACGGGGAATGCGGCTCCCGTGAGCTGCGCCCTCGAACTTGGCAACACACGAGTATCACCGGGCCGCGAAGCTCCATATAGTCTGGGCGTGACGATCCAGGATCTCGGCAGCATCGGCGAGCTCGTGGCCGCCGTCGCAACGATCGTGACGCTCGGCTACCTGGCGGTGCAGATCCGACAGAGCGCCCAGCTCGTGAGCTCGTCCGCGCCTGCCGCTCCGGGGGGCTGCGCCGCCGCGCTCAAGACCCTCGAGATCCTCGAGAGCGACCGCGTGGTGGAGCACGCCGCGATGTTCGGCGAGATCGCCGCACCCATCCTGAAGAGCCTCGAGAAGTACCCGATCGTGCGCCAGGCGCGCTCGCTTGGCCTGCTCATGGGCGTCTCCTTTCCGCCACCCGGAGGGCGGAATGGACCACTGGATGTCGCGCGGGGTGCGTAGCTCATGCTCCGCAACGCTGCGCATCCCATTTGCGAGGGCGAGAAGTTCACCGTGCGTGTGTATCCGGCGCTCACCGTGGAAGCGAACATGCTGCGCGAGGCGCTCGAGATCATAGAGGCCGGGATCGTGCACGTCTCCGAGCACGGACACGCCGAGGGCGAGGACCCGACCTGCCCGACGGGCGACCACGGCGCCTGAGATGGCCGTCGATCCCCGCTACGAGATCCTGTTCGAGCCCGTGAAGATCGGGCCGGTCACCGCGCCGAACCGCTTCTACCAGGTGCCCCACTGCACCGGCATGGGATACAACCGGCCGAACAGCGTGGCGGCCATGCGCGAGACCAAGGCCGAGGGCGGCTGGGGTGTGGTCTGCACCGAGTACTGCTCGATCCACCCGAGCTCCGACGACGCGCCGCTGGCCTCGCACTCGCTGTGGGACGACAAGGACATTCGCTCCCACGCGAAGATCGTCGAGAGCGTGCACCGCCACGGCGCGCTCGCCGGTGTGGAGCTGTGGCACGGAGGCGCATCGGCCACCAATCTCTACAGCCGCGAGGACTCGTTGGGACCGATCTCGCTCCCCTCCTGGCATCCGCATCCCGTCCAGTGCCGCGCCATGGGCAAGCGCGACATCGAGAAGTTCCGCCGCTGGCACGTCGACGCGGCAAGGCGCGCGAAGTCGGCCGGCTTCGACATCGTCTACCTCTACGCGACCCACGGCTTCCTGATCGGCCAGTTTCTGCACCCTGCGAATCAGCGCAGCGACGAGTACGGCGGCTCGCTCGAGAACCGCGTGCGCCTCCTCCGGGAGATGATCGCGGACACGAAGGAGGCCGTGGGCGAAAGCTGCGCCGTCGCCGTGCGCTTCTCCGCCGACAACGGCTCCTTCGACGAAGGCTCGGACAACGCGGAGAACCGCGCCGCCCTCGAGATGCTGGCCGAGATGCCGGACCTCTGGGACATCAACGCCCGCAACTACGAGATCGAGATCGGCAGCTCCCGCTTCGTGAAGGAGGGGGCGCTCGAGGCGTACGTGCGCTGGGTCAAGCAGGTGACCACGAAGCCGGTCGTCAGCACGGGACGCTTCACGACGCCGGACACCATGGTCCGCCAGGTCCGCGAGGGCGTGCTCGACTTCGTCGGTGCGGCGCGCCCCTCGATCGCCGACCCCTTCCTGCCCCGCAAGATTCGGGAGGGGCGCATCGAGGACATCCGCGAGTGCATCGGCTGCAACCTCTGCTCCGCCGCAGACCGCATCGGCGTGCCGATCCGCTGCACCCAGAACCCGGCCATGGGTGAGGAGTGGCGGCGTGGCTGGCACCCGGAGCGGATCGAGCCGAAGGCGTCGGACCGCAGGGTCCTCGTGATCGGAGGCGGCCCGGCGGGGCTCGAGGCGGCGCGCGCCCTCGGGCAGCGCGGCTACGCGGTGGCGCTCGCCGAGGCCCGCACCGAGCTCGGGGGACGCGTCACGCGCGAAGCCCGGCTCCCGACGCTCGCCGAGTGGGGGCGGGTGCGCGACTGGCGCCTCGCGCAGCTGAACAAGCTGCCGAACGTCGAGATCTTCCTCGACAGCCGCCTCGACGCCGCGCAGATCCGCGAGTTCGACGCCGACCGCGTGGTGCTGGCGACTGGTGCCACCTGGCGCCGCAGCGGTATCGGGCGCTCGAGCCGGGCCCCGGTGCCCGGCCACGAGGCCGAGCACGTCCTGTCTGCGGAGGACATCCTCGACGGCGCGCGGCCCGGCGGGCGCGTCGTCGTCTACGACGACGACAACTACTACATGGGGGTCGTGGTGGCGAGCGCGCTGGCGGCCGGAGGCGCCGAGGTCACGCTGGTGACTCCGACCGGCCGCGTCGCGGAGTGGTCCTACTACACCGACGAGCTGATCCCGAATCACGTGCGGCTCAAGCGCGAAGGCGTGCGCTGCGAGACGTTGACCATGCTCTCGGCGGTGGGCCAGAAATGCGTCGAACTCTCGTGCATCTACACGGGCGACACACGCGAGCTGATGGCGGACCACGTCGTGATGGTGACGAGCCGCGAGCCCAACGACGCCCTCTACCGCGAACTGTCGGACGAGCTCGACATCGAGCGCGTCGGCGACTGCAGCGCGCCCGGCATCATCGCCTCGGCCGTACTGGCGGGCCACCGCTACGCGCGCGAGATGGACGCCCCGGCGGCGGATGTGCCCTTTCGCCGCGACGATTCGGTGATCGTAATTTGAACGCCTGAAGGAGGTTCGCCATGCCGAAGAGCAGTGATGTCATCGTCATCGGAGCCGGAGTCATCGGCTGCTCGATCGCCTATCACCTGGGCCGCCGGGGGATCTCGGCACGTGTCGTCGATCGCGAGTCCATCGCCACGCGTGCATCGGGCAAGGCCTGGGCGGTATTCACCTACGCGCCCCTCTGGGTCGCGGGCGAACACTGCATCACAACACCGGATGAGGCCGCCGAAGGCGCACCCGTCGACGTAGCGAAGACCGTTCCGGGCGTGAGCGTGGCAGACTGGCTCTTCCTTCATTCCGCCTCCTACGATCGGATGGCCGAGTTCGCGATCGAGCTGGCGGAGCGCGGGGGCGTCGACATCGAGTACTGCGAGATGCCCACCACCCGTCTGATGACCGGGAAGGAACTCGAGGACGGGGGCGGGCCGCAGGCGGTGCTGGAGCCCGTGCGAGCGGCGGGCGGCGTCGAAGCCGACTGGATCGACGGCGATGCGCTGCGTGAGGTCTTCCCGTCGCTGAACCGCGTCTACGCGGGGGGCGTCACTTACCCGGACGGCCAGGTGGAGCCCTACCGGTTCAGCCTCTCCATGGCCCAGGCCGCGGAGAAGCTGGGCGCCGAGTTCGTGCAGGGAGAGGTGGTTGAATTTGCGACGCAGGGCGACCGGATCACCGGGGTCCAGCTGGCCTCGGGGGCGGAACTTCAGGCCGACGCGGTCGTGCTCGCCACCGGTCCGTGGATCGGCAAGCTGAGCGCGACGCTCGGCTGCCCGATCGCTTGTCGGCCCGTCTTCAGCGAGTGCCTGCGCGTAACGATGTCGGGCAACCTCCCACTGCACGGGTTGGGCGCCGGCGACATCTGGATCGTCCCCAAGAAGAACGGCGAAGTGATCTTGGCCACCTACGGGGTGAGGGACTTCGTCGATCGCCCCGACTTCGACGCGAGTCTCTCGGAGGAGACCAAGTTGGCGGCGCTTGAAGGGGCGGCTGGGGTCCTGCCGGTGCTCGAGGATGCCGCGATCGTAGAGCACCGGGGCGATCTGCTCGCGATGGCGCTCACCCCGCCTTACCAGAAACCCGTGATGGGCCGCTTCCCTCAGTGGCGCAACGCCTACGTGGCGGCGCGCTTCGGCGGTGACGGCGTCTGCATGAGTCCGGCGACCGGGGAGCTGATGGCCGAACTGATCGACACCGCGCAGGTGCCGCTGCGCGCCCGGCACCTCTTCGAGTGCCTCGCGCCGTCGGGCGCGCGCAGGGGGCCGTGAACGATCTCCGGCGACCGACGCTCTTGCGCCTGGAAGCCTCGCTGCCGATCCGCGGCTACTTCGATTCCGCACACGACCAGCGCGAGCTGGAGGCGATCTGGGACCGGTCCTCGAGCGGGTCGAACAGGCGATCGCCACGTTGGCGCTCGAGCTCGCGACGCACGTGGGGACGGTTGCACTCGGAGACAAGAGCGAGCGACTGCACCAAGTGGCAATCATGGGACGCTCAGTCTTCTCCGGGTGCCCGCCGCGGGCTTTCCGTCGGGGCTTGACATAACGCCCATACTCGATCGTCGCCCGAAAACGCAGCTCGAGTTTCCTATGGCCCGTCACCGGCCAGTTGTTCCAGCATTTCCTGGTGACGTGAACGGCTGATGCGATAGCGACTGATGGACAGGATCACCCCCATCCAGATCAGGAATACCACCGGCCCGTAGATCAACCCGAGCTTGGTGATGATGTCTGGCGGCACGTCGCCGACAGCGGTCTCGGTGGGAAACGCGATCAGCGACAGCAGGATACCGGCAATCAGCGTACCCAGGGCGTCGGCGCACTTGGTAGCGAAAGTAATGGTCGAGGAGATCACTCCCTCGTTGCGACGCCCAGTCTCCAGTTCCGTTCGCTCGGTCAGGTCCGCGATCATAGAGCGCCAGCAGATGTCGAACACCAGGAACAGAATGCTCTCGAAAAAACCGGCCACCAGCATGATCGAGAACAGGGCTTCACTTCCGTTCTCGGGGAAGAAGCCGAGCAGGCGCAGGCTGATGGGAACCACGTTGACGGCCATGGCGCCCAGCAGGCCGGTGATGGCCACGGCCTTCTTCTCGCGCCCGACCGCCCAGCGCGCCATGGCCGGCGGCAGGATCAGGGCCGACAGCGCCATGGGGATGACGATGATGGAAACCTGCTCGCTGGTGAACTCCCAGAAATAACTGTAGATGTACACCCACAGCGCCACGTAAGTGCCGAGTCCCGCGTAGTACAGCACACCACCCACGACAACGAAGCGCGCGGATGCGCTTCTGAACACATCGGCCACCTGGCGGAAGAACTGGCCCGGGCTGAGCGGCTCGTTGACCCGGTATTGCCTGAGCCTGGGTATGAACCGCTGCAGCCCGATGCTGAACACCAGGACGGATGCCACGATGACGACAGTGCCAAACAGGCCCGCATTCTGGTAACCGTCGGGGTTCATGACGCCATCGGAAATCTCCTCGGTGGGCACCAGCCAGACGGCGTACATCAGCACCGACATGCCGTTCATGAACACCGACCAGATCACGTGGAAACCGGTCAGCAGGCGAGTTCGTTCATCGTAATCCGCGGTGAGTTCGGCCACGATGGCGTAGGCCGGCACCAGGAACATGGTGAGCGCGGTGCGCATCAAGACATTGCAAACCACCAGCCAGGCGAACAGCAGCGTGTTGCCCGCGACGAAGTCGGGCGGGTGCCAGAGAAAATAGAACGTCGCGCCCAATGGCAGAATCGAGGCGTACAGCCAGGGATGGCGCCGACCCCACCTCGAGCGGGTGCCGTCGGACAGGTAGCCGACAAGCGGGTCGGTGATGGCATCGAACACCAGGCCGATACCCACCGCCAGGCCGGCCAGGCCCGCGTCCAGCCCCAGCACCTGACTGTAGTAGATCAGGACGAAGTAATGGGCGTTGTACACTACGCCGTACCCGGCGCCGCCGCCGCTGTAAGCCCAGCACGTGCCTTTGGTTATTCCGGGTGTATCCCGTGCCACTCGTTCTCCTGCTGGCTGACGGATTTCCCTTGGCCCATCAAGACGCCAGCTTCCCGAAGCTCGTGAACGATTCCTTCGGCGTTATACCGTTTCTTCGCCGTGGTTGGGTCTCCTCACGCGGATTCTTACCACTTTCGATCTGGAACAGTGATTTCGGGTGGGGTCACGATTGACCCATCCTTCGGCTTCGCGGGAAAGCTGAAGACGGTTCATGAGGAGCCCCGCACGGGCGCGGACTCCCCGGACGGCCCCCATACCCGCGCATTCGAGATCCGTGAGAGCAACGCCAATTTCAGCACCACCGACCACGGCATCGGTCCAAACCTCGCAGTCGCTATGGCGTTCCGGCCGGTTCACCCGATCCGGATCTCGCTCTCCGGGCAGGCCCGAGTCCTCTGGCGGGTCAGCCGTACGACGACCGGCTTCGCGGACTCCAACAGGTTTTGCGAGCTACCGCGTCGAACGAGACGATCTTGTCCTCAAAGGCGGGGCCGGAGTCCGATCGAGCCAGGTGGGGTTCGACCGAACGGAGCCCACCGCGGCAAAACGCCATACGAGGCGCTGAGAGAAGAATTACAATGACTGCGAACGTCCGGCTTGATGGGTAAGATCACAATCAGGTAAACAAGAGACTTGATATGTCGTTCGTGAATCTGTTCACCCCCTACAAGATCCGCGGCCTCGAACTTCGCAACCGTATCTTTTCCTCCTCGCACCAGACCCTTCTGGTGCGGGACTGGTGTCCCACCGAAGAGATGGCGGCCTACCACGAGGCCCGTGCCGCCGGCGGCGCCGCGCTGATCGTGATGGAGGCCGCCTGTACGTGGGGTGAAGGGGCCTTCGAATCCAACTGCATCGACGCCAGCCGGGATGCGTGCATACCCGGATTTCGGAAGTGCGCGGATGCCATCCACCGACATGATTGCAAGGTATTTGGCCAGATCTCCAATGGCGGGCGGATCATCGGTGGCTACGAGGGATTGTTGAGCGTCCCCAATGCGCCGTCCACGGTCCCCGATCACCGCTTCCACGCCATGCCCAGGGCGATGCCGACGGAAGACGTCTGGAAGCTCGTCGAAGGCTACGCCGATTCGGCACGGCGGATGGCGGAGGCGGGCCTCGACGGCGTCGAACTGGCCGCCAGCCATGGCCTGCAGCTGGCCCAATTCCTGAGCCCCGACGTCAATCGCCGAGACGATGAGTTCGGCGGGTCCGAGGAAAAGCGCTTCCGGTTCGTTCGCGAAGTCGTCGCCGCCGTCCGCAAGGCCATCGGTCCGGAGGCCGTCATCGGCATCCGCATTTCGGCCCACGAAGACGAACCAACCGGCTTGGATGCGCAAACGGTGCTGGATGCCTGCCGCCGGATGGACGATCTCGCCGACCTGGATTACCTGAGCATCGTCCTGGGTTCCATGGCGGATCTCGGCAGTTCCGCCCATGTCGTGCCGCCCATGACGTTCGAACACGGCTATACCGCGCCCCATGCCGCCGCGATCAAGGGCGTGTTCTCGCGCTCCATTCTCGTCACCGGGCGCATCAATCAACCGCAGATGGCTGAGCAAATCCTCGCAAAGGGGCAGGCGGACATGTGCGGCATGACCCGTGCCATGATCTGCGATCCGGAAATGTCCAACAAGGCGCGCCTTGGAAAGCTCGACGATATCCGTGCCTGTGTCGGCTGCAATCAGACCTGCATCGGTCACTACCACCAAGGGGTCGCAATCTCGTGTTTCCAGAACCCCCTGTCGGGCCGGGAGCTGAGGCTCGGCGACCATCCGAAAGCCGAGATCTCGCGATTCATCCTGGTGGCGGGCGGCGGGCCCGGCGGCATGAAGGCGGCCGCGGTGGCGGCGGAACGGGGCCATCGGGTCGTCTTGTGCGAGAAGTCCCGACGGCTCGGCGGACAGGTACTGTTGGCCCAGCTGCTGCCCGGCCGGGCGGAATTCGGCGGAGCGGTGGACAACCTGAAGCGCGAGATGGAACGGGCCGGTGTCGAGGTCCGCCTGAATACCGCAGTCGACGCGGCCTTGATCGGCGAGGAGAAACCGGACGCGGTCATCATCGCAACCGGGGCGACACCCTTCGCTTGCGACGCCGAGATCGCCGATGGCACCCACGTGGTGGAAGCGTGGCAGGTGTTGCGA
>JAOUNA010000346.1 GCA_029881215.1 Myxococcales bacterium | reverse complement strand
GCGACGTGGGTCCGTCGAGCACGGGCGGAACGAACGCACAAAAAGGGAGCAATTTTCGTGCCTTCGTCGCGAGAGTGAAGCAACTGGCCAATTCGATTGATGTTTCTTTCCGCGATGGGCGAAGCGGCGGCTCCTCGGCACGGCTTCAGTGTCAGCGGCGTTGACACCGAGCTTCGCGAAGTCTGCGTGTGCGCATCCCATCGACTCGGGTTGAATCCTGCAGGAAGAGTGATGTTGCGAGGACTTGTCGAGGGAGCTGCCGATTGCGCAGGCGCTGTCATTTGTTCTTACGCCGGGTGCAGATCCAGGGGGGACCCCCAGGAGCACTCGCGGCGCTTCCCGGCATCTCGACCGCGTCGTGCTCAGCCGTTGCGCCGGCGGCCGATGGCGAGCAGGTGCGGCGTGGCTGCGGCGCCGAATGCGCGCACGCGCTCGGCTGCGAAGCGCACCAGGCGGCCAAGCCACCGATTGGGGAAGTGGCGGAAGTTGAGGGCCGCCACGAAGAGGGGGTCGAAGCCGTGCTGCGCCAGCAGCGCGCGCATGCGCGCGGCGTCGAGGCTCTGCATGTGCTGCATGCGGTGGAAGACGCAGCCGCATTCCGGACAGGCGATCTTGTTCGCGTCGAGATCCTCGGCGTGCGGCGTCGTGGCCACGAAGATGCCGCCGGGCCGCACCACCCGGGACACCTCGTCGAGCACGCGCTCGCGGTGCGCCTCGGGCAGGTGCTCGAGCACCTCGACGAGAAAGAGCGCTCCGGCCTCGGCGTCTGGCAGCGGAAGCGCCGCGAGCTCGCCGACCTCGGCGCCCAGGAAGCCGCGCCGCCCGGCCAGGCGGGTCTGAACGCGCTGCACCGAGCGCGCGGACGAGTCTACGGCGCGCACCATGTAGCCGCGCCGCAGCAGCTCTTCGCTCAAGAATCCGGGACCGCAGCCGACGTCCACCACGGTGCCCGTCAATTCCGCGTGGCGCTCGGCCATGCCCACGATGCGCGCCCCGAACTTCTTGCTGAAGTAGCTGTCCTCGCCCGCTTCGTTCGCGCCGTAGAAGTCCCAGAAGCGCCGCACCGCCTGCGGCGTCCACTCCACCTCGTGATAGCCGTCGCGGGTCGTCGGGTCGGACATGTCGCAGAGTTCCTGCAAGACCCCGAAGGGGGGCGTGCGGCGCAGACCGTAGTGGGGGGTGGCGGACGACACCAGCCTCGGCCGATCGCGGGCTGCGGTAGACTTCGCCCGCCCCCATTTTACCCGCGGGGAGGATGCGTCGTGGCGCGCCGGGTCGACGTGGACGAGACGCTCTCGCCGGTGCGCATTCCGGCCAGCGTGCTGCACGAGCTGTGCAACCACGCGCTCGAGACCCACCCGGAGGAGTGCTGCGGGCTCCTGATCGGAAATGGCGCCGAGCGCTACCTGCGCCTGGTGCGCTGCCGAAACATCATGACAGCTCTGCACCAGAAGGATCCGGACACCTATCCGCGGGACGGTCGCGCGGCGTTCTACATGAGCGAGCACGACTATCTCAAGGCGCTCGACGAGGCGGAGGCGGCGGGTCAGAGGGTCACGGCCGTCTACCACTCCCATGTGGGCGCCGGCGCCTACCTATCGGAGATGGATCTCGAGTACGCCGAGCAGCCGCTGTTTCCCTTTCCCGATGCCGACCAGATCGTGGTGCCGATCTACGAGCGCAACGTGCAGGGCATCGCGGTGTTCCGCCGCCGCGCCGGAGAGTACGCCCCCGGCCATCGGGTCCAGCCGATCGATCCGTGAGCGCCGGCGCCTGTTGTGCCGGGCCGTTGCGCGGGCTTCTGCGCGTTCGGCCAGCGCGGCATGCGAGCGGCCGCGACCGCGGCGCCGGGAATCCCGCGCCGCCCCCTCGCGCCGCGGCACGATTCACGCTTTTCTATGGGTCCGGACGCGGATCCTCTGCAGCGCGTCCATCCAGAAGACGCAGCGGCTGGCGCGCACGCGCGCGGAGCCGGAAGGCGCGAAGCCGCCAGACGGGCGGCGCGCCCCGCGCGTCGTTTCCGAGATCGTTCCGCGCCGAGCCCCGGCCTTCCGGCGCTGCGACGACTCGGGAGTTCGGATCCTGTTCGCGAACCGCAACCGCGTGTTCTCCCCTCCGGTGCTGGCCGCCGCGCACGGCGGGCCCATGCACTGGCGACAATCGAAGAGAGTGAGGAAGAAGTGACGACGAACGATGCAACCCGCGCTCTGGTTCCGATCCACGGTGGGCTCGCCGAGCCCGTGGATCGGGTGGTGCCCCTGAAGGATCGGCGCGTCTTCCTGCGGGAGATCGAGCGTCTGCCCCGCGTGCGCGTGACACGCGCGGATCTTTCGACGGTCCACCGCATTGCGGAT
>JAOUNA010000345.1 GCA_029881215.1 Myxococcales bacterium | reverse complement strand
AAGCGGGGCGTCCAAGGGGCGGCCTCGATCTGCCGTACCGTGCTCAAGGAAGTGGCGAGCGCGCCGGAGGCAGCCGCCGCAGATCGCATCGAGGACGCCGAGAAGATCTTCCGGCGTCTCGGACGCGACTGACCCAGCGCGCGCGAGCCCGTGTGCCGGTCGCGAGCGCGGCAGGCCGCGCTTCAGCGCGCGCCGCGCGCCTTCCGGGCGGAGCAGCGATCGATCCATGCCCGATACGAGGCCGGCGGCTGGAAGGCGAGCCACACCAGCAGCACCGGGAGGATCTCGCACATCCCCAGCAGCACATCCATCCACACGTAGAATCGGTTCTGGGTCTCGTAGATGACATAGAGCGGAATCATCGCAAAGAACGCACACACCTCGATGAATCCGAAGAGACTGAGCAGCAGATAGCGATGGAAAGCGGCGGGCTCGCAGAGGCCGAGCGCCGCGCGCTTTCGCGCCTTGCTGCATTGGACACACGCTTCGATCGCGATCCAGACGAACGCGCCGAGCTGCCCGATCCACTCGAGCCAGAAGCCGACGTTGCCGAGCGGCTCCGCTCCCTCCCAGTCGCCCCCACGCAGCGAGATGCCGACACCGGCGGCGAGCATCGCGGCGAGCCCGACGACGAGCCAAGCGGCCCAGCGCTCGCCCTTCTGGAACATCTCGCGGTTGCAGAGCGCGAGGACCACGGCGCCCACGTTGTAGAGCAGGCGTCCCGCGAAGAGCGTGGGGATGGAGAAAGTGCCCGGCTCGAAGGCGAAAGGCGCCTCGGTAAACACGTAGGAGACGCCAAAGAACAGAAAGGCGATCCCCAGGAGGCGCTGGGATGACTCGTGCGACGCGGCGGCCAGCCGCAGCAGCTGGACCGCGACGATCAGATAGAAGAACCCAGCGATGAATTCGAAGAGATATTCGGCGTCCGCCACTCGGATCTCTCTGGAAGGGTCAGCAGCGCTCAAGACGCGCAGATCGACGTACGCGCACGGGAGCTGACCGGCTTCCCCACTACGCGTCGGATTCCGCTGCAACACACTTGAGCGCAAGGATCGAGGCGAGACGTCGCGCCGTGGTCGGAGTCTCGAGGTGCGGGAGATTCGCTCCGGGAGGCTCCGACGGCGCGCCGGCGCCGAAGAAGATTAGTCTCCGCCGAGGCGGCTGAAGATCTCGTCCACGCT
Source organism: Myxococcales bacterium (assembly GCA_029881215.1). Lineage (GTDB taxonomy): Bacteria > Myxococcota_A > UBA9160 > UBA9160 > SMWR01 > JAOUNA01. The sequence continues at coordinate 1,180 of JAOUNA010000345.1, read as the reverse complement.
CGCTCGGGAGTCCGCGGCCTCGGCTACGTGACTGCTCGCCACGTCTGTCATGACCGCGCTGCAGATCGCTGCAGCCTGCTCCACACCGCGGGTCTCGAGCTCGCGCGGCAGGATCTTCTCGAGAACGACGCGCAGCTGCTCGGTGCTCAAGTCTGAGGGATCGAGACCCGCCACCTTGAGCGCGAGGCGAAGCGTTCCGCGCGCCTGCAGGCGATCGAGGCTCGTGCGCGCCTGGAGCATCTCGGCGACAGCGTCGAAGAGTGTCGTAGTCATGGCATCAATCCGTGCCTGCGCACTGCGTGCGATTCCGTCCGCTGACCCAGCTGCGGTAGAAGCGGGGCGGGAAGAAGGCCAGCCAGATCATCAGGATCGTGAGCATCTCGAACAGACCTTCGAGTGCATCCATCGCGACCGAGAATACGCCGCGCGCTTCGTATTCCAGGTTCATCTTCACGAGCACGACGATCGTCGCGAGCTGCATCGCGCCGAACAGCGACCAGAGCAGGAGCCGGTTGCACACCGCCGGATCGGAGAGGCCGAAATGCACGCGCTTCTGCAGCTTCCGGTGCTGCAGGAACCCTTCGATGGCGATCCACGTGCAGGGGATCACCTGGCCGGTGAACTCGAGCCAGTAGCCGGGATTCGCGAGGGGTGCGTAGCCGTTCCAATCGCCGTACCCCACCGAGACGACGAGCCCCGCCACCAGCAGCACCACGCTCGCGCAGACGAGTCCGGTGGCCCAGGCCTCTCGATTCCGGAACACGCCGCGCGTGAAGAACGCAATCATGACGACGCTCGCGTCGTACGCCAGCCGGCCGACCACCGTGAGAGGGACCTCGTGCGGGACGAGCGACGCAAAGATGATCGGCGCCTGGTAGAAGCCGTAGGAGATGCCCATGAGCAGGAACGTCGTGCCGAGGATGCGCTCCGGGGCCTGTCCACTGCGAGATGCGAGCCTGAGCAGGGGAATCCCCGCCATGACGTAGAAGACGCCTGCCACGGTCTGAAAGATCCAGGCGTTGTCTTCCATCGCTGACTTTCCGCGCTCCTAGCCTTCGCTGCCGGGAGCGGAGGCCGGCTTCTTGCTAGAGCAACAACCGATTTTCGGATGCGCGCGCGGGAATCTTGAGTGCGCCTTGCGGCTCGCCGGACCCGCGGGCAACGGGGTGTGCCAGGATCG
>JAOUNA010000344.1 GCA_029881215.1 Myxococcales bacterium | reverse complement strand
GGAGTCGCACCGCAAGTTGCTTCGATAAGAATCCCCTGAAAAATCATATAGTTGGACGTAATGCCTCGAGCGCTGTCTGCCGATACAGGCGGACATGGGCGCGGCTTCCAAGGCAAGGCGATGCGCGACGGCGGGTGCGCTCCTGCTCGCGCTCGGTGCGGGGGGCGCCTGCAGCACGCCGCTCGCCTCGCTCCGCGGCTATCAGTACTTCACCGCGCCTGCCCCCAACGATCCCTGGAGCGCGAAGATCCGCGGTTGGCAGGAGCGCGAGCGGAGCAGCCAGCCGCCGGGCGCCGTGGCCATCGCCGGGCGACCGGGTCCGGGAGCCGGCGAGGTCGGCGATCTGCGCAGCAAGTACGACCTGTTTCGGACCGAGCGCAAACGCGCGCTCGCGCGCGATCTCGCCGCTTGGATCCAGCAGCAGGCGCGTGACCACTACGTCTCCGACGGTCCCATCGACCATTGGGCAACCCTCGCCGAGACCTTCCAGACCAACGGGGACGACTGCGACGGTCTCGAGCTGCTCGTCTTCAATTTTCTCCGCGAGCTCGGCTTCTCGTCCTCCGAGGTGTTTCGCGCGATCGTCGTGCGACAATCGGACGGCCAGCACCACATGGTGACGCTCTGGTTCGAGGATCCCGAGGATCCCTGGGTGATCGATCCCACGGGCGCCATGACGCTCGGCATGCCGCGCATGTCCGAGGTGCCCGAGTGGGCGCCGCTCAAGGTGTTCACGGAAGAGCGGGACTTCACCGTCCTCGACACGCTGCATACCGCCCAGCGCTGAGCGCGCGCGGGGGCAGAGGGTATGCTCCGGCGCCATGGCGGAGCTGCATCCGATCGAGGCGTCCGAGCTGCACGCGCGGCGCGAACGGATCTTCCTGGGCCTGGCCGGTCTGTTCCTCGCCTCGATGACCATGCTCAACATCCTGGGCGTCTCGCGTTTCGTGGACCTGTCCTTCACGGTCTTCGGCGTGCGCGTACCGATGCCCCTCGCGGTGGGGGTGCTGCCGTATCCGATCACCTTCCTGTGCACCGATTTCATCAGCGAGCTGTACGGGCGACGGCGCGCGAACGCCGTGGTCTGGACGGGGCTGCTGCTCAACGTGTGGGTGATCGCCTTCCTGTGGCTGGGCGGCGCGCTGCCGCCGGACCCGGCACTCGAACGAGCCACGGGCCTGCCCGCGCCCCAGGCCTACGACTTCGCCTTCTACCGCATTCGCATGCTGACCATGGGCACCGTCGCTGCGTCGATGGTCGCGTATCTGAGCGCGCAGCTCTGCGACGTGTTTCTCTTCCACTTCTGGAAGAAGCTCACGCGCGGGCGACACCTGTGGCTGCGCAACAACGGCTCGACGCTGGTCAGTCAGCTGGTGGACACGGTGGCCGTCATCAGCATTACGCACTTCTACGCGAGGGCGCTCCCGCTGGATCCGGACCGCGATGTCTGGCCCCAGATCTTCGTCTTCATCGGCTCGGGCTATCTGTTCAAGTTCTGCGTGGCGCTGCTGGACACGATTCCGTTCTACCTGGGCGTGCACTGGCTGAGCCGCTATCTGGAGATCGATCCGACCCTCGAACACGCCGCCGGTCGGGAGGAGTCGGGCCTGAACGCCTGACTCAATCCTCGGCGCCCGTCGCCGCGTCGTCGACTTCGAGCTCGAGCTGTTTGCGCTGCTCCGTGGCCCGCGCCCGCGCATGCGCCCGCTCGCGCTCGATCTCGATCTTCAGCTCGCGCCGGACGCTTTCCGCGTGGTCCTGCTCCGCGCGCCGCCGCTGCTGCTTGGATTCGCGCAGACAGTCCTCGAGCAGGCGATTGCGCTGCACGATGAAGGGGGCGGGAATCGGCGGGGCCGGCGCTTCGGGGACGAGCGTCACGGCGAGCTGCTTCTCGGCCTCCGCCCCGTCGGCGGAACGCGCGCGCACGCGAATGTGATTCTCGCCGGGGCGCATGGGGACCAATCCCGCCCAGGCGCCGTCGGCGCTGATCCGGAAAGGCTGCGCCGGGGCGCTCATCGTGTCGCTGGTCAGCTGCACCGCCTCGAGCTTCGCGAAGCTCACTTCCTCGACGAGGTTGAGCAGATCTCCCGGATGGCGCACGGGCGTGAAGTAGCCGTCGGTGCGCGTCGCCATCTCGACCGTGGCGATGGGCCCCTCGAGCGCTTCCGGACCGATCGCGAAGGAGTGGATGCGGATGCCGCCGCGGCGCGCGCGATCGGCCGCGCGCAGCACCGCGCGCACGTTGTCGGCCTCCATCTCGGGCCCGTAGGGGAGGGTCGGCTGTCCGTCGGTGAAGAAGAAGACGATCTTTTCGGCCCTGGCATCCGCGTGAGAGGAGGCCCCCCGCAGCCCGAGCAACTCGATCGT
>JAOUNA010000343.1 GCA_029881215.1 Myxococcales bacterium | reverse complement strand
CCTCGCGGCGAGCCGCAATCTCGATCGGGACGAGACGATCGAAGCCATCCCCAACGTCGAGCGCAAGGGGTTGCTCGGCGGAATCATGTATCACGATGCGCAGTTCGACGACGCGCGCATGGCGGTAACCCTCGCGCTCACCGCGGCGGATCACGGCGCCGTCGTGCTGAATCGCATGCAGGTCGTGGAGCTGATCAAGACCGAGAGCGGTGCCGGCCAGACCTGTGGCGTGGTGGCGCAGGACGTGGAGACGGGAGAGCGCCACCGCATCCTGGCGCGGGTCGTGGTGAATGCGACGGGCGTGTTCTCAGATGCCGTGCGCAAGCTCGACCAGCCCGACGCCCAGGACATGACGCTGTTGAGCCAGGGCATCCACCTAGTGCTCGACGCCTCGTTCCAGCCCGCCCCGAGCGCGATCATGGTTCCGCACACGGACGACGGACGCGTGCTCTTCGTGATCCCATGGTACGGACGCGTGCTGGTGGGTACGACCGACACGCCGATCGCGCACGCCTCCCTCGAGCCCCGAGCGCTCCCGGAGGAAGTGGACTTCGTGCTGCGCAACGCGGGGCGCTACATGGCGAAGGACCCCACGCGCGAGGACGTGCTCTCGGTGTTCGCCGGCCTGCGTCCGCTGGTGCGCGCGGAGCCGGGCGCACAGACGAAAGCCGTGTCGCGCGAACACGTCGTCTTCGTGAGCAACTCGGGGCTCGTGACGATCCTCGGCGGCAAGTGGACGACCTATCGCAAGATGGCGGAGGACACGCTCAGCGACGCCATCCAGGTGGGCGGCCTCGTAGCGCGGCGCTGCGTCACCGAATCGCTGCGACTCCACGGCTTCATGCGCCGGGACGATGCCGCCCTGCCGAAGGACGCAATCTTGCGCACCTACGGCAGCGACGCCGGCGCGCTCGAAGATCTCGCGCACCGCGAAGAATCCCTGCGCGCGCTCCTGCACCCGGCTCTCCCCTACCGCGCGGTGCACGTGATCTGGGCGGTGCGGCACGAAATGGCGCGCAGCGTCGAAGACGTGCTGGCACGGCGCACGCGCAGCCTGCTGCTCGACGCGCACGCAGCCATCGAGGCGGCGCCCGGAGTGGCGGAGCTGATGGCGCGCGAGCTCGGGCGCGACGCGACCTGGGTGCGGACTGAGGTCGCCGCCTTCCGGGATCTGGCGCGCGGCTACCTGCTCGCCCCGCGTGGCGCGGCCTGCTGAGCGGCGCGGGACGCTGCGCTACGCCTCTGCCTCGCGATCGCCGGCGTCCGGATCGGGCGGCGCCTGCGCGGCGCGGTCTGTCGGCAGCGCCGCGCGCACCGAGCGGATGTGCAGGTCGCGCTGTGGAAAGGGAATCTCGATGCCCGCGTCGCGCAGCGCCGCTTCGAAGCCCACGCACAGCGCGCTGCGCACGATCTGAAAGAGGGCGAACTCGTTCGTCCACGCGCGCACTTCGAAATCGAGCGAGCTGTTGCCGAATCCCGTGAAGAGCACGTAGGGCTCCGGCTCGGACAGGATGTCGGGGTTCGCGTGCATCACCTCGAGCAGCACGGCCATCACCCGCTTCGGATCGCTTCCGTAGGCAACGCCCACCGGGATCTCGATGCGACGCCGCCGGTCGGAGTGCGTCCAGTTGATGACCTGCTGCGAGACGAGGTCTCCGTTGGGCACGATGACTTCCGCGCCCTGCCAGGTGCGCACGGTGCTCGAGCGGATGCCGATGCGCTGCACCTCGCCGAGCACGTCGCCGATCGCCACCGTGTCTCCCACCTCCACCGGACGCTCGGTCAGCAGGATCAGCCCCGAGACGAAGTTGTTGACCACGTTCTGCAGGCCGAAGCCGATGCCCACACCGAACGCACCGGCGAGCAGCGCGAAGCGGTTGAGATCCATGCCGAGCGCCAGCACCGCGAGCAGGAAGCCGAACAAGAGGATCAGGTAGTGGGTGAGCGCGGAGACTGCGTAGGGCACGCCTTTGCGCAGTCGAACGCGCGGGTAGACGTCCTCCTGGAGCAGGAATTCCACGAAGCGGGAGAGCACGAACGTCGCCCAGATCGTCAGGCCGAAGGAGATCAGGTCGCCGAGCGTGATGACCGCTTCGCCGATGCGCAGCTCCGCGAAGACCGCAGCGACGATCCCGCCCCATACTTCGTCGGAGATCTCGAAGCGCCGCAGTGTCGCCGACGCCCACCAGAGCAACGCACCGAGCTTCAAGATCGCCATGCTGCGCGTGCGGATCAGCCAGCGGTGATTGCGCACCATGCCGAGCAGGCGCAGCGGCCGCACGCGCAGCAGGAACGCCACCAGACCGTCGAGCACGCGAATCGCGCCGTAGAGGATCACCGCAGCGTAGACGCTGAAGAGGGTTCCGCCGCCGAT
>JAOUNA010000342.1 GCA_029881215.1 Myxococcales bacterium | reverse complement strand
GCGCCGAATCCCACCACGCTTCGGGTGCGGCGCGCGGCGCGCGCGAAGCCCTCGAGCGCCACCACCGCGGATCCGGCGAAGAGCAGCGTCATGGCATTGATGCCCAGGGCGATCACCACGATCAGCCCCAGGGCCACCGTGCCCCCCGCCGCGGTGAGGACGTCCCAGAGCATCGATGCGAACAGCGGCATCGATCAGCTCTCCACCGTCGGATCCGTGGGTCTCATGTGGGGAAACGCGATGACCTCTCGCAGGCTCGCCGCATCCGTCAGGATCATCACCAGGCGATCGACCCCGACGCCGAGCCCGCCCGTCGGCGGCATCCCGACCTCGAGCGCCTGCAGATAGTCTTCGTCCAGGGGATGCGCCTCTTCGTCGCCGGCTTCCCGATCGCGCATGGTCGATTCGAGTCGGGCCCGCTGATCGTCGGGATCGTTGAGCTCGCTGAAGGCGTTGGCGATCTCCATGCCCGCCACGAAGGGCTCGAAGCGCTCCACCAGGCGCGGATCCACGGGCGAGCGCTTGGCCAGTGGCGACAGTTCGAGGGGGTAGTCCGTGATCAGGGTGGGCTGGATCAGCGTCGGCTCCACGGCGGTGCTGAAGATCGCGTCCACGAGCCGGCCCCAGGTGGGCGCCTCGTCGATCTCGAGCTGCGCAGCGCGCACGGCCTCGCGCAACGCGCCGAGGTCGGCGTGGGCGAGGATGTCGATGGACGTCGCCTCCCCGATGGCGTCGCGCAGGGAGCGGCGCGCCCACTCCCCGCCCAGCTCGATCGCCTGCCCCTGGAACTGGATATGCGTGCTGCCCAGCACCCGCTCCGCGATCTCCTGGACCATCGACTGGGTCAGCTCCATCATGTCCCGATAGTCCGCGTAGGCCTGATAGCACTCCATCATCGTGAACTCGGGGTTGTGCTTGCGCGATACCCCTTCGTTGCGGAATACGCGGCCGATCTCGTAGACGCGGTCGATTCCGGCCACGACCAGCCTCTTGAGATAGAGCTCGTCCGAGATGCGCAGATACAGATCCTGATCGTAGGTGTTGTGGTGCGTCGTGAAGGGCCGCGCGGCGGCGCCGCCATAGAGCGGCTGCAGCACCGGGGTCTCCACCTCGAGGAAACCGCGCCCGTCCAGGAAGGCGCGCATGGCGCTCACGATACGGCTGCGCTGGACGGCGATGCGACGCGCGTCTTCGTTCACCAGGAGGTCGAGGTAGCGCTGGCGAAAACGCGCCTCGACGTCCGTGAGCCCGTGCCACTTCTCCGGAAGCGGACGCAGGCCCTTGGCGAGCAGTCGCGCCTCGCGCACGTCCACGGTGAGCTCGCCCTTCTGGGTGCGCCACACGGGCCCCGCGATCCACAGAAAGTCGCCCACGTCCACGGCCTTCACGAACTCGAAGAGCTCGGGCTCGATCTCGGATCTTCGGGCGCTGATCTGGATGCGCGCCCCGTTCTCGAGCAGCGTGGCGAACACGAGCTTTCCGAAGGAACGCAGCGCCAGGATGCGGCCGGCCACCCCCACGTGCTGGGGGTCGGCTTCTAGCGATTCGGTGTCGCGGGCGCCGAATCGCGCGCAAATCGACTCGATCGGCTCGCGCGCGCCCACGCGCGCCGGATACGGATCGATGCCCTGGGCGCGCAACGCCTCGAGCCGCTGTCGCCTCGCTTCCCGCTCTCGCTGACTCACGCCGATGCACCCATCTTGTTCACCCCCTGCAAGAGGGTCGCGCGAATGAACCGGTCGAGATCTCCCTCCAACACCGCGTCCACGTTTCCCATCTCGACCTGGGTTCGGTGGTCCTTCACGCGCTGCTGGGGATGCAGCGTGTAGGAGCGGATCTGGCTGCCGAAGTCGATCTTGCGCTGCTCGCCCCGCAGCGCCGCCATCTTTTCCTCGCGCTCGCGCCGGGCCGCTTCGTAGAGTCTCGCTCGGAGCACCTTCATGGCCGCCGCCCGATTCTTGTGCTGCGAGCGCTCGTTCTGGCACTGGACCACGATGCCCGTCGGCAGATGGGTGAGGCGAACCGCCGAGTCCGTCTTGTTCACGTGCTGCCCGCCGGCCCCACCGGCCCGATAGGTATCGACGCGAAGATCGGACTCGTCGATCTCGATCTCGATGGCATCGTCGAGCTCGGGATACACCGAGACGCTCGAGAAGGCGGTGTGCCGGCGCGCCTGCGAATCGAACGGGGAGATCCGCACGAGACGATGCACACCCTCCTCGGTCTTGAGGTAGCCGTACGCGTTCTCTCCCGAAACGGTGAAGGTCACGCTGCGCAGGCCCGCCTCCTCGGCCTCCTGCAGATCGAGAATCTCGCTGACGTAACCGTGACGTTCCGCCCAGCGCAGGTACATGCGCATCAGCATCTCCGCCCAGTCGCTC
>JAOUNA010000121.1 GCA_029881215.1 Myxococcales bacterium | reverse complement strand
CCAGCGCCCCATGTCTCGCGTGCCCGTCGCGATCACGCGTTCGCGCCCGAGGAAGTAGCTCGTCCGCATCGGATCGAACGAAACGTCCTGGATCGGGCAGCGCGCGAGCAGTGCCGGCACGTCTACGTCCTCCGTAAAGCCGACGTGGACGCGGAGCCGGTGCATGCCCTCGCCGAGGTCGGACACCTCGAAGCGGCGCACCTCGGGGACGCTGGGAATCTCCTCGACCTGGATCGTCAAGAAGACCACGCGCTCGTGCAGCACGTGATTGTGCTTCAGGTTGTGCAACAGGGCGGGCGGGGTGCCGTGCGGATGGGAGTCCATGTAGACGGCCGTCCCCGGCACGCGGATCGGCGCATGGGCGCGAATGTCGGCCACGAAGAGCTCGATCGGCACGGCGCGGTTCTTCATGCGCAGCGTGAGGAGATCGCGCCCGGTCTTCCACGTCGTCATCGCGGTGAACACCGCAGCGGCCACCAGGAGCGGAAACCATCCGCCGTGGGGAATCTTGGGCAGGTTGGCGGTCCAGAAGGCGAGATCGACGCACAGCAGCCCCGACAGCAGCAGCAGCAGCAGCACCGGATTCCAGCCCCAGGCGCGCCACGCCACGACGCCGAAGAGGATCGTGGTGAAGACCATATCGGTGGTCACGGCCATCCCGTAGGCACCCGCCAGGTTGCTGCTCGAGCCGAAGGCCACCACCAGGCCGATGCAGCACACCATGAGCAAGCGGTTGACCGCTGGCAGGTAGACCTGTCCGATCTGACGCGCGGAGGTGTGCTCGATCCGCAGGCGTGGCAGGTAGCCGAGCAGCACCGCCTGTCGCGTGAGGGAGAACGCGCCCGAGATCACCGCCTGCGACGCGATCACCGTCGCGGCGGTGGTGAGCGCCACGAGCGGATACAGCGCCCAGCTCGGCGCCAGCAAGAAGAACGGCTGCGCGACCGCCGCGGGGTGCTGGATGATCAGCGCACCCTGCCCGAAGTAGTTGATCAACAGCGCCGGGAGTACCAGGCCGAACCAGGTGAGGCGGATCGGCCGCCGGCCGAAGTGCCCCATATCCGCATACAGCGCCTCACCGCCCGTCACCACCAGGAAGACCGCGCCGAGCACGAGAAAGGCCCCCGCGCGGTGCTCCGCGAAGAAGCGCACGGCCTGGCGGGGATCGAGAGCGACGAGAACCCCGGGATGCTGGATCACCTCCCGCGCACCTAGCGCCGCGAGCGTCAGGAACCAGAGCAGCATGATCGGGCCGAATACGGCGCCGACGCGCGCCGTACCGTGGCTCTGCACGCCGAAGAGGCCGAGCAGGATCAGCACGGTGATCGGCAGCACGAAGGGCTCGACCACCGGCGTGGCCACGCGAAGCCCTTCGACGGCGCTCAGCACGGAGATCGCGGGCGTGATCATGCTGTCGCCGTAGAGGAGCGCGGCGCCGAAGAGGCCCGCCAGGATCAGGAGCCTGCCCGCGCCGCGCACCGGTCGCGAGGGCAGGCTGACGAGCGCCGTGAGCGCGATGATGCCGCCCTCCCCGTGATTGTCCGCGCGCATCACCAGAAACAGGTATTTGATCGAGATCACGAGGACGAGAGACCAGAAGATCAGCGACAACACGCCGAGCACGGCTGCCGGACTGGGCTCGACGCCGTGAAACACGTGGAAGCACTCGCGGATCGCGTAGATCGGACTCGTCCCGATGTCGCCGTAGACGATGCCGCTGGCGCTCAGGCAGAGCGAGAGCAGGCGCCGGCCTTCGGGCACGCTCGGAGTCGCTGCTTCAGCCATGCGCTCGAGTCCCCCGCCCGCCGAGTGCCGCGCCCGTTCGCGCTCGGACGCGCGATGCTGGCGAATGACCCGTGCGCCCGCCAGTCTCCGACAGCCGCACGGATCGAGGTTCAGGAAGCAGCGTTTCGCGTCGGGCGAACCGGCCTGGGAGGCCAGGGCAGCGGCGCGGGACGTCCCGGGCGCGTCAGCGGTCGGTGAAGGGAGGGCGGCGGCGCAGATGCTCGAACACCGCGCGCGCGACCCGATCCGCGCCGGATTCGTTGAAGTGCACGTCGTCGTAGAAGCTGCTCAGATCCCGCGGAACGATGCGGCTCAGGTCGATGCACTCCAGGTCGGCGCGGGCGCAGAAGTCGAGCAGCACGGCGTTGTAGCGCTCGAAGGCCTCGGCCATGGCCGCCGCGGTGTAGTAGGCGTGCCCGGCCTCGCGATTGAAATCCCCCACGCCCCCCATCCAGAGCAGCTGTTCGTAACGCTGCGGCAGGTCGGGCTGGTACAGAGCCGGCTGGGCCATCAGGATGACCCGCGCCCCGTTCCCGCGCGCCACGCGCGCGATCGCCTCCAGATTGCTCGCGTATTCCTGCAGCGCGGGCGCGAGGTCCGGGAGTCGGGCGCGCAGCTCGGGCGTGCTCGCACGGAATTCTCGCCAGCGCGCGTAGTTCTCGCCGCGCACGCCCTGCATCTGGATCTCCGCGGCATCGCGCTGCGCCTCGCGCCGCAGCCACCAGCGGGTCAACAGGCTGCCGATGGCGCTCTCCGCGAGCCCGAAGCGCCGTGCGTGCGCACTCGGGTAGATCTGGAAGGCGGCGGCCAGGAGCGCCTCCCGGGCCTCGGGTCGGGCCCAGGCCTGCGGATCGTAGCGGTCGTCTTCGGCGAGTCGCCGCATGATGTCGTTCGCACCGAGCAGCAGAATCACTGCGTCGATGTTCCCGAGCTCCGCCAGCACGTACTCGAGCTGCACGAGGTGCTCGCGCGTGCGCCTCCCGCTGCGGCCGATGTTCCCGACCCAGGAGCGCTTCGCGGGACCGAATGCCTGATCGAGCAGCTCTTGGATCCGATACGGCCAGGCCTCTTCCTGGTCGAGGTAGAGACATTCGGTGGTGCTGCCACCCACGGCCAGGATGCGGTAGTCGTACCCGGGACCGAGCTCGTCGCCCCGCACGCCATCTGCGTTCACGAGGAAGCGCGACGGTCCCGAGACGCCCGGCATCACTCCGGGCGCGGGATCGAGCCGCCAGCGCAGGTTGGGCTCGTGCACGTAGTGGCGCCGGAAATCCGGAAGCGCGATACGGAGCGCGATCTCGCCGAGGCCGAGACCCACGAGCAGGCCGGCAAACACCAGCACCAGGCGGGCCAGCGCACCCCGGGTGCCGCCGCGCACCTCGCTCATCGCTCCCTCGACACCATCCAGAAACCCTAGCCCAGCACCGCGTGTCGCCGCGCAGCGTTTCCGGAGGGCGTCGCCTTGCGGATGATGAGATTCAGATAGGGCTCGAAGAAGCCCGCGTGCAAGCCGGGGCAGATCTCGGCGAGAAGCCTGGCGTAGCGCTTCTCGATCGATCCCGGCGCGTGGCGGTCGGCCCGATACGCGCCCAGGCTGCTCACGACGTCGAGCGCTGCAGCGGGTCCCATGGCGAGCTCGAGCTCGTGATAGCTCACCCCGCGACCGCGACGCGCCCACTCGAGCCGCGCCGCGGGCGTGGCCTCCCGGTAGCGATCCGAGAAATTCTCCCGCGGACTGAAGCGCGAGTACGCGAAGCCCAGGTCGTCCGGCAGCCACAGGTAGAAGGGGAGCCACGAGGTGTGGCTGTCGTAGTACCAGAGGCGGTTGGGGCACTCGACGACGCACCACAGCGCACCCTCGGGCAGCATCTCCCACGTCTTCCCGATGGCGCTGACGCGCTCCTCGTGCACCATGTGCTCGAGGCTTGCGTAGAAGATGATGAAGTCGAAGGGCTCGTTCCGGTATCGATCGGCGGCCTCGTTGGCGTTCAGCTGCGCAAGCTCGGCGCGCGCGCCGTGGAGCTCGCAGCGCAGCTGCGCCACCTCGAGTGCGCGCGCATCGATGTCCACACCGATCACGCGCGCGCCCTGCTCCGCGAGCGCCGCGGTCGAGGATCCAGTGCCGCAGCCGATCTCGAGGATGCGCGCGCCCGCGAGCGAACGGGCCGCATCGAGCCACGGCACCACGTTCCTCCGGTCGGCTTCGAGGCGCCCGCGCAGGTGCACCTCATCGGCGTCGCGCCGGCCCGCCTCCGTGCGCAGATACGCTTCGCTGAAATAGCCGCGCAGCGCAGCGCGCAGCGCCGTCCAGCCCGCTGCGTCGATCTCGCGGAAATTCACCGCGATTCGGCGCCGCTGGCGCGCGAGGTCGGCGCGCCGCCGCGCAAAGGCACACCACGCACCCGGCGCCCCGAGCAGAGACTTCGCGACGCGCGGCAGCTGCGCGAGGCCCAGGTTTCTGCGCAGGAATTCCCCCATCGAGCGGAGGCCAGGCTAGCATAGGCGCAGCGCGTCCCCTCGGAGCAAGGCTCGCGCGAAACGACCTCTCGACTAGGCGCGCTCGCCGTTTGGCGCGCCCTTCGAGGAGGTCTCCGCCACAGCGAGACGCTTCTCGAGGTTCGCGACGCGGAGGCGCCGCAGCTCGACCTCGCGCTCCACGCGAGCGCGCTCGCCCGCCTCGACCGAACCCACGCGATCTTCGAGCGCCGCGATCTCGGCGAGCAGCCGCTCGCGCTCGCCCCGGAGCTCCTCCAGACTCGCGGCCTCCTCGGCCTTGTCGAAGATGAGGTCTTCGGGGGCCGCCGCGGAGCGCTCCGCCGCCGGGGCCTCGGCGGCGGAGGTCGGCGCGAGCACGCGGGAGCCCGCCAGCTGAGGGCGCTGCACCATGAAGGTTGGCGAAACGATCTCGACGCCTGCACGATGCAATGTATCGAGTACGTGCGCCCGCAGACTCGATCGCGAGGTGATCAGGCGCTTGACATCCGCCAGGAAGCCGGCGATCCGGTAGGTCACCGAGAAGTTCCCGAGCTCGAGAATCTGAACGAAGGGCTCTTCGAGCTCCGCCGCGCGCGCGGCTTCGATGAGGAGGGCTTCGACGTGCGCGTGGTGGGTTTCGTATCCGAGAGACACGCTGCAGGAAATGATCGTGCCGGACGAGCGCACGACGATCATGGGATTCGAGACGAGATAGAGATTGGGAAGCGTGGCGAGGTCGCGGTCCTCCGTCTGAATCTCCGTGTGGAAGAGACCGCGCTCCGTGACGCGACCGAACTGATCCCCGACCCGGACGAAATCACCGGGGCGGAAGCTTCCCACGGAGCGGAGCATCAGGCCCCCCATGGCGTTCGCGACGAACGTGGTCGACGAGAGCGCGATGATCGCCGTCAGCACGAGGCCCAGCAGACCGAGCAGCTGCCCGCGGGTCTCCTCGCTCCCCGGAAGCGCCAGCACCGCGACCACGATGACGCCGGCCGTGAGCGCCAGCATCGCGATCTGGCGCGTGAATCTCCCCGAGCCCCTGCGTTCTGCGCGCTGCCGCAGGATGGCATCGGCCAGCCAGAGGCCGACGCCTGCGATCACCAGCACGATCAACACGGGCAGGAAGCGAGGCAGCGCCGCGTAGAGCTGCTCGAGAGCCACCATGGGTTCGCCCTTCCTCGGGCTGCCGCCTCGTGAATGCCGCGCCCACGCCAGGCCAGCCGATCCATGCCAACGCAGCGCCGCAGCCCGGCTGCCGGAGGCTACCAGAAGGCGATCTCCACGCGGGCCGGCGGGGCGTTCTCGGGCATGCCAAAGCACGGCGCGATGCCCTCCGCGATCTTCTCGGAGAGGGGGAGTAGCGGCGGGTGAGCAGCTCCGGCACGATGGCCGTGATTCCGCCCGGCCGGCATCGTGATCTCGGTCTCGATGCTCTCGAGCGAAGAGTCCAGACCTGAGAGACTCCCGGGCGCTGCAGAGAGGTCGCCATGCCGCTTTCCCTGATGCCCGTGCTGACGCGCTCCGAGATCGAGCACATCCACGAACGCAGCCTCGATCTGCTGGAACGGATCGGGATCGAGTACAAGACGCCGAAGGCCCTGGAAGTGCTCGAGCGCCACGGTTGCCGGGTCGACTACGAGCGAAACTGGGCCAGCCTGCCCCGGCATTTCGTCGAGTGGGCCATCGAACAGGCGCCGCGGGTCGTGCGCCTCGAGGCGCGCGATCCGTCCAGGAGTGTCGTTCTCGACGGGCGGCGCCCCCACCACACGACGGACAGCCAGGGTTCGCGCGCCCTCGACTTCGAGACGGGCGAGCGAAGGCCTTCGCGGGCGGAGGATCTGCGGCGCGGCCTGCTGTTCGCGGACGCGCTCGACAAGATCGACATCGTCAACATCATGGTGGCCGCCACCGACGTGCCGGCCCATCTGCGGGTGGTGCGCCACTTCGCGATGGCCTTCGAGATGACCAGCAAGCCGGTGCGCATGGGCGTGCTGCACGCCGACATGGTGCCCTTCCTCGTGGATCTCGTGCTCGCGGTGACCGGGGAGGATCGCTTCCGGCCGATCTTCTCGACCGTGGACTGCACCATTTCGCCGCTCATGCACGATGGCTCCATGACCGAAGCCTGCATCGAGCTCGCCAAGCTGCGCGTGCCGATCCTCATGCACCCCATGCCGCTCGCCGGTGCCACCTCGCCGCTGCCGCCCGCCGGCACCATGTTGCAGCACAACGTGGAGGTCCTGAGCGGCCTGGCTCTCTTCCAGGCGGTGCAGCCGGGCACACCGGTGGTCTACGCGGCCGGCCCCTCGCAGCTCGACATGGTCACGGGCAGCTACGGAGACAGCGCCAACAGCAACGCCACGCGACTCGCACTCGTCGACATCGCCCGCTTCTACAACCTGCCGGTGAACATCGGAGGGCTGTCGACGTCATCCGCTTCACTCGACGCCCATTGCGGCTACGAAGGCACCAGCGCATGCCTGCTGGCGTATCTGGCGGGCGTGGACGAGATCTACAGCATGGGGCTGCTGGACGCGTCCCAGACCCTCTCGCTGGAGAAGATGGTGCTCGACAACCACGTGACCCGCGAGCTGGGTTTCATGGTGCAGCCGATCCGGGTCGACGAAGAGCATCTGCAGGCCGACCTGATCGAGAAAGTCGGCATCGGCCAGCACTTCCTGAGGCGCCCGGAAACGCTCGCCTCGCTCCGCAAGGAGTACCTGCGCGTATGGCCGCCCACGGGCCGCGACGTGCGGGGTCTCGTGCGGGAAGAGGCCCGGCAGATCCTGCAGAGCCATCGCCCTCCCGAGCTGCCGCACGGTGCGCCCGAGAGGATGCAGGAGATCCTGAGCGAGGCGGATCGCAAGCTCGCCCCGGTCCGGGGCCACGCGGCCTGAGCGGAGGGCGCGCCTTCCGCTCCGCCAGACACCTGCTGCGCTCAGCGTCCGATCAGCTCGTCGGTGGCCTGCCCGAACAGCTCGGTATGGCGATCGACATCGGCAGCCGTGGTGGCCGGCGACATCAGCGCCATGTTGTGGAAGGGCGTGATGAGAACGCCGCGGTTCAGCAGGTACAGGTGGATGAAGGGATCGAGCGCCTCGTCCTGCCCCGCCGCCGCCTCGGCGCCGTTCCTGGCGACCTCGGGGCGGAACAGGTACTCGGCCCGACAGCCGAGGCGCACGACGTGCCACGGCAGCTCGCGGCTCGCAATCACCTCCCGCACGCCGCGCTCGAAGCGCTCACCGAGCGCGATCATCCGCTCGAAGGCGTCGTCCGTGAGCACCTGTCCGAGCGTGGCGCGCATCGCGGCGAGCGACAGCGCATTGCCTGCCAGGGTGCCGCCGATGCCGCCCACGTCGGCGTTCCGGTAGTCGGTGTTGGCGTAGATTCGCTCGGCCAGCGGCGCGGACATGCCGTAGGCCGCGCTCGGCACACCCGCACCCAGTGTCTTGCCGATCGTCACGAAGTCGGGCCGCAGGTTCCACGCCTTGGTGCAGCCGCCCGGGCCGGCGCTGATCGTGTGCGTCTCGTCGATGATCAGCAGCGTTCCGTACTTCGTGCACAGCTCGCGCACCGCCTCGTGGTAGCCGGGTTCCGGCAGCACGATCCCGATGTTCGTGAGCGCCGGCTCGAACAGACAGGCGGCCACGTCACCGTGGGCGAGCGCGGCCTCGAGCCCTGCGAGATCGTTGATCTCCACGACCCGGGTCGTCTGATCCAGCGGCACCGGGGGACCGATGTTTCCCGGTCGGCTGACCACCTGACCCCGCGCATCGAGGCCGGCGAAAGACTCGTCGACGCTGCCGTGATAGCACCAGTGGTGCACCGCGATCTTGGCTCTTCCGGTGATCGAACGCGCCCAGCGGATCACGAAGCGGTTCGCATCGGTCGCCGTCAAGGCGAACTGCCAGTAGGGGAGACCGAAGCGCCGCGTCATCTCCCTGCCGACCCAGGCGGCGTCCGCGGTCGGCAGCATCAGGGTGATG
Organism: Myxococcales bacterium; assembly: GCA_029881215.1. GTDB lineage: Bacteria > Myxococcota_A > UBA9160 > UBA9160 > SMWR01 > JAOUNA01. The sequence goes on along the minus strand of JAOUNA010000121.1, from coordinate 871 downwards.
CCCTTCGCCGCCTGCGCGGCGACCGCCTCGACGGCGAGCTTGGGCGCGTGGCCGGCCATGCCGCCGGTATCCCCCAGGCAGAGATCCACGAACTCGTTGCCGTCGACGTCCCAGAAGTGCGCGCCCTCGGCGCGGTCGACGAACAGGGGATGGTCCCCGGGCCAACGCACCATCCAGTTCATCGGCACGCCGTACAGGAGCGATGCCTTCGCGTCCTCCGCGAGCTTCCCGGACTCGGGATGACTCTCGCGGAACCGCTGGCGTTCGCGCTGCATCAGCTCGTTCAGGCGGGATCGATCGATCGTCCTCACGGAGCAGCCTCCTCTCGCGAATTCTGACCCGGGCATCGAAACAGCAGGGCCCGCCGCCGTGCGCGGCGACGGGAATCAGACGTCTCGGACGATCCGGTCGTAGAACTTCACGTAATCGCCTTTTTCGTCTCCGGACAGGAACTCGATGGCCGCGCGCGGATGGAGATTCAATTGCCCGGTGATGTTGTACGGCACCAGGGCGCCCCACTCGACGCTCTTGCGCAGCGGCTCGATCTGGTCGCGGATCAGCTTGAGCACCGGGCGCAGCGAGAATTTCGGGTTGCGCAGGAATCCGAGCAGCAGCTCCATCGGGCAGTTTCCCGCGCCGCGCCCCATTCCCATCATCGTCGCATCGACGCGGTTCGCGCCCAGGATGATCGCCTCGATCGTGTTGGCGAAGGCCAGCTGCATGTTGTTGTGCGCGTGGATGCCGATCTCCTTCCCCGTGCCCTCCAACGCGGCCGAGTACTTCCGGTACAGCATGTCCACCTGCTCGCGGTACAGGTGGCCAAAGCTGTCGACGATGACCATGGTCCCGGCAGGCGTGGGGGCGATCGCAT
>JAOUNA010000120.1 GCA_029881215.1 Myxococcales bacterium | reverse complement strand
GCCGGCTGGCCCCATCCTTCCACTCACACGGGCGGATGGGAACACGTACCAGCTCACGATGTCCACCGCCGAGCTGCTGGATGGATACGTGGAGGGGGATGCGCACAACTTGATTGGACACCTTCAGGTGTATGATGGAACGACGCGCACATTCAGCACGAGCGTCTTTGCGAACGTGCGAGACGCGACGATGCCCGCCGCGACCGTCTCCGCGATTTCCGAAGACGCGCAGGCGAGCGGGTTCGTCGTCAACCTCCGGCGCGACGCGCTCTGGCTCTCGGGAAGCGCACCGCAGGAGGTCCTCCAGCGGTTCTACGAGCTGTTTCCCGATGATTTCGATTTCATCGCGGTCATCAGCCAGGTTCGCACGCCTCGCAACCGCAGCCTTCAGTTCGTACGAAACGCGACCACCGGCACCGGCCGAGCGCTCTTCGACAACGGTGCCGTCTACGGAAGCGAGAGTCGCCTTCTTGCGATCATCAATTACCCGATCGACAGCTCCTTCGATCTCGCGGGACGGAACCTATCGCACGAGATCGGACATCAATGGATGGCCTTCCTGTCGAATGCGGCGCTGAAGCCGGGGATTGCGCACTGGCCCATTTCCGATCTGGCCTACGGAGTAACGGGATTCAGCCTGCCCGGCGGCGCCGGGGGCGAATTTCCCTTCCGACTCGTCCGACGCGGCAACGGAGACTATCGGGTTCGCCTCACGGAACGGCCGAGAGCCTACAACCCGCTGGAGCTCTACCTGATGGGGCTCGTCCCGGCCGCGGAGGTCCCCGACTTCTTCGTCTTCGAGAACCAGGACCAGCGCGACCAGCTGGTCGACGGGGGGGTGCTGGAAGGTCCCGTCGAGGTGCTCTCGATCGATGACGTCATCGCCGAGAACGGCCCACGGGAGCCCGGCGTCGGAGATGCGCAGACCGAGTTTGCCATGGCGACCATCGTCTTGAGCGCGGGCCGGCTCTTGAGCGTAGACGAAATGACCTTCTTCGACTCCAGGGCGTCCCGGGGAGAGGCGACCTCGGAGCTCTGGTATACGGAGGGTTTCGACAGCGGGTACACCAAGCCGTTCCATCTCGCGACAGGCGGTCTGGCGACACTCTCCACCAGCATTCCGGTTCCAGAGCCTTCGGCGTCGGTGCTGATCGCAGTGGGCGCGTATGTGCTCGGTGTGCTGTGCGGGGTACGTCGGCGGAGCCGAGCAGCCCAGCATGGCCGATCGGCTCCGGGGATGGGATCGCTGCGCGGGGCCGCTCCGGAGCCCGGCGCGGCGTCGGGATTGACGGCCTCCAGAAAGTCGAGTTGACTCGACGAACGTTCAGCCCGCCAGCCAAGGGGAGCCCATGCACGTCACCGTCGCCTGCACGCAGATGCACTGCAGCTGGGAGCTCGAGGCGAACATCGCGCGGGCCGAAGCCCTGGTGAACCGCGCGGCGGACGCCGGCGCGCAGATCATCCTCCTGCAGGAGCTCTTCGAAACGCCCTACTTCTGCATCGAACAGGAGAACCAGCACTTCGATCTCGCGCGCCCGATCGCCGGCCACCCGACGCTCGAGCGCTTCCAGAAGCTGGCGAGAGCGCGCGAGCTGGTGCTGCCGGTGTCCTTCTTCGAGCGCGCCGGCCTCGCGCACTACAACGCGGTCTCGATCATCGACGCGGATGGCGCGATCGTGGGGCATTATCGCAAGAGCCACATTCCGGATTTTCCGGGCTATCAGGAGAAGTTCTACTTCAGCCCCGGAGATACCGGCTTTCTCGCTTTCGATACCCGGTACGCGCGCATCGGCGTCGGCATCTGCTGGGATCAGTGGTTTCCCGAGGCGGCGCGCGCGATGGTGCTGCGTGGCGCCGAGCTCCTCTTGTATCCGACCGCCATCGGCAGCGAGCTGTATGCACCCGATCTCGACAGCAAGGACCACTGGCAAATGGTCATGCGCGGGCACGCCGCGGCCAATGTGGTGCCGGTCATCGCCTCCAACCGGATCGGCATCGAACGCGCCAAGGACGCGGAGCTCTCGTTCTACGGATCGTCGTTCATCGCGGATCACACCGGCGCCTTCCTCGCGTGCGCGGATCGAGACAGCGAGTGCGTCTTGACCGCCAGCATCGACCTCGACGCGAATCGCGAGTATCGCCGCTCCTGGGGGGTCTTCCGCGACCGACGCCCCGATCTCTACGGCGCGCTGCTCAGTCTCGATGGTCAGCGGACCGTGGCCACACGCTAGCGATCGTGCGCGTCGAGAACCTTCGGGCGTTCTGGTTTCTGTCGATCGCGGGCTCCATCTCGCTCCTGCCACTGCTGGTGCTTCCGGCCATGATCGGCGTCCTCGTCGACGAGTCCGGCCTGTCCGAGGCGTTCGCAGGCATGTCGGCCTCTGCCAACTTCGCGGGCGGCGCGTCGATCGCAATGCTCATGGCGTTCCGCATGCACCACATCGACCTGCGCAGGGCGACGGGCGTCGCGTTTGCGGTCGCCGCAGCGATGGATGTCGTGTCTGCCTTCTCCACCGGGAGTGAGGCCCTCTTCCTCTCGGCGAGATTCGCGGCCGGCATCGGCACAGGCGCCGCCTATACCTGCATCGCATCCGCCTTCGCACGCTACGCCAACGCCGACCGCGGCTACGGGGTCTTCGTGACGCTGCAATTCATCATCAGCGGACTGGGCCTCTACGTGCTTCCGGTCCATGCGAGCGCGCTCGGAACCGAGGGGATGTTCCTGGGCATTGCCGGTCTCGAGATCCTGGCGCTGTTGCTGCTGCGCCATCTGCCGGGGAAGGCGATCGATTTGGCCAGCCCAGCCTCGGGGAGATCCGAGCACGGCGTCCTGCTCGCACCCGCCACGATTCTTGCGGTGCTCAGCTTTGGGGTCTTCGAGGCAGCCAACACCGCTCAATTCACCTACATCGAACGCCTCGGCGTCTCGATCCCCTTGACGGAGCACCACATCGGCATCGCGCTGCTCGTCGCGTCCCTGGCGGGCATCCCGGGCGCCTTCATCACGGTGTTGCTGGGCCAACGCTTCGGCCGCGTCAGCCCGCTGACGTTTGGCATCGCACTCTCCGTTCTCGGCATGCTGGTGCTCGTGTCAGCCGATGGCCTGCTCGCGTATGCGATCGCCGGATCCTGCATCGGATTCGCCTGGGCGTTCTGCCTGCCCTTCATCCAGGGCCTCCTGGCCTCGCTCGATGCGCACGGCAGCGCCGTCGCCGCCGGCGCCTCAGCGTCGACCATCGGAGGCGCCGCCGGGCCCGCCGTGGCGGCCTCGATCGTGGGCAATGGGCAATATCACGCCGTCCTGCTGGCTGCGATCGGCCTGCTCGCCGTCGCCTGCGCCGGATTCATCGTCTCGAACACACAAATGCGACACACAGCGCTGGAGGTGCGATGAGGTCCCCTGCGAGCGATCCGCGAGACCGCGGCTTCTACATGCCGGGCGAGTGGCGCGCTCACGCCTGCTGCTGGATGGCGTGGCCGTGCCGCGCCGGGCTCTGGGCCGACGCGCGTGCAACCCAGCAGGCCTACGCCCGCGTCGCCAACACGATTGCGGGCTTCGAGCCCCTCAAGATGCTGGCGCCCGCCCACAAGGCAGCGGAAGCGCGGGAGCTCCTGGACGCCGGCATCGAAATCATCGAAATGCCCATCGATGACTCCTGGACGCGTGACTCCGGACCAAACTTCCTGATCAACGACGACGGCGAGCTCGCGGGCGCGTGCTGGAGATTCAACGCCTGGGGCGGCAAGTACGATCCCTACGATCAGGATGCGATGATGGGCTCCCGCATCCTACGGCTCGCCGGCGCGCACGAGTTCGTCTCCGATCTGGTGGCGGAGGGCGGCGGCGTCACGGTCGACGGCGAAGGCACGGTGATCACGACCGAGTCGTGCTTCCTGAATCGCAACCGCAATCCCGGCTGGAGCCGGCGGGACGTCGAGCGGGAGCTGTGCCGCACGCTGGGCGCGAGCCGGGTTCTCTGGATCCCGGGAGACCCGCAAGACACCGAGACGGATGGGCACGTCGACGGCATCGCCGCGTTCATCGAGCCAGGGCGCGTGCTCCTCGAGGTGAATCCGGACAAGACCGATCCGCACTACGCAATCGGCCAGATCAATCTGGCGGCGCTGGCACACCAGAAGGATGCCAGGGGCAGGCGGCTCGAGCTCGAATTCATCCACGAGGGCTGCTACCACCCGGGCGTCTGGAACGGCGGATGTAGCTCGTACGTCAATGCCTACCTCGCCAACGGCGCCGTGGTCGTCCCCGGCTACGGCTACGATCGAGACCCGGAGGCCGTCGAGACCTACCAGCGCCTGTATCCGGACCGCGCGGTCGTGCAGCTGCAGATCCACGACATCGCGGTCGGTGGCGGCGGCGTGCACTGCATCACGCAGCAGCAGCCCGCCGCGTAGCGCTGCGCAGCCCGGATGGCAGTGCGGCAGCAGAGCGCGCCAGCGGCGGTCTCTCGGCAGTCGCTCGTCGCCCAATGGGGCTCGATGCCCCTCCGCTCGTTGTGCACCTGGGCTGACGCTGCCCGAAGCGCGCCGCGCAGACACAAATAGTCCCCCCCCGGTAGCCGGAGGCGTACACTGCGGCGCGTGGGAAAGCGCCTCTAGAGGTGCGCTGATGCGCTGGCTCGCCGTTGCTCTTGCAAACCTGGTTGCGGGCGGCTCGATCATCGCGAGCACGCCTGCCATGGCGCAGACCATCGTGCAGCCGACTCCTCTTGCCTCGCTGGCGACGAGCGGCTTCGACTCGGAGCGCGTGTGGAGCGCTGGCGACGACTGGGAGCCGGCAGTCGCAGCGGACCCGGGCGGCCCCTACGTCTACCAGCTCACTACGCGAATCAGTGGGCCACAGATCGAAATCATCTTCAGGCGCTCGGTGGACGCTGGCACCACCTGGGAGGCCGACCGGGTGTTCGCGAGCAACGCCGCCGATCCGATGATCGAGGTGGCGGAAGACGGCACGATCTACGCCATGGGAATCGTTGGAAACAACTGGGCTCTGAAGATGGCGCGTTCGTTCGATCACGGCGTCACCTGGACGCCCCTGGAGGATATCCTGGGGCCGGGCCCAACGAGCCAGGGCGACCGCCCGGTGCTGGTGATCTCGCCCGATGGCCAGGACGTCTACGTCGGCTTCAACTGGGATGACAGCTACGTGGTGAGCTCTCACGACGGCGGGGGCACTTTCGGCACGCCGGTGCAGACCAGCAACGATGGACGGATCTGGTTCCACTCGGCTGGCGCCGTCGCCCCCAACGGCGACGTCTATTTCGCGGTGGCCGACTACGCACTCGACTACACCGGCCCGACGCATATCAACGTCCTGCGATCGACCGACGGCGGGGTGAGCTGGACGACGACCCGCGTCGACACCTCGGCCGAGGCGGTGGGCTGCGAATGGGCCGCCGGCTGCTACTTCGCCTTCCTGGGACCCGAGATCGGCCTCGCGATCGACGTGAACGGGCTGGTCATGATCAGCTACAACGCGGGCGATTTCGCGCAGGAACCGGAGAGGCTGTGGGCGCGCACCTCGTCGGACGGGGTCGTCTGGAGCGATCGCGTGGAGATCTCGAGCGGGATCGCGGCTGTCAACAACGCATTCCCCGCGATGGTGGCGTCGCGCACGACTCCCGGGGACTTTCGCGTCGTGTGGCAGGACGATCGCGTGGCCAGCCAGGTGGGCTGGAACACGTGGATGGTGAACACGCTGGACGGCGGCGCCAGCTGGAGTGAATCGGAGCTGCTGTCGGATCTGGGCTATGGGGCGCCCTACAAGAGCCCGTTGGGGTACGCGTTCCCGTACGGCGACTACTTCGAGATCGCGGTCGACGGCGATGACGTCAATCACATCATCTGGGGGGAGGGAACGTCCTGGAACGGTCCCGGCGGCAGCTGGTACACGCGCGGCGTTCCGGTGCCCGAGCCCGCGGCGTCGCTCCCGCTGCTCGCGGGCGCGACGCTGCTGGCCGCGCTGGCGCGGCGCCGGCGGTATCGCGCCCCGCGACGGATCGGCTGTTGCAGGTGCAAATCAAGAAGGAGCAGGAGATGAGAGCAAGTCAATCCATCCGATTCAGAAGCGTATCGAGCAAGATCACAACTCTCAGTGTGGCCATGCTATGGACTTTCTGCTTCAGCCAATCCGTGACCACCGCCCAGGCAGATGCCAAGAAGTACAATCTCTACTTCGGCGACCTGCACAACCACACGGGATATTCCGACGCCTATGAAGACAGCACTCCATGGGACGCGTACCCGGCGGCCATTGCTGCTGGGGCTGACTTCATGGCCCTGACAGAACACGTATCCACGTCCCACGCCTATGAGGCGTGGACCATGGACATGGATGAGTGGGCTGATCTCAAGGCGGCGGCAGCCTTCTACACCTCTCCGAAGTTCGTGGCGATGCCAGCCTATGAGTTCTGGCTGCTCGCAAACAACGGCGAGATCAATGTGTTCAACACGCCAGAAATCCCCGACAAGATGTCGATCAAGGGCCCGGAGCGGCTTGGCGATTTCTACGACTGGCTCGCACGACAGCCCGGTGCAATCGGCCAATTCAACCATCCGCTCTATGTCAGCGACAACTTCAAGAACTTCAGCTTCTATAACGAAACCAGAGACGCCGGCATGAATCTCATCGAAGTCTACAACGATGACTTCTATGAGGACAGCTTCATCATGGCGCTGGATGCTGGCTGGCACGTAATGCCTTCTTGCAACGCCGACACGCACTACTCGGACTGGATCGCCGGCCACGAGCTGCGAACGGTCCTGCTTGCGGCGAAGCTGACGCCTGATGATCTCGTTGAAGCCATGAGCGCCAGAAGAGGGTATGCGACCATGGATAAGAACCTTCGCATCTACTACACCCTCAACGGTGAGATCATGGGTACCATCTTGTCTGCGCCGGCCTCTCCCTACACCGCAAGCATCCAGATTGCGGACCCGGATGCGATTGCCGGCGATCTGAATGATGCTGTCACCCGGATCGAGATCGTTTCAGATGGCGGTGCGGTCGTCGCCAGCTTGCCTCTGGACCCGGGTGCCAGCGCGCAGACGATCAACTGGACCGTATCGGGCCTGCCGACTGACGCCGCATATTTCTTCGTTCGTGTGAGCACTGCGTCCAATGATGTGACTGGCCTCGCGGGTGTCACGGCCTGGACGGCGCCGGTCTGGACCGGTCGTTGATGCGAGAGAGACGGCAATTCTTCCGCCATCAGGCGTGAAGTGGAAGACTGGAGGGGCGCAATGGAGGACGAATCCGCCCCTCTATTCTTCCTAAACCGTATGAGCACAGGAAGAACAGGCTGCGTCTTCGGTACGTCCGAGAAGTAGGTATTTTGGCAAATCGGAGCCGAAAATGGCGTGTTCAGTTGCGCGCTGCGGTTGCCGATAGCGGGGCCACCAGGGGGGCGGGGCAGCCATGCAGCGGGTGCGATGCGTGTGGGCACGTGCGCAGCAATGGCTGCAGGGTCCGCGCCTGCCCGCACTCGATCCGGAGCTCGCGGGTCGCGAAAAGGTGTTCCGCGCACCGCCCTTCACGCCGGAGATCGTCGCCGCGATCCGCCTGATCGCGCCGCAGTTTGCGCTGCGTCCCGACGAGGCCTCGCGCCGCTACTGGGAGGCGGATCAGAACGGCGCCTGCTGGGGCGAGTACGAGGCCCTGCGTTCCGTTCTCGAGAAGCTGCCCGCCCCGGCGAAGGTGCTCGAGATCGGCCCCGGCTTGGGTCGATCCGTGGTCTTCTTCCGCCAGAAGCTCGATTGGCAATCCGCGGAATACCACCTCTACGAAGGCGGCGGCGAAACCACGCGCTACACCCTACTCGGACCGCGCTTCGAGGACTCGTTCTGCGGGAATCTCGCCGTGCTGCGGCAGATGCTCGCGTACAACGAGGTCGAGAACGTGACGATCCACGACGCCCACGCTCTCGACGGCCGGCTCTCGCGCCTACCGGGACCCTACGACATCGTCTACGGCTTCTACAGCATCGGCTTCCACTGGAGCCTCGAACACTTCTTCGACGAGGTGCTGGCACTGCTCCACGAAACCTCAGTCGCGTTCTTTACCGTACCGCAGCACTTCGAGCCCTTCCCCGCACTCGCGGAGGTGCCGCATCGGGTGCTGCGCTGGAATGCCGCCTGGCCGAAGGGCCGCGAGCACCGCATCCTGCTGCTCTCCAAGAGCGCACGGCCGGGTCTCTCGCCGGGTTGACGGGGAGCGGAGCCGATACACGGCGGTGGCGCCGCCGGGCGCCGGCGGGCTGGGGAACGGCGGCAGCGGCGAGGCCGCTCGAGTGGAGGCGGCCAGAACCGAACCCGCGCTGCGCATTTCTGTGTTGTCTCGCAAGCCATTGATCTACAATATGTTTTCGTTCGACGGCGGCGCGCTCTCGAGCCGAAGGACGTGACCGCCGCGTGTCCGCCAGCGCTCCCGCCTCGGGGCGAGGAGGAGGCGACATGCGCACAACTGAACACTCGACTCCCGCGCGGCGTCGCTTTCGCAAGCAGAGCGTTCACCTGCCCGGCACGGGATGGATGCCCGCGCCGCGGCCCTTCGCCACAAGCGCTGCGCATCGGGCCGCTTGCGTGCCCGATCCCCGGTGCTGTGGATGCGACATCAATGGCACCAGCGGGCCGTACGAGCTGGCGGGAGTATCGACTTCGAGAACGATCCGAATTACACTGGGCATCGCGCGCGCCCATGGGAATCCCGAGCGCATCCACTCCGATGATCTGTCAGAAACGCCCCTTTTCGGATCTTGAAGAGGGACCCTGAACCTCGCGCCTGGCCGGCGAGCGCTGCTTGTCGGCCGGATGCGCGCGGCGAGTGACACGGCAGCCCTGCGCACGGGAACTCTGCGGAATCGGGTGCTGGAACTTCAGAAGGGTATGGACCGGCATAGGGGGAAGTCGATTCGCACGTCTGCGAGGGGTGGCGGCCGCGAGCAGGCAGACCGCCGAATTCTCGCGCGCGCCAGGTGCGCGCTTGGGTTGAACACAAATCCATGTGAATGGCCAAGGAGTTTTCTTATGGCGCTGGATCCGACGAAGCATCAGGACTGGCAAATTGCGGAAGAGGCGGAGTCCCGCATGAAGACGTGTTACCAGCTCGCGGAGGA
>JAOUNA010000119.1 GCA_029881215.1 Myxococcales bacterium | reverse complement strand
GAACTTGAGCGCGTTGCCGCCCGTGGTGGTCTCGGGGTTGCCGAACATCACGCCGATCTTCATGCGGATCTGATTGATGAAGATGACGGTGGCGTTCGACTTCGAAACCGTACCGGTGAGCTTGCGCAGCGCCTGACTCATGAGGCGCGCGTGCAGGCCCACGTGGCTGTCGCCCATCTCGCCCTCGATCTCGGCGCGCGGCGTGAGCGCCGCCACCGAGTCGACCACGACCAGGTCGATGGCGCCCGAGCGCAGCAACACGTCGACGATCTCGAGCGCCTGCTCGCCGGTATCCGGCTGGGAGACCAGCAGATCCTCGACCTTCACACCGAGGCGCCGCGCGTAGCCGACGTCGAGCGCGTGCTCGGCATCCACGAAGGCGGCCACGCCGCCGCAGCGCTGGATCTCAGCCACCGCGTGCAGCGAGAGCGTGGTCTTGCCGCTGGACTCGGGGCCGTAGATCTCCACGACGCGCCCGCGCGGCAGCCCCCCGATGCCGAGGGCCAGATCGAGGCTCGGCGAGCCACTCGAGAAGGCATCGACCTCGCGATTGATGGCGTCCTCCGTCATGGTGAGGATCGCTCCCTTGCCGAACTGCTTCTCGATGGTGGACACCGCCAGCGCGATGGCCTTCTCCTTGTTCGCTTCCAAGCCCACCGCGCTCTTGCCACGCGTTGCTTCCGGACGACTCGTACCGTTGCCTCGGCTCTTCAATGCCATGTCCCTTCTTTGCCTCCAGTGGATTCCTTCGAATCCGTGTTCGTGTTCAGGGGTGATCCGATCCGCCCGCTGCACCCAGCGGCGCGCATTCGAGCGGCGTGTACCTCGCGCCGGAGCGCTGAAGCTCGCTGCGGAAGAGCACGGCCTCCGTCACGCTCCAAGCTTCGGTCTCGCCTGTGTCAGACCCGGTCACGTCGAGGCGCCGCGCCGAGCGTTTCGCCACGCGCCCGAGCGTGAGGTGCGCGTGAAAGGGGCGCGCTTCCGGCGGAAAACCGGCCGCCACCACGCCGCGCTCGACCGCGTCGGCCAGGCTCTCGACCGGCACCGGCGGCTCCAGACCCAGCGCGACCACCCGCGGGTGTCGTTCGGAGGGAAACCAGCCGGTGCTGCCGAGTCGCAGGCAGAACGGGCCGACACGCCTCGTCTCGGCGCGCACGCAGCACATCAGGTCGGGCACGCGCGCGGGGTCCACGTTGCCGAGGAAGCGCAGCGTCACGTGCAGATTCTCCTCTCGAACCCAGCGCACCCCATCGCCGCCGGGGCGGGCAGACAACGCGCGCGTACAGGCTGCGGCGGCGCGGCGCGGCGCGGCGTCGAGCGCCAGCGCGAAGAACGCCCGGATTCGCGCACCCGACCGCTCGTGCTCACGCTGTGCGTCCCGGTTGGGATCCACCACCCCTCCTCCGCAGCAGGCTCGGGCCCACCAGCTCCACTCCGAGCAGCCGGCGGCGCACCCAATCGAGCGCCACCTGGGCGGTGAGCAGACGATGCCGTGAGCGGTCGAGCGGAAACACGAACCGATCGACGTGGATGCCCGCGGCGTCGGCCAGCGCCACGTACACGAGACCGACCGGCTCTTCCGGTGTGCCGCCTCCCGGCCCCGAGATGCCCGTCGTCGCCAGGCCCAGATCGGCGCCGAAGCGCGCGCGCACGCCTTCGGCCATGGCGCGGGCGACCCCCTCGGAGACGGCGCCGTGGGCGGCGAGCTCGGCTTCGGGCACGCCGAGCAGCGACCGCTTGGCCGCGTCGGCGTAGGCCACCACACCACCCAGGAAGACCTCCGAGGCGCCGGGAACCTCGGTGACGCGCTGCGCCACGAGTCCCCCCGTACACGATTCAGCGACCGCCAGACTGCGTCGGTGCTCGCGAAGCAGGCGCACCACCACGACCTCGAGCGTCTCGTCGCCCTCGCCGTAGACGAGCGGGCCGAGTCGCTCGCGGATGCTCTCGCAGACCCGCGCGAGACACGCCTCCGCCTGCTCGGCGCTCTCGGCGCGGGCCACGGGGCGCAGGAAGTTGTCGGGAAAGGCGGTGCGGAACCCGAGCGTCACCTCGCCCGTGGCGGCGATGTCCTTCAACGTGTCGTCGAGCGATGACTCACCCATGCCGAAGGTGCGCAACAAGGTCGTGCGCATGGCGCGTCGCCCGGGCGCCAGACGCCGCTCGACGCGCGGCAGAACCTGCTCGTCCATCATGCGGTTCAGCTCGCGCGGCACACCGGGCATGCAGAAGAACGTGGCCTTTCCCTCGCGGAGCGTGAAGCCCGGCGCCGTGCCGATGGGATTGGGGAGCACCTCGGCGCCTTCGGGAAAGTCGGCCTGCTTGGCGTTGTTCTCGGTCATCTCGCGGCCCAGCCGCTCGAAGAAGGCGCGGATGCTGGTGAGTGCGCCGGCGTCGCGCACGAGCGCGCGACCGAAGCTGCGGGCCAGCACCTGCGCGGTGAGGTCGTCGCGCGTCGGACCGAGGCCACCGGAGACCAGGATCACGTCGCTGCGCTCGGCAGCGCGGCGAAACGCATCCGTCATGTCCGCCGGATCGTCGCGCACCGAAGTCTGGTAGTGGGTCTCGACATCGAGGCGCAGCAGACGGTCGGCGAGAAATGCCTTGTTGGAGTCGACGATCTCGCCGCGCAGGAGCTCGTCGCCGATCGTGAGGATCTCGGCCTTCACGCCGGGGCGCCCACGGCAGAAGACGCCCAGAGCAGCAGGGTCAACGCGGCGGCGGCGAGCACAGCGGCGGCCACGTCGTCGAGCATCACGCCGAGTCCACCCGAAATATGGCGCTCGAGCCAGCGCACGGGGCCCGGCTTCCAGATGTCGAAGCAGCGGAACAGCGCGAATCCGGTGGCGATCAGCACGAGCCGCTGCAGTCGCGAAGCGGACGGGGCGAGCAGAAGGGGTGCCAGCGCTAGCAGCTGGCCCACGACCTCGTCGATGACGATGCGGCCATCGTCGCGGCCGCCGAAGATCCGCTCCGCCGCGCCGGCCGCGGCGACACCCGCGGCAAACAGGGTCAGTAGCGCGATTGCGTAGGCCGCGGGGCCGAGCGCGGCAATCGGAAGAAAGAGCAGCACGGCCAGCGCGGATCCGAACGTACCGGGCGCCACGGGTGCGCAGCCGACGCCGCCCGCCGTCGCCAGCAGCAGGGCGAGGCGGCTCCGCCCGCCCGGCGCGGTACCGGGTGCGAGAGCCCCTGTCCGCTCGCGCGGCATCTTCCCCGTGTCCCCGATCGTGATCAGCTCCATCGCGTTCGTGTTCGCAAGCTCGAGGCGTGTTCCGCCGGTCCGGGCACGCACCAGGCGGCGCTCGCAACCCGGACGCTCGGCGCTTCGCCACGGGAAACGACCGCGCGGGCGTCATTCGAAGCCGATGCCGATCGGATGATCTGTCGATCCGGGGACCGGCAGCCCACGCGGCGCTCCAGGGCGCAGTGAGGTCCCGCGCTTCCGCGCGTTTCTCGTCTGCTCCGCCTCTGGCCGCGACCCGGAGGAGGCCGCGGCGCGAGCCGACGCTCGTCCGGGGGGAGGCCGGGCGCCGAGCGCAGAGTACCCCCTGGCGCGGCACCCAGTCAATGAAATCCGAGCGAAAAAATGGAGAAAATGGTGCTGGAACTGACTGAATTCGCGCCAACTTCCGATCAGGAGCGCGCTACGTTGCTGCATCATGACTGGCCCCGTTCTCGGACTCGATCTCGGCACGCGTCGCATCGGCCTGGCGGTCTCGGATCTGGCCGGCAGCATTGCGTTCCCGGCCGGCCATCTGGCGCGTCGGGATCTTGCGCACGACCTGGAGGCGCTGCGCGCGCTCGCCGCGGAGCGTGGGATCTCACGCATCGTGGTCGGCCTGCCGCTGCATCTGGACGGACGCAGCGGAGAGGCGGCCCAGGCGGCGCGCACGTTTGCAAGGGCGTTGGAGGCTGCCATCGGGCTGCCCGTGGACCTGTTCGACGAGCGCTGGACCAGCGTGGAAGCCGAGCGGGCGCTGCGCGGAGCGCCCCGCCGACGGCGCGCGCGCAGAAAGGACGTGCTGGACGCCATGGCGGCGACGTTGATGCTACGCACCTACCTCGAGACTCGGCGGGCGCCTGTGGCTCCCGAGGAGGAGACCTGATGCGCCGCCTGACGATGGCACTCGTGGCACTGCTCGTGGCGGGAGGGGCGCTGACGTTCCTCGCCGTGCGGCAGCTCGCGCCCGTGGCCGAGGAGGCGCCCGAGGTGCTGTTCGTGGTCGAGCGCGGCGACTCGCTCGCGCGCGTGGCGCAGAAGCTCGAGCGCGAGGGTCTGGTGCGGAACGCGGCGGTGGTGAAGTGGCTCGCCCGCCTGCGCGGTCTCGCCTCGAAGCTGCATGCGGGCGAGTATCGCTTCGCCGCTTCGCTCGCCCCGGGCGCCATGCTCGAGCGCATCGCAGCCGGCCGGGTCGCGACCCACGAGGTGTCGTTGCCCGAAGGCTTCACGGCGGCGCAGATCGGTGAGCGCCTGGCGGCTCACGGCATCGTCGATGCGGCGGCCTTCGCGGCCGCCGTGCAAGACGCGGAGCTGGCAGCGCAGCTGGCTGTCCCGGCGGCGGGCCTCGAGGGCTACCTGTTCCCGGAGACCTATCGACTGCCGCGCGGGCTCGCCGCAAGCGACGTCGCGCGCATCCTGGTCGAGCAATTCCAGCGCGCCTGGCAGGACCTCGAGCCGGAGGCGCGCGAGCGAGGCCTGGAGATGCACGCGGTCGTGACGCTCGCGTCGATCGTCGAGAAGGAGACCGGCGCACCCGAGGAGCGCCCGCTCATCGCCTCGGTCTTCGCCAATCGCCTCGCGCGAAACATGCGGCTGGAATCCGACCCGACCGTGATCTACGGAATCCCCGACTTCGACGGCAATCTCCAGCGCCGCGACCTGGACGACGCCGCCAATCCGTACAACACCTACCAGATCCAGGGCTTGCCGCCGGGTCCCATCGCGAACCCGGGAATCGACTCGCTGCGCGCCGTCGTGCGGCCGGCGGAAACCGATTATCTCTACTTCGTGTCGAAGAACGACGGGACCCATCAGTTCTCGTCGAGCTACCGCGATCACATCAACGCCGTGAACCGCTTTCAGCGGCGGAGAGCCTCCAAGTGAGCAGCGCTCTCGACCCGCGGGCGTTCTACGCCGAGCGCGTTCCGGACCAGTTCAATCGCGCGCTCGAGGCGCAGCGCACTTCGGGCGCGGGGGGGGATGCGATCTACCGCGAGATGCGGGCCGTCGACGCGACGATCCGGATCGACGTCGAGGGCGAGCAGGGCGGAACCTTCTATCTCAACATCGACCACGGAGAGATGCGCGGGGAGGATTCGCCTGCCCACCCCCCCTTCGTGACACTGATGCAGGATCGGCGAGCGTTCGAAATGCTCGCGGGCGAGGTCGGCGATTCGGCGTTGGGCGCGCTCGGCGGACTCGCGGGCCTCTCGGGAGACCTGAAGCTCACGCGCCGCAGCATCGAGGCGTTCGCCTGCGTGAATGGTCTCATCCAGATCGAGATCAGCGGCGAGGGCGGCTTTGCGCTGCGCGCCCACTTCGGGGCGAAGCCGATCCCGGACGAGCCCGACGCGCGGGTGCGCATGAGCGAGTCGACGTATCGGGACTTGCGAAGCGGTCGGACCGATCTTCAGGCGGCGTTCATGAATCTGCAGCTCGCGATCGAGGGCGACCTGAAGCTGGCGATGCGGGCCGCGCTCGCCGCGCTGGGGCACGACTGAATGTCCTCGCGAGCGAGGCGATCCGGATGGCTCTTGCTGATCGCCGCCTTGCTCTGCGGTGGCGCAGCGAGCTGCCGAGACGACCGGTCGGCGGAAGACGCTCGCCCCTCCTTCTTGCTGGTGGTGGTCGACACGCTGCGCGCGGATGCGGTCTCCAGCTACGGCGCCGTGGAAGGCACGACCCCGCATCTGGATGCTTTGGCCTCCGAGGGCGTTCGCTACGAGCGGGCCTACGCGCCCGCCCCTTGGACGCTTCCCTCCCACGCGACGATCTTCACCGGGCTCGGACCGGAGCAGCACGGCGTCGGCATCCAGGGCCTGATGGTGCTGCCCGACGCGTGGATCACGCTGGCAGAACGGACTCGGGACCTCGGCTACGAGACCATCGGCCTCGCGGAAAACCCGGTGCTCAGCTCGCCCTTCGGCTTCGATCAGGGGTTCAGCACCTGGGTCGCGCAATCCGTGGAAGCGACCCTGGCGCAGCAGATGGGCCAGCCGCACCAGGAGCTCGACGTCCTGGCACTTCTGTCGAAATGGAAAGCGGCGCGCTCGAACGACAAACCCTTCTTCCTGTTCGTGAACCTCATGGAGCCGCACGACCCGTACACGGTTCGCGACGTCAACCGCTTCGTTCCAGACGGGGCGGATCCGACCCGCGTGCGCAGCGGCGGCTCGGGCTGGGGCGTGGCGGCCTCGGCCGGCATGTGTGATCTCCTGCCGTCACGCGCGGAGCTCGAGATCCTCCGCGGCCTCTACCTCGGCGACGTGGCGGAAGCCGACGCGAGGCTCGGAGCCATTCACGCGCTGGCATCACAGGCTGCGCAGCATCGGCCCCTCGTAACCATCGTCACTTCGGACCATGGAGAACACCTGGGCGAACATCGGCTGCTGGGTCACGAGTACAGCCTGCGCAACGTGCTCTTGAGCGTTCCCCTCGTGGTGCATGGACTCCCCGGCGTCGACCCCGGTGTCATCGATGCACCCGTCGAGCTCGCCGACATCGTGCCCTCCGTGCTCCAGTGGATCGGCAGCGTGATCCCCGAAGATCTGCCGGGCCGCCCCCTGCCGCTCTCACCCGATGCGGCGCCCAGCCCGCGCACGCTGGTCGCGGCGTTCACCGACACCCCGCTGGTTCCGCCAGAGCAGTACAAGAGCTCGCTCAGTCAGGAGGGAATGGAGGACCGCGCGCGCTACGCGTGCAAGCCCGGGGACCGCGTCTTCGGGGACATCATTTCCGTCACGCGCTTTCCGTTCAAGCTGATCTGGTACGAGACCGGCGAGCCGGAGCTCTACGATCTGCGCTGGGATTCGAGGGAGCTCTCCGACCTCGCCCAATACGAGAGCGATCGGATCGCGAAGATGCTTCCGGAAATCGCGAATCTGCGCCGGAGGACCTCACTCGCGCCGTCGGCCGAGAAGCGCGGCGAAGTCGATCCCCGGGTTCTGGAAATCCTGCGCAGCCTCGGATACGTGGAGGATCCGCGGCATGCGGGTCCCGACGCGCCTTGACGCGTCGCGACGCCGGCATCGGCGGCGTTCGTGCATCCGGCGTTCTCAGACGAGCGCGACGTCCTTGAGCAGCGCCAGATTGTCCAGCGCCTTGCCGGCTCCGTGCACGACGGCGGAGAAGGGGTCGTCGCTGCGCAGGATGGGAAGCTTGGTCTCCTGGCGCAGGACGTGATCGAAATCTCGCAGCAGGGAGCCACCGCCCACGAGCATGATGCCGCGGTCCACGATATCCGCGGCGAGCTCGGGCGGCGTCTTCTCGAGCGTCAGGTGCACCGTCTCGACGATCGAGTGGATCGGCTCGACCAACGCCTCCGCGATCTCCTCGCTGGTCGCAACCACCACCTTGGGAATGCCGGCCACCAGGTCCCGGCCCTTGATCTCCATGCTCTGGGACGTGCCCTGAGGCGATGCGCTGGCGATGGTGATCTTGACCAGCTCGGCCGTGCGCTCCCCGATCAGCATGTTGTACTTGCGCTTGACGTAGTTGATGATCGCCTCGTCCATCTTGTCGCCGCCGCAGCGAATCGAGCTGGAAGTGACGATTCCCGAGAGGGAGATGACGGCGACGTCGGTGGTTCCGCCGCCGATGTCGACGACCATGTTGCCGGTGGGCGCCGTGACGTCGAGACCGGCGCCGATCGCTGCGGCCATCGGCTCCTCGATCAGATAGACCTCGCGCGCGCCGGCTGAAAGCGCGGACTCCCGTACCGCGCGCTTCTCCACGCTGGTGATGCACGGAGGCACGCAGATCACGATGCGCGGCCTGAGCAGCTTGCCGCGGTTGTGTGCACGCTGGATGAAGTAGCGAAGCATGGCCTCCGTGATCTCGAAATCCGCGATCACGCCGTCCTTGATCGGACGGATGGCGCGCACGTCACCCGGCGTGCGGCCGAGCATCTCCTTCGCCTCGAAGCCGACCGCCATCACGCGGTCGCCCCGCCCGTTTTCGTCCCGGGTGACCGCCACGACGCTCGGCTCGGAACACACGAGGCCCTTGCCGTGCACATAGACGAGGGTATTGGCGGTTCCGAGGTCGATCGCGAGATCGTGAGAGAAGAGTCCGGCGATCGGGTCGAGAAACATAGGCCGTCCTTCCGATGGCGCGGATGCCGCGGGGTTCGGAATGCGTATCGGCGTTGGGCGAAAGAAGTTGAGCGGAAGCTTCCGCTTGAGGAGGAAATGCGCCGCTGAGTGGCGGGCGGCGCGGGCGGAACCCCGATCGCGCGGCTACGGCCCTTCGTCCGGCGTCGCATCCGACGCGCGGTCGGCGCTCACCAGCTCCTGGAGAGCCGTCAGCTGCTCGAGGACGCTGCCGATCGAATCCCGCACCCGATCCATTTGCATCTCGTAGAGGTCGAGTTGCCGGTCGGCTTCCGCGAGCTGAGCCTCTAGGCTCTCCACCTGGTCGCCGAGCGCGGCGACGCGCCGCGTCTGGACCCCGAGCGCCAGCGCCGCGAGCAGAAGCAGCAGCAGGGCCACGATCGCGAGCAGCCGCGGCGCTCCAGCCAGAGGCCGCCGCCGGGCGGACGAGGGCCGGGGGGTATCTCCGCCGGGCGGCACCGCCGTCAGCCTGGGGCGACTCGCATCGGCGACGTTCGCATCCGGCATCTCGAAGTCTCCTCCCGCTGCGCCCCGGCTCGGTCCGGGAATCCTGTGGAATCCGTCCGACGCGTCCCGGACTGCGTTCGCGCACCGCTGCGCGAAGCGCGCCGCGCGGAGCTAGGACTGGATGACCAGCTTCGAGAGACTGGTCTTGCGGAGATTCGTCTTCTGGATGGTGCGGACCAGTTCCGCCACCTTCTCGATGTCCGTCTCGAAGGGATTGTTGCAGATCACTCGGACGTTGAGCAGATTGCCGAGGCGTATATTCGACCAGTCCAGGTCGTACTGGATCGAATTCTGTCGCGCGAGCTTG
>JAOUNA010000341.1 GCA_029881215.1 Myxococcales bacterium | reverse complement strand
GTTCTGCTTGTGGCGGAGATTGTCAAGCGCGTCTCCGACCTGGCGTATGAACTCCGCGGGGACGTCGGCCGTCTCCTCGCTGAAGTGGAGCGGCGGGATCAGGTTCCGCACGCGCGCGCGCCGCGCGTTCCCCTCGCGGTAGCGCAGCTTGCAGACCGTCTCCGTCCGGCAGATCTTGACCCGCTTGATCTCCGCGGGCACGACGACCTCCTCGAGGGCCATCTCTTGCTGGATCTCGTCGTGCCAGACTTCCACTTCCACGCGTCGGTTGAGCGCTCGTCCCTCGGGCGTGTCGTTCGAGGCGATCGGCTGGCTGGCGCCGGCCCACGCGAAGGAGATCGACTCCGGCGGAAGGGAGAGCGCGGCCTGCAGGAACTCCGCGACCTCGCCGGCGCGCTCCCGGGAGAGCCCCTCGTTGTCTCCGTAGACCTCGGAGAGCGTCTCGGACAGGGGCTGGTCGTCGGCGTGTCCGACCAGGTGGAGCCGGACGTTGTGGAGGTGCCGCATGCTGTCGAGGATTTCCCGCAGCCGCTCGACGGTGCTCACGGGGATGTCCGCGACACCCGACTCGAAGCGGATCGGCGGCACGACGTTCGCGAGCTTCACGGTTTCTGGTCGCTCCGCGAGGATCGCTCTCTCCTCCAACTTGTCACCGAGCTGGGTCTCGAGGAACGCGGGATCCTGCGACCATTTCGTGAAGGGCTCGTCGATCGGGAGGTGCCGCTCGACGGCCTGGCCCCGCGAGGCCTCCGCCAGCGGCGGACCCGCATCCACCGACGGCAGCGAGCCCAGTGCGCTGCGATCGGAATGCTCGGCGGGCGGGCTCTCCAGCGGACCTCCGCGGCGCCAGAACACCTCGGTCTCGATGCTCAGCGGATCGCCGTCGCGCGCCTTCCACGCCTCCGCGATCCGCGCCTTGATCGCGTCGAGGCGTCGCTCCACGAGGTCGGCTGCCTCCACGTCGGCGACATAGGACAGGCGCAGGATGGCGGGCGCCTTGTCCAGCTCTTCCAGGAGCCGGTCGATCCGGGGCTTCCACTGAGCCCGCATCTCGTCGGAATCCGGCTCGAATACCGCGTCCGCCAGGTCGAGCCCCACGACGCGGTGGATCGCGGCACCGAAGTTGAGGCGCAGGGCCTTGCCGCGGGTCGCGCGCTGCACCTGGACCTGTCGCGTGGTCATGCGATAGCCGGCGGGCAGGGTGCGGTCGTCGAGCTTGAGGACGAAGTTGCTGCCCCGATCTTCCCGCGGCACGACCGCGCAGGTGATGTGATAGCGACCGTGGGCGTCGGTGGTCGCGAGCAGGCCGCGCACCGTCGCCAGGCGCACGCCCGGCAGCCCCCGCTCGCCCTGGTCCTGGATGCCGTTGCGGTTGGCGTCGTCGAAGACCTTGCCCAGCACGTCGGTGCAGTCGAAGGTGGGATCCGGCACCACGCGCACGGTGGCCTGTGCTTCGAGGGTCAGGGCGGTGCCCGTCGCGCCGTCGTAGGCCTGGGCGCGGTTGGTGTACTCGCCCTCGCTCACGCCGGCACCCACCGCGAGCAGCAGGAGCAGCGTGCGGCCGCTTGCGGGCTCGACGCTCAAGCCGTTCCAGGTGAGCTCGTTCCCCGCGACCGCCGGCTCGGCGGGCACGCCGTCGAGGCGCGCCGAGCCCTCCACGTAGTGGAAGCCGGCGGGGAAGCGATCCACGATGTCGAGCCCCACGAGCTCGGCCGGCAGCTGGTTGCGCAGTGTGATCTCGTAGGGCACGAGATCGCCCCGGCTCACGTCGACCTTCGGCGTCGTCTTGCTGAGGCTCACGTCGGCGCCGAGCACCGGGTCCAGCGGGATGTGGTTGTTGAAGAGCTGGCTCGAGCCCGGCATCTGGCTCGCGTCCAGCGTCACGTGGAGGTGGTAGACGGTTTCCGGGCTTCCGGCTGGTATCGAGATGCGGGGCGCGAACTCGAATTCCTGCACCTCGCAGTACTCGGCCGTGGCGAGCACCGCGTCGCTGGCGCTGCCCGGACAGGTGGGCACCGAGAACGCCGCGGTGGACGCGTCCGAGGTCGGCGGAATGATCTGGGAGACGCCGGCGTTGAAGGTGGAGCCGGGGGGCGTCACTGCGATCAGGTAGTCACCCGGGCTCTGACAGGACCCACTGAAGAAGTTCAGGCTGAACTTGTAGTAGCCGTCGGCGCCCGTGACCTGCCCCTGTTGCGCCGGGTCGTCGAAACATCTGGCGTCGAGCGGGCTCTGGCTGCCGGCGTCGAGCAACGTGAGCGTTGCCCCCGCGACGGGCGTGCGCGGCAGCGCCCCGTACACCACGCCGTTGGGATCGATGGGCAGGTCGAGGCCCTGGAGATTCGCGCCCGAGGTCACCACGATGTCGGTGATCTGCTGCAGGCCGTCGGTG
>JAOUNA010000340.1 GCA_029881215.1 Myxococcales bacterium | reverse complement strand
GTGATCGCTCTCGAGCGGGAGACCCTCGAGGCCATGTGTCTCGACCAGCCCGAGATCGCCATCCGCATGATCCGGGTCTTGGTGTCGCGGCTGATCGAGGCCGAGCGCCGACTCTCGGCGCTCGGCGTGGATGATCTGATGCGCCCCGTGGTCCGCGCGCTGCTTCGCTACGCGCAGCCGGATGCAGACGATGGCATGCGCGCCGTTCTCAATTTGAAGCAGCTCGCGGAAGCCGCCGGGCTCTCGATGCGCGAAGCGCACCGCGCCGTGATCCAGCTGGTGGACCAGAAGCTGGTCCAGGTCGTCGAGGACGGTCTGGTCCTGCTCGACCGCGACGCCCTCGACGCCTGCTTCGACGCGCCCGAATAGCCCCGCCCGGGAGCGAAGCGCACGCACCCCCCGGCGAAACGGCTCCGATTCCTGTAGGGTGCGGCGGTCGCATGCGGGGATCGCCGTTGCCTCGTCGCCTTCAGGCCCTGGTGCTCCTCGCCGCGCTGGCCGTGTGCACTCCGTTCGCGGCGCGCGGCGAGCGCGATGCGTTCGCCGATCTGGCGGAGGCGCTGCGCGGGCAGCCGTTCGAGCTCACCGCGGACGAGCTCGAATTCGAGAGCGCCCGCGGTCTGTACATCGCCCGCGGCAACGTCGTGGTCCAGCAGGGCGAGCGCGTGCTTCGCGCGGACTGGATGGCGCTCAACGCCTCGACGGGCACCGGCGTGGCGAGCGGGGACGTGCGGCTGGTCGATGGCGGTGACGTGGTCTCCGCGGAGTTCGTCGAGTTCAACATCACGAACCTCGAGGGATTGATCCGCGAAGGATCGATGGAATCCGACGAGAGCCAGTTTCGCGCGAGTGGAGAGGAGATCATCAAGTCCGGCGGACGCCGCTATGCGTTCAAGAACGGCGTCTTTACGAGCTGCCGATGCCCCGACGCGGCGGCCCGGGATCCGTGGCGAATTCGCGCCTCGGAGGTGGACGTGGAAGTCGAGGGATACGGGACGGCGCGAAATACCACCGTCGAAGTGCTCGGTGTGCCCGTGGTGTGGTTCCCCTGGATGATCTACCCGATCAAGACCGAGAGGCAGTCGGGTCTGCTGTTTCCCGATCTCTCGCTCGGCAGCCGCAATGGCTTCGAGATCGGTCTGCCGATCTTCTGGGCGGTGCGCGACGAGGTCAACGCCACCGTGACACCGCGTTGGATGAGCAAGCGGGGATTCAAGGGCGACACCGAATTCGAGTACGTGTACGGCGACCGTTCGAGCGGGCGGGTCTTCGCTGCCTATGCGCGCGATCAAGACATCGATCCGAATTCGCCAGAGAATCCTTTCGATCGCAATCGCTGGAGCGTACTGGGTGAGCAGGATGCGTTTGCCGCAGCCGGTCTGCGTTTCCAGAGCGAGTTCCAGTTCGTTTCGGACAATGAGTATCCGCTCGACTTCGACGAGCTGAGAGGCCGTCTGGGCGACCGCTACCTCGAGTCGGTCGGCTTCGCCGGGCGCGATCTCGGTGCTGCGGGGCGCTTCGGTGCGCTCGCGGCCGCCCGCTTCGCGGACGACATGCAGAATCCGGACGACGCGGATCGCGATCGATTCGTGCTGCAGCGCCTCCCGGAGGTGTATGCGACGCTGCTGCCGGCCCCCGTCTCGTGGCTGCCCGCGCTGCAGCCGTCGATCGACTTCGACTACACCTACTATCGCCCGCTGGGCAGCGCGATCGGGGAGCGGCCCTCCGCCCAGCGGGGAGCGAACGGGCGCTTCCTCGACACGGGCGCGGATTCCCTGCCCGATCTCCAGGAGACCCCGACCGGGCCGAGCGATCCCCACGGAGACAACTGGAGCCCCGCGAATCTGGCCGGCACGGAGGGCGACGGTGCCTTCCAGGAGGGCGAGCCGCTGGTCGACGAGGGGCAGCGGCTCTGGCTGCATCCGCGGCTCGCCGCGCCGTTCCAGGCCGGGGCGCTCGAGGTGGTCCCGGAAGTTGGCTGGCACCAGACGCTCTACGACACGCGCCTGGGCGACTTCGACGAGCGTGGATTTCTCACCGGACGTGTCGATCTGCGCACGAGGCTGCGGCGGCGCTTCGCCGGCGGGAGCATCCACGTGCTGGAGCCGAGGCTCGGATACGCCTTGACCACGGTCCATTCGCAGTCCGACAACCCGCTCTTCGTGCCGGCCACGGCGCTTCCGCAGGAGAGGATCCGCGCGCTCGACTTCGACAACCTCACGCGGGACACGGCGGACCGGGTGCAGCGGGCGAATCGGCTCAGCTTCGGCTTCGAGAACCGATTCTACGCGGCTGCGGAGCCCGGCGCGGCGCCGCGACTCCTGGCCGACTTCACCCTGCTCGGGCTCTACGACTTCGAGGCTCGGGAGTTTGGCGACGTGGTTCTCGATGGGCGCGCCTATCCGCTGCGCCGCGCGCG
>JAOUNA010000118.1 GCA_029881215.1 Myxococcales bacterium | reverse complement strand
ATGGTCCAGATGATGGCGAAGATGCGCTCCGCATCCTCCCGCGCGGCCACGGCGGCGTTGGCGCCCGAGATCGCCATGCCCGAACCGCTGCCGATGACGAGCCGGCCGATCATCATCGCGGTGTACTCGCTGCTCAGCGCGGAGACGAGCAGACCCACCAAGGCAACGCAGGCTCCTCCGAGCGCCAGCTTGCGGTGCGAGACGTACGGCACGAGCGGCGTCATCAGCAGCGTGCTGAGCGCCACCGTGCTGAGCTCGATCGTCCCGAGGTCTCCGGCCTCCTGATGCCGGACGCCGGCCTCGATCAGCGCCTGCACGATGACCGGCGCCGCGCTCGAGCCGAGGTAGCCGACGCCCGAGGCGGCGAAGGTCGCCAGGAGAAACTTCCCCTCGCTCTTCGCCAACCGGCGCACAGCCTCGAGCTTCTCGCGCAGCCTCGGCATGGGGTGGGGGGATCCTCTGGGGCAGCGGGGCCGCCGTCCGTCGCCCGCCGCAGCCTGCATCGCAGGGTCAGCGAAACCGCGCGAGTCTCGATCGGGGCCGGGAATATACACAGCCCGGGTGGCCCGCGGAGTGCCCGATCCCGCCGTGGATTGCGATGCCTGCCTCGCACGCAGCGCGTGGACTCCGACGCGGGATTTCTCGGGTCACATCCGCGCAGTACCATGGGCCTCCAGCGAACGAGCCCGACCGCGGCGACCCAATCGCTCTGGAGACCCCTTGGAACGCCGAGACGCGCAGAAGCTGAAGCTCCAGCGAGCCGCGCTGGCGCGCCGCGCGGGAGGCCACGCCGGCCGCAAGCAGCGGCGCAGCGCCGCGGAGAGCAGCAGCGCGGTGCACCCCGGCCTGCTCGGCGGAAGCTACCGGCCGCTCCGCGAGCGCGACATGCAGCGCATCCACCAGACCGCGCTCGATGTGCTCGAGAACATCGGCATGGCGAGCCCGATCCCGATCCTGCGCGAGCACGCGCTCGCGAAGGGCTGCCGCATCGACGCGCGCGGCCGGCTGTGCTTCCCGCGCGCCCTGGTCGAGGACGTGCTCGCGAGCGCGCCGCGGAGCTACGTCAACCACGCGCGCGATCCCCGCTACGACATCGAGATGAGCGGCGCGCGCGTCCACTTCGATCCGGGCGGCGAGTCGGTGCTCACGCTCGACTTCGCGAGCGGCCGCTACCGGCCCTCGACCCTGATCGACCTGTACGATTTCGCGCGGCTCGTCGATCGGCTCGACCACGTCCACATGTTCTCGCGCGTGGTCTCCGCCACCGAGATCCCGGATCTCTTTGCCAACGACATCAACACCGCCTACGCAAGCATGGCGGGCACCGCCAAGCACATCCACCTGAGCTTCAGCGACGCCAAGAGCATCGACGCCGCCATCGCGATGATGGACCTGATCCTCGGCGGCGAGGGCCGGCATCTCGAACGCCCCTTCTGCACCTCCGGCGGCTGCCCCGTGGTGTCGCCGCTCACCTACGGCGAGGAGAACAGCGAGGTGTGCATCGCAGCCACGCGCATGGGCGGGAGCGTGGGCGTGGTCATCGCGCCGCAGGCGGGCGCCACGGCGCCGGCCGCGCTGGCCGGCACGCTGGTGCAGACGGTGGCCGAGACCCTGGCCGCGCTGCTGCTGGTGAACCTCGTGGTGCCGGGCCATCCCGTGGGCTTCGGGCCCTGGCCGTTCGTCTCGGATCTGAGAACGGGCGCGTTCTCCGGGGGCGGCGGCGAGGCGGCCGTGCTCAACGCGGCGGCGGCGCAGATCGGGCGCTTCTACGGGCTGCCGACCATCGTCGGAGCGGGCATGACCGACTCGAAGCTCCCCGACAATCAGGCCGGCTACGAGAAGGGCGTGAGCGTCGCATTGGCCGCCCTGGCCGGCGCCAACATCGTGTCCGAGACCAGCGGCATGCTGGGGAGTCTGATGGGCTGCTCGTTCGAGGCGATGGTGATCGACAACGAGATGCTGGGCTGCATCCAGCGCGCCCTGCGCGGCATCGAGGTCACCGATGAGACGCTCTCCTACGAGGTCATCCGCGACGTGGCCTACGGCGAGGGGCACTTCCTCGGACACCCGCAGACCCTGCAGCTGATGGAGACGGAATACCTCTACCCGGAGATCGCCGACCGGACCTCGCCGAGCGCGTGGGAGGAGGCCGGCGGGCACGACCTCCGCGAGCGCGCCCGACAGCGCGCGCGCCAGCTGCTCGCTTCACACTATCCGGAGTACATCGACCGCGCGACCGATGAGAAGATCCGCGCGCGCTTCCCCATCGCGCTGCCGCGCGAGGCGATGCGACCCGGCAACCGCCGCTGGTAGCCGGGCGCGGCGGCGCCGCGTCGTTAGGCGCCGCCGGCTCATGGGCGCAGCCACACCAGCGTGGCGCCCCACCCGCCCCGGTCGCCGGGCGCGTCCGCGAACCGCTCCACCTGGGGGTGCTGCTCGAGCCGCGCCCGGATGCGGGCGCGCTGCACCCCGCGACCCCGCCCGTGGATGACCCGCACCTCGCGAAAGCCTGCCTCGCGGGCGGCCTCGAGGTAGGCGTCGAGCACGTCCACCACCTCGGAAGGGCGGAAGTAGTGCAGATCGATCGAGCGCTCGATCGGGATCTCGACCGGCTCGGGGAAGGGGCTGTCTTCGTCTTCGCCGCTCATGACTCGATCGCGTCGCCGAGCCTGCGCTCAGGCGGCGACACACACCCGGTTGCGACCCTCGCGCTTGGCCTGGTAGAGCGCGCGATCCGCCGCCTCGATCAGGCTTGCCTTCGAGCTCTCCGGCTTCAGCGTCGCCACGCCGATGCTGACCGTCAGCTTCGAGTCCGCCGGAAGCCGGGTCGCGCCGCACGGCCGCGCCTCGAGCAGCTGCTTCACGCGGACGGCAAAGACCTCCGCGCCCTCCGCCGGGGTCTCGGGCAGGATCACCGCGAACTCCTCCCCGCCGTAGCGGGCCACGATGTCCTCGGTGCGGCTGATGCGCCGCAGCAATCTCGAGACTTCCTGGAGCATGGCATCCCCCGCCGGGTGCCCGTGGGTGTCGTTGAAGGCCTTGAAGTGGTCGATGTCCAGCAGCAGCAGCGCGAGCGGGCGCTCGTAGCGCCTGCCGCGGCGGATCTCCTCCTCCAAGCGATCCTGGAAGAAGCGGTGATTGTAGAGCCCGGTCAGGCTGTCGAGCTTGACCATGCGCCGGGTCCGCTCCAGCTCGATGGCGCGCTGGATGCGCAGGTCGAGAAACGCGCCTTCGACCGGCTTCGAGACGAAATCCGACGCGCCCGCCTGCATCGCCTCCACGGCGGTCGTGAGGTCGCTCTGTCCCGTTAAGACGACGATGGGCAGCTCGTCGAACTCCTGCTTGATCTGGCGGAGCAGCTGCAGGCCGTTCAGCTCGGGCATGATCAGGTCGAGCAGGATCACTTCGAAGCGGCGCTCGCGCACGCGCGCGAGCGCGCGACCCGCTCGGGTCTCGGTCTGCACGCGGTATCCCTTCTGGGTCAAGATTCTCGATAACACCGCACAGACTTCTGCCTCATCGTCGACGATCAAGATCTCCGCGCCGCTCGCCGCCATGCTGCTCCCATCCCTTCGTCGCAGTTCGTCGCATTCCGTCACGATCAGGTCGCGCACCCTGCGCTCGGGGCTCTCGAGGACACCGACGGCGACCGGAGAAGCTGCGCCCCCACAAACTGCACTCGGGAGCGCCCCCGCCCGCGAAGCGGCCTCCGCTGGATCCGGCGACCGCTCTCCCGCGAATCCCGACATGCTCGCACCGTCGGCGCGGCCCGGTCAAGCGCGGCGTGGATCCGACCCGGCGCAGACCCCGCCCGCGCGCTCAGTAGCTGAAGTCGAGGCCGATCGAGCGCAGCACGCGGTCGCGCAGCGGCGGCAGCCGGCCGCTGCGGCGCTCGCTGCGCTCCGCCGAGGCGTTGAGCGCCAGACCCGCGCGCACGCCGAGCCAGCGCAGCGGCTCGGGCTCCCAGCGCGGCGCCCGGTGCGTCACCCACGGGAACTCGACCAGCGGGCTCCTGCGCTCCAGCACCAGATCGCACAACGTGCGTCCGGCCAGGTTGCTCGCCGCGACGCCGTCGCCCACGTAGCTCGGCGCCACGGCGATGCCCGTGGCCTCGTCCATGCGCAGCGCGGCCGTGAGGTCGCGCGGCATGCCGAAGACACCGCCCCAGCGATGCGTGATCGCGACGTCGCCGAGCTGCGGCAACAGTTCGTGCAGCGTCTTCTCGAGCAGGCGGTGCGTGCGCGCGTCTCGGTCGAAGCGCGCGTCGATCGACGAGCCAAAGTGGTAGCCGAGCCCGCGCCCGCCGATCGCGATGCGATCGTCGTGCGTGCGCTGTCCGTAGGCGAGCATGCGGCTCACGTCGCCGAAGCCCTCGCGCCGCGCCAGTCCGATGCGCTCCCAGGTCTCCCGGGGCAGCGGCTCGGTCGCGATCATGTGGTTGTAGCAGGGCAGCACGTCGCGCCGATGTCCCGGCAGCTGCGCGAGATAGCCCGCGAGCGCCAAGACGATGCGGGCTGCGCGCACGTTGCCGTGCGCCGTGCGAACGAGTCCCGGCGCCACGTCCAGCACCGGCGTCTGCTCGTAGATCGCGGCCCCGCGCCGCTCGGCTGCGTCCGCGATGCCGCGGGCCAGCGCCGCCGGGTTGACTCCGGCGCAATTCGCCATGAAGACCGCGCCGAAGTTCGCCGCGACGCGGAAGTGCTCCGTCATCTCGGCGGGCTCCACCCAGCGATACTGCGCAGCGTCGAGCCCCATCTGGCGGACCGTCTTCAGCATGGCGCGCAGCCGCGCGACCTGCGCCGGAACGCTGGCCAGCATGAAGCCACCCGCCTTGCGGAAATCCGCCTCGATGCCCTCGCGCTCGCAGATGCCGCCAATCTCGTCCACGCTGCCCATGACCGCATCGCGCAGTGCCGCGCCGCGTTCGGGATCGCGCGCCACGTATTCCGGCAGCCCGGCGAGCTTGGCCCAACACCAGCCGCCGTTGCGTCCCGATGCACCGTAGCCGGCCGTCTCGCGCTCGAGCACCGCGACGCGGCAATCGGGATCGGCGCGCTTCAGGTAGTAGGCCGTCCACAGGCCGGTGAAGCCCCCGCCGACGATCGCCACGTCGACCTCGAGGTCGCCCGGAAGCGGCCCGCGCACCTGCGGCTCGGCACCGAGCGCGTCGAACCAGTAGCTGACGGACCGATAACGCCTGGGCTGCACCAGACACCCGCACACGCAGTGGAGATTCGGCAGACAGGCAAGCACAGCGGTGCGCGCCGCCGCAAGCGACGCCCGGATCGCGTCGCTTGCTCGTCCCGGGTCCGGCGCCAACGCGCACGCGCTGCCGAGGCGCCCGAGTTGGCCACAGGGCGGGATCTATTGCCACAGCCACCCAGGGAGGCTTGGGCAATTCGCCCCTTTCGGGCGATGGCGACGCGCTGTCTTTCTCGGACAACACGCCACGGAGGGCACGATTGTTGCGATGGGCTACCGGCGCTGGTGTTGGCGTGAGCGCGCGGAAGACCGGCGGTCGCGACGGGATGCATGCGCTTTCTCGAGCCCGGGAGAGCGCGCGTGGGGCTCCGCACCCGGAACGCCCGATCTCGCCCAACGCGGGGCGCCCGCGCGAGCGGGCCGCCGACCGCGCAGGCGGTGATCCGCCACAAAGGAGAAGCGATGCCGAGAACGACACCGTTCCATTCGCGCACGGAGGCGCTTTCCAAGGGCAAGCGCTGGGAAGAGTGGGCGGGCTTCCTGAACGCCACGATGTACGAACTGGATCACATCCACGAGTACAACTCGGTGCGTACGGGCTGCGGTCTCTTCGATGTCTCGCCCCTCTACAAATACGACGTGCGCGGCCCGGATGCGCTCGCCCTGATGAACCGCATCGTGGTGCGAGACGTGTCCAGGTGCGGCGTCGGGCAGGTGATCTACACCGCCTGGTGCGATGACCAGGGCAAGGTCATCGACGACGGCACGCTGGCGCACGTGGGCGCGAATCGCTTCCGCATGACCGCGGCGATCCCGAATCTCTACTGGCTGGAGGAGAATGCCGGCGGGCTCGATGTCGAGATCGAGGATGTCTCCGACGCGATCGCGGGGCTCGCGCTCCAGGGTCCGACCTCGCGCGACATGCTCCAGCAGCTGACGAACGCCGACCTGCGCGGCCTGGGCTACTTCCGCTGCACCGAAGACTCGGTGGCCGGCGCGCCGGCGCTGATCACGCGCACCGGGTACACGGGCGATCTGGGCTACGAGATCTTCGTCGATCGAGAGGTTGCCGAGCCGCTCTGGGACGCGCTGATGGAGATCCGGCGCGATTTCAAGATGCGTCCCGCCGGAGGCGTGGCGCTCGACCTGGCGCGCATCGAGGCGGGCCTGCTCCTCATCGAGGCAGACTTCACGTCGTCCAAGCAGACCATGTTCGAGGTCCAGAAGATGTCGCCCTACGACCTGGGCCTCGGCTGGATGGTGGACCTGGGCAAGGACTTCTTCGTCGGACAGCAGGCGCTGCGGCGGGAGAAGGAGCGCGGCTCGCGCTGGGCCACGGTGGGCATCGAGCTCGACGTGACCGGCCTCGAAAAGGCCTACGCCCAGTTCGACATGCCGCTCCAGCTGCCCGCCCGGCCCTGGAACGGCGCCGTTCCCATCTACGCGGACGCAGCCCAGCGGCACCACATCGGCCGGGGCAACAGCGGCACGTGGTCCCCGCTGCTCAAGAAGTACATCGTGATTGCACGCGTCGAAGCGAAGTACGGCGAGCGGGGCACACGCTTCTTCATCGAGGAGATGGTGGAGGCGAAGAGCTTCTCGATCCCCGCAACGGTGGTCCAGATGCCCTTCTACGATCCGCCGCACAAGAAGGCGTAACGCGCGGCCACAGCCACGCAGCGATTCGCGAAACCAAAGCCTGGCTAGGAATCCACATGACACAGACATATGACGCAATCATCATCGGCGGCGGTCACAACGGCCTGACCTGCGCGGCCTATCTCGCCAAGGCGGGGCGCAAGGTGGTGGTGCTGGAGCGGCGCCACGTGCTCGGCGGAGCGGCGGTGACCGAGGAGATCTACCCGGGCTTCAAGTACACGGTCTGCTCCTACGTGATCAGCCTGCTGCGGCCGGAGGTGATCCGGGAGCTCGAGCTGCCCAAGCACGGCCTGAAGATCCACCCGATCGATAGCACCTTCGTCCCCAAGGAGGACGGCGACTGCCTGATCACGTACGCGGACGAGGCCCAGGCGCGCGAAGAGTTCAAGCGCCATTCCGTTCGCGACGCCGAGATGATGCCCCATTTCAGCGAGATGATGTACAAGATGGCGTACGCGGTGAAGCCCATTCTCGCCTACGTGCCTCCCAATCTCACCCAGCCGAACCTCCGCGATCTGCGCACCCTCAAGAATTTCGGCCAGCACCTGAAGGGCCTGGGCAAGGAGACCTTCCACCAGCTGTCGAAGCTGATGACCATGAGCGTCCACGACTTCCTCGCCGAGTACTTCGAATCCGACATCATCCGCGCCACGACGTCGCTGAGCGGCATCATCGGCACGATGCTCGGGGTGAAATCTCCGGGAACCGCCTACGTGCTGCTGCATCACTTCATGGGAGAGCTCGATGGCGCCTTCACGGCGTGGGGCGCCCAGGAGGGCGGCACCGGCGCACTGAGCGAGTGCATCGCCAGCGCCGCCCGCAGCCACGGCGCCGAGATCCGCGTGTCCGCGCCGGTGGCGCAAGTCATCGTAAACGGTGGCACCGCCGTCGGCGTGGCCCTGGAGAACGGCGACGAGATCTACGCCAATGCGATCGTCTCGAGCTGCGATCCCAAGGTCACGTTCCGCAAGCTGATCGAAGAGAAGGAGTTGCCCGAGGATCTGGTCCGCGCCATCGACAGGTTCAAGTACCGGGGCTCGTCGGGAA
Organism: Myxococcales bacterium; assembly: GCA_029881215.1. Classification (GTDB taxonomy): domain Bacteria; phylum Myxococcota_A; class UBA9160; order UBA9160; family SMWR01; genus JAOUNA01. The sequence goes on along the minus strand of JAOUNA010000118.1, from coordinate 1,389 downwards.
AGGTCAACATGGCCCTGGATGCGATGCCCGTCTTCCGCGGCATGCAGGACCCCTCGCTGCTCGAGGGGTCGGTCGATATCTGTCCGAGCATCGACTACATGGAGCAGGCCTACGACGACGCCAAGTACGGGGGCTTCTCGAGACGGCCCTGCATGGAAGTCGAGGTCCCCAGCATGGTCGATCCCAGCATGGCGCCACGCGGCAAGCACGTGATGTCCATCTTCGTGCAATACGCCGCCTACGAAATGCAGGAGTACGGAAACCGCGACCAGCAGCGGGAGGCATTCGGCAACGCGGTGATCGACACGCTTTCCGAATTCTGCCCGAATCTCAAGGACATCATCCTGCACAAGCAGGTGCTCACGCCCTGGGACCTCGAAGACAAGATCGGGTTGACGGAGGGCAACATCTTCCAGGGAGAGCTGACCCTCGATCAGCTCTTCTTCTTCCGACCCGCCGTCGGCTGGGCCGACTATCGAACGCCGATCCGCAACTACTGGCAGTGCGGCTCGGGCACCCATCCCGGCGGCGGCATCACCTCCGGACCGGGCCGAATGGCGGCGAGAGAGATCCTCGGCGGGCGGCTCTGAGGCGCCTCGGGGGATCCGCGCTTCGCGCATCTCCGAGGGACACGGCATCAACGAGACACAACTTCACGAGATAGGAAGCATTCCCGTGAGCAACTACGACGTCATCATCATCGGAGCCGGGCACAATGGATTGGTTGCGGCGGCCTACCTGGCGAAAGCCGGCCGCCGCGTCCTGGTGCTCGAGAAGCGCGACGCGATCGGAGGCATCGCCGTGACCGAGGAGATCTTCCCCGGCTTCAAGGCGTCGCCGGTCAGCGACGGCTGCGGCGACCTGTCGGCCAGAGTCCGGCGCGACCTCAAGCTGGACGCCCACGTCGAGACCCTGCACACGGATCCGGTGGCGTTCTGCCCGCAGCCCGACGGGTCGCACCTGACCATCTGGCGAGACACGGCGCGGACCGTCCAGGAGATTGCGCGCGCTTCCAGAGCCGACGCCGACGCGTATCCCGCATTCGTCGATCTGATGGGCAAGGTCGCCGGCGCCGTGCGCGCGCTGATGGAGATGGCACCGCTGGATCTGCCCGAAGTCGGGTTTCGCGATCTGCTGAGCGGGCGCGGCCTGCTGGCGGCGGCGCGGCGCCTCGGCCGCAAGCGCGCCACCGAGATCCTGCGCATCCTGCCAATGCCCTGCGCCGATCTGCTCGACGAGTTCTTCGAGTCAGATGCGCTGCGCGGCGCCATCGCCGCGAACAGCGTGCTGAACATCACCTGGGGGCCGCAGGAAGCCGGCACCGCCTACACGCTGCTGAGCAGCTGGGCGCTCAGCGATACCGGATTGTTTCGCTCCTCGAGCACGGTC
>JAOUNA010000339.1 GCA_029881215.1 Myxococcales bacterium | reverse complement strand
GCGCAGCAGGGGCGTATCGCCGTAGAGAATGAGGACGTCTCCCTGGAATCCCTCAAGCGGCTGCTGACACTGCTGCACGGCATGCCCGGTGCCTCGCTGCTCCGCCTGCGTGATGAATTCGGCGCGCCCGGCGAAGCGCGCGCGCACACTCTCCGCCTCGTGGCCGATCACCACGAGGCTGCGCTCGGGAGCGAGCGACTCTGCAGCGGTGAGCGCGAAGGCGAGCAGCGGGTCTCCGCACACGCTGTGCAGGACCTTCGGCAGGCGCGACTTGAGGCGGGTGCCCTTGCCCGCCGCAAGGATCAGCGCCGCGAGATGTCCTGCGCTGTCGACCAAGTGCCTTCTCCCCACCCCCGATTCGGCCAGCGTCCGCACCAGGCTGAGCGCTCGGGGCGCGATGTGCGCGCTCGCGAAATTACCTGGCTTCGCGGCGGAATCACTCTCCCCGAGGGGATCAGTGACGATAGAGGCCAGCTACGCCGCGGCGCTGCCCGGCCGCGCTACGCTGGCGGGGTGACGTCGCGCCCCGATCGGGGGATCCTCCCATCCACATCTTCGGCAACACACACGGCCTGAAGGCCAGCCAGCTCCGCCAGCTCGAGCGCCTGGCCCGGCGCCGCCTGCCGCCGGAGCGCCTGCTCAACCAGGAGTTTGCCCGCCACCTCACCGATTTCACGTCCGACACCGGTCGTCAGGTCGGCGTGTTGGTGGACCGACGCGGGGCCGTCAGCCACGTGATGGTGGGGGATGCGCGCCGCATCGAGATGCCCGACTGGGGCCGGTTGCGCGCCGGGCGGGGGCGACTGCGCGGCCTGCGCTGCATTCACACCCACGTCGGCGAGGAGCCGCTCGATCGGGACGACGAGACCGACCTCGCTCTGCTGCGCCTCGACGCCATGGTCGCCGTGGAGACCCGGGCCGACGGTCTTCCGGGACTCGCGCACGTGGCTGCGCTGCGCCCGGCGAACCGCGACGGACAGGGCATCGAGCACTTCGACCCGACGCCGCCGTCCGGGCTCGACTTCGACTTCCGCGACTGGATCCGTGCGCGCGAGGAGGAGCTCGCGCGCCAGGACCGCACGCGCGCGGTGGGCAGCGGCGAGCGCGCCATCCTGGTTTCGGTCACCGCCGGCCGCAGACCCCACGACATCGAGCCCCAGATCGATGAGCTCGTGGAGCTCGCGGCATCCGCGGGCGTGGAAGTGGTCGATGTCGTCACGCAGCATCGGCCGCAGGTCGATCGCAAGTTCCTGATGGGCCCGGGCCGGCTGCAGGATCTCGTGATCCGGGCCTTCCAGAGCGACGTCGACCTGATCATCTTCGATCAGAACCTGACGCCGACGCAGGCGCGCAATCTCTCCGAGCGCCTGGAGCTGCGCGTGATCGACCGCACCCAGCTGATCCTCGACATCTTCGCCCAGCGAGCGAGCACGCGAGACGGCAAGCTGCAGGTCGAGCTCGCCCAGCTGCGTTACCACCTGCCGCGGTTCGCTCAACGCGCCGATGTATCGCTGTCGCGCCTGGCCGGTGGCATCGGCGGCAGGGGCCCCGGCGAAACGAAGCTCGAGGTGGATCGCCGCCGCGTGCGCGATCGGATCACGCGGCTCGAGCGCGAGCTCAAGCAGCTGCGCGGCCAGCGCGAGGCCCGGCGCAAGCGCCGCACGCGCCGCGAGATGCCGACCCTGTCGATCGTGGGCTACACGAACGCGGGCAAGAGCACGCTGCTGCGCGCGCTCACCCAGACAGAGGTGTTCGTGGCGGACAAGATGTTCGCCACGCTCGATCCCACGTCCCGACGCCTGCGCTTCCCGCAGGACCAGGAAGTGATCGTGACGGATACGGTGGGTTTCATCCGCGATCTTCCGGCCGATCTGGTCGCCGCATTCCGCGCCACGCTCGAGGAGCTCGAGGGCGCCGATCTCCTGCTGCACGTCGTGGATGCGACGGTTGCAGATGTGGAGCGCCGCATCGAAGCGGTGCGCGTCGTGCTGCGCGAGATCGGCCTCGAGGCGGCGCCGGAGCTGCTGGTCTTCAACCAGGTCGACCGCCTGCCGCCCGGTGCCGGCGCCGCGCTCGCGGCGCGCCACGGCGGGGTCGCGGTGTCGGCACTGCGCCGCCAGGGACTCCAGGCGCTGACCGAGCGGGCAGCCCAGATGCTGCGCGGCGACGGTCCGACCTACCCCGCCGAGCCCCTCCGCGCGCCGCTGGAAGGCGCCCGCAGCGAGTGAGCCGGCGAGCGTGGGGCCCGGGGCTTCCAGAAGTCTCGGTGCGGGGGCCAGGGAGTGTCTGCGATGCCGCCTCACGCCGGCAGCGCGCCCCGGCTCCGCCATGCCGCAGCGCGTCCCGATGCGTCGCAGGATCGCCTCTCTCCACTGAGCAGAATATTCTCATCTTATTGAAAACATTGAGTTCTCTATATCGTTGACGCATTGACGC
>JAOUNA010000338.1 GCA_029881215.1 Myxococcales bacterium | reverse complement strand
CTGTGTCGGCGCTGGCGCCGGCTCGGGCGCCGCCGCACGCGCGCCCTCGCTGAAGTAGCGCTCGCCGAGGCCCTGGAAGACCAGGAAGAACAGCGGCACGAAGATGACCGTGAAGAACGTGGCCACCAGCATGCCGCCGAAGACCGCCGTGCCCACCGCCTGGCGGCTGGCGGCCGCGGGGCCGGTGGCGACGATCAGCGGCAGCGTGCCGAAGACGAACGAGATGGCCGTCATCAACACCGGGCGGAAGCGCAGCCGCGCCGCCTCGACGGCGGAGGTGTGAATGTCCTTGCCGCCGCTGCGGATCTCCCGGGCGAACTCCACGATCAGGATGGCGGTCTTCGACGCCAATCCAATGAGCAGCACCACGCCGATCTGCGTGTAGACGTCGTTCGCGAGCCCGCGCATCCACAGCGCGATCACCACGCCGAGCAAGGCGAAGGGCACCGCCAAGATGATGGCCACGGGCGCCGTCCAGCTCTCGTACTGCGCGGCCAGCACCAGGAACACCAGCGTGATGGCGAGTGCAAAGATCAGCACCGCCTCGCCGCCCACCTGCTTCTCCTGAAAAGACATGCCCGTCCACTCGGTCCCCATGGCTTGGGGCAGCTTCCGCTCCGCCATCGTCTCCATGAGCGCGAGCGCCTCCCCTGAGCTGTGCCCCGGTGCGGCCTGGCCGTTGATCGCCGCCGAGGGATACAGGTTGTAGCGGCGCACGATCTGCGGGCCGAGGGTCTCGCTCACGTCGACCACGGCGCCGATCGGCACCATGCTCCCGTCCTGGTTGCGCACGTACAAGCGCTCGATGTCCTTGGGCTCCACGCGGAACTCGTGATCAGCTTGAACTTTTACCTGATAGGTACGACCGAACTTATTGAAATCATTAACGTATGCAGAGCCGAGATACGCCTGTAGCGCGCCGAAGATGTTGCCCAGCGGAACGCGCATGGTCTTCGCCTGGGTGCGGTCGACGTCGACGAAGAGCTGCGGCACTCCTGCGCGGAAGGTGCTGTTGAGCCCCACCAGGGCGGCCTGGGCGTTGCCGTCCGCCACCATCTCGGCGGCGGTCTGCTGGAGCGCTCCGAAGCCGAGGCCGCCGCGGTCCTGCACCTCGAGCTGGAATCCGCCGGCATTGCCGAGTCCGGTGATGGCCGGCGGCACGAAGGCGTAGGCGACGCCGTCCTGCAGGGCAAAGAACTGGCGGCGCAGATGGGCCAGGATGGCCTGCTGGCTGCCCTCCGCGCCGGGCCGTTCGGACCAATCCTTCATGATCACGTAGAAGGTCGCAGTGTTGGAGGCATTGGTGGCGTCGAGCAGCGAGAATCCGCCGATGGTGACCCACTCCGCGATGCCGGGCGTGTTGCGCAGAATCGCGTTCATCTTCGCCACCGCCGCGCGCGTGCGTTCCTGGGAGGCGGCATCCGGCAGCTGCAGACCCGCTACCAGGTAGCCCTGGTCCTCCTCGGGCAGGAAGCCGGTGGGCAGCGCGCCGAAGCCAAGGCCCGAGCACAGCGCCAGCGCGGCGAAGCCGAACATGGCCAGCGCCGCGCGCCGCAGCACGTTGCGCACCGTGCGTTCGTAGAGGCCCTCGCCCCGCTCGAACATCCGGTTGAAGACGCGAAAGAAGACGTTGCGCTGCTCGGGGGGAGCCGACGGCCGCAGCAGCAGCGCGCACAGCGCGGGGCTCAGCGTCAGCGCGTTGATGGTGCTGAAGACCGTGGCGGTGGCGATCGTCAGACCGAACTGCTTGTAGAGCTGCCCGGTGATGCCCGGCAGGAAGGCCGTGGGCACGAACACCGCCAGCAGCACCAGCGTGGTGGCGATGGCCGGCCCCGTCACCTCCTGCATGGCGCGGATGGCGGCGGCGCGCGCCTCGAGCTTCGTCACCTCGATGTGTCGGGCGGTGTTCTCCACCACGACGATGGCGTCGTCCACCACGATGCCGATGGCCAGCACCAGTCCGAAGAGCGTGGTCAGGTTCACGGAGAAGCCGAGCGCCGCCATCACCGCGAAGGTGCCGACGAGCGACACCGGAATGGTGACGGCGGGCACCAGGGAGGCGCGCCAGTCCTGCAGGAAGACATAGATGACCAGGAACACCAGCAGGGCTGCCTGGAACAGCGTGACGTAGACCTCGCGGATCGACTGACGCACGAAGATCGTGGTGTCGAAGGGAATCTTCCACTGCATGCCGTCCGGAAAGCTCGCGGCGAGCCGCTCCATGGTGGCGGTGACGCGATCCGCCACGTCGAGGGCGTTGGCGCCGGGGAGCTGGTAGATGGCGATGGCGGTTGCGCTGTCGCCCGAGAGCTCGGAGAAGACGTCGTAGGACTTGCCGCCGAGCTCGACCCGCGCCACGTCGCGCACCCGGGCGACGCGGCCGTCTTCGCCGGTCTTGACGATGATGTCCTCGAACTGGGCGATCTCGGTGAGGCGCCCCAG
>JAOUNA010000337.1 GCA_029881215.1 Myxococcales bacterium | reverse complement strand
GCATCGTCGCCGTGAGTCCGTAGGGGCTGTCGAGCAGGAGCGCCTCGCGAAACTGGCCGCCGCCCTCGTTCCAGAGCACGCGCGAGCCGCGCACCAGCACGATCTCCGCGAGCCCGTCCTTGTCCAGGTCGTAGAGCAGCACGGGATGGATTCCCGACAGCCTGTCTCGCTCGCGGCGTTGATAGGTGAGGATGCGCTGGAACGGCACGGGACCGTCGCGTGCCAGCATGCGCAGAGCGGTCGCGTCGATCTTCGCGGGAATCGGATGGTCGCGCGCATCGCGGCGCGCCGACCACTCGACCGCCAGCTCGCCCTCGAGGATGATGCGCCGCTGCATCTTCTCGTTCGCGATGTGGAGCACGACCGCGACCTGCGAGCGCGCCGGCGATCGATCGCTCGCGGGATCGAAGCGCTCGTGCTGCCACTCGGATTGGACCAGTCGGTAGCCGGCGCCCGCCAGCTCCTGGAGCCGGGCGGTCCACATCTCGGGCGTGAGCGCTGCGTGCGGCGCACCCATCTCGAAGCGCTCGATGCCGTGATCGAGCGTCTCGACGCGCCGCGGGCTGCCGACCGTCAGCGTCTCGAAATCGATCGAAGAGAGGATCTGCACCTTCGCGGCGGGATTGTCGCGCCGATTGGCAGCCACCAGTTCGTCCCACAGGGCGGTCAGCGTTGCCTCGTACTGCTGCGCCAGCATCTCGCGCGCCCAGACCGTCTCGTCGAGCCAGGCGCTGCGGGTCTTGATCTCGTCGAGCGTTGCGGCCCGCTCGTCGCCACACCCGATCCATCCGATCTGAAGCAGCGCGAGCCACAGCGCCAGGACTGCGGGTCGGAGTGCGACGTGTTCCCGATTGCGCATCGTCTCATCCCATGCCGAGTCTTCGCTCGGGGTCTTCACGGTACGCGCGTGCGCGCGCTCTCTCGCCTCTGCGGATCGTGCGCGGACCACCGCGCCGGCACCCAGCGGGTGTTGTAGCGGATGCGCCAGCCGTCGTCGGCCTCCGCGACCTCCGGCAGCGGCTCGACCCGATCGCCGTCCAGCACGTTGTGGTCCCCGTCCTTGTCCCAGCCCACGGAGTAGAAGAAGAAGCTGCGCGCCATGTCCGGCGGTAGCGGCGGGAAATCGGAGGCCGCGAAGCGCAGCGCCAGGGCGTCGCCTCCGTTGAGGATGGCGAGCGCTCCGTCGCGCTCCGTCACGAGCTCGCGCACGTCTCCGTAGCGCGTCACCCATCCCTCGGGTGTGGTGCGCCAGGGCGGGCGCTGGGAAACGCTGTCCCAGTCGGGTGTGGTCGGGTGATGCGCCGCGCGCGAACGGATCTCCGAGAAGCCGCGCCAGCGGAGCTCTGCCGCCGCGGGCCGCGCCGCGTGCATCGCGACGGTGCTCGCCGGCAGGCGTTCCAGCAGCGCGATGCGATCCCAGCGCAGCTCGAAGCTGCTGCGCAGCCGCAACCGCCGCACGTCCGGCAGCAGCGCGCCCGAGAGGTCGACCGCGATGGTCTTGGTCTTGCCCGCCGGCGCACCCACGCGGACGTGCACGGGGTGCCAGCGTCCATCCGCGCTCTCCATCTCGAGCGTCGTGGGAATCAGCGCCAGACTCCGATTCTGGGACGCCGCGATGTTGGTGCTCGCGTCGCCGTACTGCAGCCACCCGGTCAGGGCCAGCACCGGCGCGCGCAAGTCATCGAGGGGACCGAAATCGAGCGTGAGCGTCAGCGGGCGCGTGAGGCCGCGCAGGGGCGGCGGGAGCAGGGGCCCCGGCACCGCGAATTCGCCGTCGATGGCGCGCAGCGCAGCGGTTCGATCGACGCCGTCGTCGCCGCGCGCCGCCCGCGGCAGCCGCGGCGCGTGCAGGGGCACGAGCTCCGAGGCGGGGAAGGGCGCGGGCATCAGGCGATCGTTCGGATGCACCTCGATCCCGGGCGGGTGGTCGACGGCGACGAGCCGGACCTGGTCCAGATACAGCACCTCGCGCATCTCGTCGGTGACCTGGAGCGCGTAGCCACCGTCGCGCGGCACGAAGTTGCGGGTGTCACCCAGCCATACGAACTCGTCCGGGTCCGCGTCGAGGATTTCTCCGCGCTGCAGCGAGAGGCCGAGCGGCGCGTTGCCCAGCAGGTCGGTGACGAAGCGGAAGCGCTGGCCGTCCCACGCGTAGAGGAAGGGACAGGAGCCGGCCGCGACCAGCCGCTCCACGATGGTCAGCGGCTCGCGCGAGGGGGAGAGCTGGATCTGATTGTCCACCACGCCGTTGGTCCAGACCGTCTGCACCGAGTCGAGCTGCTGCGCGCCGCCGAGACCGATCTCGATGGGGAGCGCCGAGATCGAGCGCACCGCCCAGAACTCGGCCGCGCGCACCTCCACGCGCGTTCCGAGGCCGCTCGGGTTGGTCTTGGTGCCCACGAGTCGGACCTTGAGCTGAGCGCCGGCGTTGCCCCCGTCGTTGCGCAGCAGGCGCAG
>JAOUNA010000117.1 GCA_029881215.1 Myxococcales bacterium | reverse complement strand
CCGTGCCGCGTGCCGCCAGCGTGCTGGCCTTGCCGTTGATGTTGTTGATGTACGCCTGGGTCTTGTCGAACGGGTTCAGCCAGTTGCTCGCCTTGCCCATCGCCGTGAAGCTGACGGGCGTGCACTCGAAGCAGCGACCCATCGCCACGATCACGTTCCAGGTGCCCGTGCCTTCGTAGGTGCCGGCAATTCCGGGCACCACGTACTTGGCGATGGCGCCGTACTTGCCAAGCAGACCCATGGCGCCACCGAACTGGTTCGGGCCCTGGTTGATGATCCAGGTGCCGGCCTGCTGGCCCTTGCCCACCTTGGTCATATTGCCCGGTCCGCCGCCCGCGAAGAAGCTGCCCGCATCGTTCACGAAGGTCGCGTACGTGTTGCTCTGCAGGTACGGGTAGTAGGTGGGCAGGAAGCCGGTGGTGGTGATGCCGAAGGCCGACTGCGGCATGATGATCTTGCCGCCCACGCCCGGGGCGGTCGTGGTGATCATCGAGGGCCCGCCCGCCCGCGGTCCGACCGCCGGCGCACCGGCTTGCATGACGGACTCCGGGCAATAGCGATAGCTCTTCGGATGGGTCGGGGTCCCCTTGTACGGCGTGGCGTACTGGCAGTCCTGCCCGAGCGGTGCCGCGGTGAATTCCGAAGCCGTGTAGGGCGGGGCCGTGCCGCTCGTGACGTCGTTGCCCCAAGCGTGGGCGATGAACGACGCGCTGAACATTGCCGGACCGGCCTGGGCGCTCCACGCGAAGCCGAGCGCCACGGCGCCAATCGCAAGCATTCTCGAAGCTCTTAACATGCTCTCATCTCCTCTGATTGCGTTCGATTATCGACCCGTGATCCCGCGCCGCGTTCCCCGCCGTAATTCCCCGGCCTGCAATGGCAGAAGCAGGTCGGGCGGCCAACATGGCGCGCTCCTCGCAGGATCCTCTTGTTGAGTATCCCCCGCAGCTCTCGGAAACGTCAAGCACTGTCTCGCATGGTGCTCGCCTGCGCAGGCCTGAGTCACAGCTGGTCCCCATGGGGAATCCCGTGTCAGCGCGTCGTGAGGCTTCATACCTCTCGAGCCGCTCGGATCCGCGCCGATCCGGTAGTGTCCCGTCCGCATCGCATGCGTCGGAGGGAGCGCGGTGTCTTCGTGCTGGGTGCCCACACTCGCCGGGAGCTATTACCGGAATCCCGAAGTCCTCGAGCGCGAGCTCGAGCGCATCTTCTTCCGCTCCTGGGTTCTCGCCGGACGAGAGGAGCGCGCGGCGCACGCGGGCGATTACTTCACGTTCGAGCTGGGCGGCGAGAGCGTCCTGGTCGTGCGCGACCGCGAAGGCGCCCTGCGCGCCTTCTACAACGTGTGCCGGCACCGGGGCGCGCGGCTCTGCGCGGACGCCTCGGGACATCTCCAGGGTGCCATCCGCTGTCCGTATCACGCCTGGAGCTACGCCCTGGACGGTGCGCTGCGCGGCGTTCCGTATCTGCGCGGAGACGAGGCTTTTTCGAAGGAGGCGTTCTCCCTGTACCCCGTGGCCGTCGAAACCTGGCAGGGCTTCGTGTTCCTGCGCCTCGAGCCGGAGGGCGAGGCGCTCCACGCCCAGCTCGGCGCGCTTCCCGAACGCGCCCGCCCGTTTCCGCTCGCCTCGCTGCGCGTCGGCGCCCGGGAGGAAGAGAGCGTCGCAGCCAACTGGAAGATCCTCGTCGAGAACTTCATGGAGTGTTACCACTGCCCCGGCGTGCATCCCGAGCTCGTCGATCTCGTGCCGTTCTACCGCACGGGCGAGGTGGACACGGTGGGATCGGAGCCGCCCGCCTATCGCGAGGGCGCGTGCACCTCGACGCGCAGCGGCACCACGCGGCGTCCGATCTTCGCGGCGCTGCGGGATCGGCCGCTCCAGCGCTACCACGCAGAGCTCCTCCTGCCGAACCTGCTGCTCTACCTGTTTCCCGATTACGTCTGTGTGCGCGCGCTGTGGCCGGTGAGCGCGACGCGCACCCGCATCGTCTCCGAGTGGCTCTTCGAGCCCGAGACCCTGGCGCGCGCCGACTTCGACCCCGGGGACGCTGTTGAGTTCATGAATCTTCTCGGCGGTCAGGATTGGCGGGTGTGTGAGGCGGTGCAGCAGGGCATTGCGTCGCGCGCGCACCATCACGGTGTCCTGCTGCCCCAGGAATCCGAGGTGGCCGACGTCACCCGCTGGTATCTCGAGCGATTCGAAGCGGAGTGAGTCCGGGAGCCGGCGCCGGGGTGGAGCCACTCCGGACCGCCGCGGCCTGCGCCGCACGCGCTCGATGTCCTGCGGACCCTGGCACCGCCGGGCTCAGGAAGCCGTGAGCGGGACCAGGCGCAGCTCGACGCGCCGATTCTGCTGGCGTCCTTCCGGCGTCTCGTTGCTCGCGACGGGCATGCGCGCACCGAAGCCTTCGGTCAGGACGCGCTCTCGCTGGACTTGCTGGCTCACCAGGTATTGGCCGACGCTGGCGGCGCGGCGCTCCGAGAGCTGCTGGTTGTAGGAAGCCGTACCCGTGCTGTCGGTGTGTCCCGTCACCTCGATGAGCGTCTTCGTGTACTCCTTGAGCACGAGCGTCACGGAGTTCAGCACCGGGTAGAAATCCGCCTTGATGTCGGCGCTGTTGAGCGCGAAGGTGACGTTGCCGGGCATGTTCAGCACGAGCTCGTCACCGACGCGCGTCACGCTCACCCCGGTGCCTTCGAGCGTCTTGCGCAGCTTGGCCTCCTGGACGTCCATGTAGCCGCCCACCGCCGCACCCGTGAGGGCGCCCGCGCCCGCACCGATCGCCGCCCGCTTGCCTCGGTCGCGCCCGGTGAGCGCGCCGATCGCCGCCCCCGTCGCCGCGCCGATCGCCGCCCCCGCGGCGGTCTTCGAGACCTTCTTCTCCCCCGTGAACGGGTCGGTCGTGCAGGCCCACAGCAGCCCGGGGAGGATCGTGATCACCGTGAGTCGTCTGGCGAAGCGTCGCTGCATCTTCATTCTCTTCCTCGTGTGTGCGCCGGCCGCGACCGGGCTCGGGCCTGCGTCCGCGACGCCGCGGCCTACCTCGGCTCCGGTCCCGCCCGGCGGCCTGAGCGCTGTGCGCCGTGCGATCGCGCGGACCCCCTGGAAGCTGCCGCAACCGCGCGAAGATCGGGGCGGAGTGTATCACCGCGCGGGGATCGGCGCGCCACCCAGGGTGCCAGGAGCGGCGGCGAAGGACGCGCCGGCCGCGCGATGCACGATCTTTCCCTCGAGCAGCGTCAACAGGCAGCGCATGTCCTGGATCGCGTCCGTGTCGATCTCCCCGGGGTGCCGGTCCCAGACCGCGACGTCGGCGTACTTGCCCGGCTCGAGCGAGCCGATCTTCTCTTCGAGAAAGAGCTGGCGGGCGTTCCAGTCCGTGTACGCGTGCAGCGCGCTCTGCACGTCGACGGCCTGTGTCATCCCGTACGGATTGGCGCCGTACACGCCGAGCAGCGTCTTCCGCGCGACCGAAGCCCAGATGCCGTAACGCGCCGGGAAGGGCGTCACGGGGTAGTCGGAGCTCGAGCCCCAACGGATGCCCCGCGTCAGGAAGGTGCGCAGCGGAATGAGTCCGAGGCTGCGCTCCCGGCCCCAGTTTCCCGCATAGGTGTCGCCGATCCACCACATGAAGCCGGGTGAGACTTCCGGAATCCCCGCGTCGTACTGCTTCTGGAGCGTCGCCATCCGCTCCAGGGCGTGCGCGGTCGGCAGGTTCGCGTGGATCACGCCGTGGCGCAGACCGTAGGTGGGCGTCTGCGCCAGCGCTTCGGCGTAGGTGTCCAGGGTCCAGTCGATCGCCCGATCGCCAATCGCGTGCACGCCCACGTGCAGACCCGCGGCGTGGAACAGCATCACCTGCTCGCGGAAGATCTGCGGATCGATCAGGGGATAGCCGCGGTTGCCGCGGTCGACCTGGTCGTATTCGCGATTCCACGCGTCGTACAGCCAGGCGGTGCGCGCTCCGCCGCTGCCGTCGAGCACGATCTTGATGCCGCCCGAGATCAGTCGGTCGTCACCCGTCGAGCGATCGGGATGCGTAAAGGGGCCGACGCGTCGCGCCAGCCGCTGCGCCTCCTCCACGCTCCTCCCCGCGCTCCACAGCGCGAACACGCGCACCGTGAGCGCGCCCTCGGCGTTCACGCGCTGATAGGCCTGCCAGAGCGCGTCGTCGATGCCTGGATCCTTGAGCGCGGTCATGCACTCGGCGTTGAAGTCTCCCGCGAGGTTCGCGATGGCGGCGCGGATCTGCGCGTCCGTCGGCTCGGGAATCGCTCCCGACACGAGATCCATGGCCGTCTCCTTGAGCACGCCCGTGGGTGTGCCGTCGGGGTAGCGATCGATGCTGCCGCCGGGGGGGTCCGCTGTGTCGCGGGTGATGTTCGCCCGCTCGAGCGCGCGCGCGTTCGCCGTTCCGTAGTGGCCCATGGTGTGCACCAGCCAGACCGGGTTGTCCGGCGACACGGGATCGATGTCGGAGGCGTAGACATAGCGTCGCTCCGCGAGCTTGCCTTCGTCCCAGCCGCTTCCCTCCACCCACTCGCCGGCGCGCCGCTGCGCGACGCCAGCCGCCACCGATGCCACCACGTCGGCAATCGCGCCCGTGGCCGGATAGCCGAGATCGAGCTTGGCCTCGCGATCGATCGCACCGGCGGCGAAGTGGCAGTGGGAGTCGATGAGGCCGGGCGTGACGGCGCGTCCGCCGAGCTGCAGCACCTCGGTGTGTTCGCCCACGCGCGGGAGGATCGCTGCGTTGGATCCGACGGCGAGGATCACGCCGTCGCGAATCGCGAGCGCCTGCGCGACCGTCTCGTTCGCGTCCATCGTCAGGATCACGCCGTCGAGCAGCGCGAGGTCCGCAAGGTCCTGCGGGGTGGCGGCGGGCGGAGCGACGCCGGAGCGGCTGCACGCCAGCATGAGCGCGGCGACCACGCCCGCGAGGCGTGTCGAGCCCGCTGTGCGCCGCGAAGAATTCCGCTTCTGCTGCATCGCCGTGTTCCTCCGTTCCGCGCCGTTCGCGTGCAGCGTCGGCGCCCGCGTCCCGCCCGCGCCCGGGCATTCTACTGGAGCGCGCCCGTCTGCTCGCCCTGCGCGGCGGGCGAGCCGCGCTGCGCCTGCGCACACATTGCCGGCTGCTTGCGGCTTCGCTGCCGTGTCCCCGATCACACTCGCGCAGCGCGATGCGGCCGATCGGGAAGGCCCCTTCCAGGAGTATCTCCATGGACATTCTCTATCTCTGGCCGGACAAGCCGGCGCTCTCGCTCTTCGTGCTATGGCTCGTCAGCAGTGTGTTCCTGTGGGCTGCGCGCGAGCCGATGCTGCAGCTGCTCAAAGGCATCGGAAAGAGCCTCGAAGACGGCTTCGGCAAGCTGGCGGAGCGCTGCGGACTCGCATCCGAGAGCGTCCGCGAGCGCAATCGCGCGAGTCTGCTCGCGGCCGGCCTGCTCGAGACGCAGAGCAAGCTCGATCGGGAGTTCCAGCGCGTGGACAGCGGCTTCTCGGAACAGGTCGAGCGCTACGCGGGGCTGCATCGCCGCCTGGACGATCTGCTCAACCACGCCCAAGCCGATTATCGCGAGTGCGGCAACGCGCCGCCGGAGGTGCCGGGCTGGACGAGCGCGGTGGAGTCGATCGCTTCGATTCCGTCGAACGGCGACCCCAACGTCCACAAGATCCTCGAAGGCATCCGCACCTCGCTGCGCGACGCCGAGAAGCGCGCGCTCAGCGCCTATCGGGTCGATACTGCGAAGCGGCACAAGGTGCTCGGCGGCATGCTCCGCCACTGGAAGGAACTGCGGAACCTGATGTCGAGGATGCACGAGTCGGTCGCACAGGCGCTGGAGAAGACGATGCGTATCTCCACGTTCGCCGACGACTACGAGCGCATCCGGACGGATCAGGAGCGGGCCGCGCGGACGCTCACCTACTCGGCCGTCAAGCTCTTCTGCGTCTCTCTGATCGTGCTGACCATCGCCTTCGGCGGCGCCTTCATCAACTTCCAGCTCATCGCGCTGCCGATGTCGGAACTGGTGCCGGCCGGCGCGCGCATCGGAGGGGTCCCGGTTTCGAGCGTGTCTGCTCTGGTGATCGTGCTGATGGAGACAGCGCTCGGCTTCTTCGTGATGGACATGTTGGGCATCACGGATCTGTTTCCGAAGCTGGCGCATGTTCCGGCCGCGCGCCGCAGGCTGATCCTCTCGCTCGCACTCGGCGGACTGCTGTTCCTCGCGTGTGTGGAGAGCTCGCTCGCGATCCTGCGCGAGCAGATCGTCGAGGCGGACGCCGCGCTCAAGCTGGCGCTCGCCGATGCGGCGAGCCCGGTGATCCAGCGTGCCAGCACCTCGCAGATTCCGCTCATTGGTCAGGCCGTGCTCGGCTTCATCCTGCCCTGGATCCTCGCGCTGACCGCGGTGCCGCTGGAAATGTTGCTGGACAGCGGGCGCCACGTGGCCGCTTCCGGCGCGGCGGTGACGTTGGCCGGCCTCGGACACATCTCGCGCGCGTTTGCGCACGCGTCGCGCGCGGGGGCGAGCGCATCCGTGAGCCTGTACGACGTCTATATCAGCGTGCCGCTGCGGATCGAGCGCGGCGTGCGTTCCCGATCGGTCGAGGAGGCACCTCCTTCTCGCGCGCAGCGCAAGCTGGAAGTGGCGAATCGCGAGCGCGCGCTCTCGAGCGGCGAGGTGCGGACATGAGGTGGCGCAATGCGGCTCTCGGCATGGCCCTGCTCCTCGTCGGCTGCAACGGTGCTCAGCGCTACGACCAGGCGATCTGCGCGCTGATCGATGTGTCCGGCACGTACGCAGACGAGAAGCGCGAAGCCGTCGCGCATCTGAAGCGCGAGATCCTGCCGAACATGGTGCCCGGCGACACCCTGATCGTGATTCGCATCGACAGCGAGAGCTACGAGAAGGAGAACGTCGAGGCCCTGCTCACGCTCGATGCGCGGCCCTCCCACGCCAACGCCCAGAAGCTGGCCCTGGCGCGCCGGCTCGACGCGTTCGCCGAGGGAGCGGTTGCGTCGGAGTTCACGGACATTCCCGGCGCGATGATGCTCGGAGCCGAGTACTTGTCGGAGGTCGGGGCCGGGAGCCGCGTGATGCTGATCTTCAGCGACATGCGCGAGGAGCTGCCCAAGGGCTCGCTCCGTCCGATGGGCGAGCGGGAGTTCGAGGGCATCCAGGTGATCGCGATGAACGTGAAGCAGCTGACGGAGGACACGGCCAATCCGGACGTCTTCCGGCGGCGCATCGCGGCCTGGGAGGAGCGCGTGACCGCGCGGGGTGCACTCGGTTGGCGCACGCTGATGGACTCGAGCAAGCTGCCGGACTACCTGGCGCAGATCCGCTAGCTCGCGTCTAGCCGCGCCGATCGAGCCAGTCGCGCGCGCGATGCCCGCTCACCGCCAGCGGAACGAGCCGCTTCGCCAGTGCGTGGAACGGGAAGGCGTGGAAGGGCAGGTCGTCGAAGGCGGTCCTTCCGTCCGGGCGGTCCAGCAGTTTGAGCGCAATCTTGTGGCCGAAGTAGACGGCGCGCGCAACGCCCGTTCCACAGTAGCCCATGGCGAAGTGGATGCCGTCTCGCACGCCGAGATGCGGGAAGACGTCTCGGGTGTAGCCCACGTAGCCACTCCAGCAGTGCGTGATCGCGACGCACGAGAGCTCCGGAAAGAGGCCGATCATCTCGCGGTGGAGCGGAGCGAAATCGCGCACGTCGCTGGTGGCGTGTTCGCTCGCCATGCGGCCTCCGAAGAGCATGCGCCGCCCGTCGGGGGAAAGGCGGTAGTAGTGAAGCACGCGAGCCGTGTTGCCGACGATGCGTCCCTTGGGAATCAGCCGCGAGGCGAGCTCCGGCGCGAGCTCCTGCGTGGCAAGGATAGCGCTGCCGATGGGCATGATGCGCCGCGCGAGCGGCGGACATTCGCGCCCGGCGTAGCCATTGGTGGCGATGATGGCGTTTCGGGCTGCGAGCCGGCCCCGGCGGGTGTGCACCACGGTGCCGCTTCGCGCGCGTTCGATCGACGTCACGGATGTGTGCGGTACCAGCTCGACGCCGGCGGCTACCGCGCGCTCGAGCAGCCCCCGGTGGAAGCGCGCCGGCTGCAGGGCCGCGTCGTCGGGAAGCACCGATCCGCCGTGATAGGCGTCCGTTCCGATCTCCGCGTGTTGCTCCGAGCGCGGAACCATGAAGAACGCCACGCCGACCATCCTGTGCAGGCTGTCGAGATCGCGGGCCATTGCGTCGTAGTGGGCGGGGCTGATGGCGCCGCGGAAGCGCCCCACGCGCGCGAAGTCGCACGCGATGCTTTCCCGCTGGATGAGCTCGCTGGTGTGACGCAGCATCGCGAGCCCCTCTTCGAGCAGCGCGCGCGCCCTCTTCTCGCCGAAGCGCCCCACGAGCTCCGCCACTGGTATCTTCTGGTTGCCGCTCCCCACCTGCCCGCCGTTGCGGCTGCTGCCTCCGTATCCGGCTGCGTTTGCCTCCAGCACCACCACGTGTCGTCCGGCGCGGGCGAGGGTGAGCGCCGCGGAGAGGCCCGTGTAGCCGGATCCGATCACGGCCACGTCCGCGCCGGGCGGCAACGGCACGTCGCGCGGAGCAGCCGGGGGTGCCGCTTCCCACCACCAGGGCTTGAAATCGGGCGGGGCTGAAGAGCCGCCGGAGCGCATCGGCGCACAGCATACATCCCCAGGCGCGGCGGATGGCAGCGCGGCCAATCCGGCGCGTCTCAACTAGAATGAAGCCGAGCTTGGCCAAGGGGGGGACGCCACGCTCGCTCTGCTCGTTCGAATCACCGGGCGCGTCGCGCTCGTCCTGGGTCTGCTCGCCGCCGGTTCCGCGGCGCACGCAGAGCCGGAGGCTCGCGCTGCGCCCGAGCCCGCTGGCGAGGCCGGCGCCGCGGCGGACGTCGCTCCCCGCACGCACCGCGTACAGCCCGGAGAGACACTCTGGCGCATTGCCCTTCACTACGGGCTTGATCTTGCGGCCCTCGCCGATCGCAATGGGATCCGAGACCCAACTCTGCTGCGCGAGGGTCAGATTCTGGCACTCGCGCCCGCCTCGGAGCGCGCTGAGGAGCCCCAGCCGGTGGCGGTCGACGTTCTCCTGGAGCGGGCCGAGATCGCGCTTCGCGAGGCGCGCTTCGAGCGTGCGGAGGAGCTCGTGCGCGCGGCGCGCGAAGCCATGCGCGAAGACCCGGATGCGGCGCGCCGCGTCAGGCTCGAGACGATCAGCGCAACCGCCGAGGTGGCATACGGCCGCCACGAGGCGGCCATCGCGCGCTTCGAGCAGGCGCTGGCAGTGGATCCGGATCTCGAGCTCGACCCGCGCGAGAACTCGCCCAAGCTGCGCGCAGCCCTCGTGGCCGC